>CAZRRT010000082.1:0-10164 GCA_964602605.1 uncultured Ruminiclostridium sp.
CTCGCTACCTCCACCTTGGCAAGGTGGCGCTCTACCAGATGAGCTAAATCCGCATATATATAAATCTCAAAACAAATATTTTTATCTCTATTTAAAATAATCAGTTTTGAGAACAAGTTTTATTTTATCATATTGTTTATTAAATGTCAATATTTTATTTACAATTTTCCCTTTTTCGTTATATTTAACAACTTGCAGCTTTATATCAGATACAAATTAGGAAATAGTTTTATAATTTTCAATACTTTGTTTTCAATTTCAAAATCCTTGCCTTGATATATCCCCAATCCATACTGCAAAAAATCATTATCCCAAATCTTTGCCTATTATCAATTAAAAATTGTTATAATAATCATACTATAAAAATATCCGAAACGATATTCACCGTTTCGGATATTATATTTAATACTAATCTATATTTTTTACAATCAATATCCCTCGTTAAGGAATTTAAATTGAGCAGTAAGCTCTTTAAGGATTTGCGACTGACCTGAAAGCTCTTCAGAAGCAGCTGCGGATTCTTCTGCGGTAGCGGAGTTGGTTTGTACAACGCTGGAAATTTGCTCTACGCTGGAAGAAATCTGAGCCATAGAATCTGCTGCGCTGTTGGAGGATTCGGAAATGTCCTTGTTGATAGCCAAAACCTTCTGAGTAGCTTCCGAGGTTTGTTCCATATCACTGACAACCTTTTCGGCGAGCTCTCTTCCTCTTTCAATAGCTGAAACAGTGCCTTCGATAAGCGTTGTGGTGTTCTTTGCAGCCTCTGCGGATTTTCCCGCAAGGTTTCTGACTTCTTCAGCAACTACTGCGAAGCCCTTGCCGGCAGAACCTGCACGAGCAGCCTCAACCGCTGCGTTAAGTGCAAGGATGTTGGTCTGGAATGCAATATCTTCAATAGTCTTAATGATTTTCTTGGTATTTTCTGAGGATGCGCTCATCTCTCTGATAGCATCTGCCAATGCATCCATTTCATTCTTTGCCGCTGCAAGCTTGTCTTTTGCGTCGCCTGTGTTATCGCTTGCATTAACAGCCTTGGAAGCGTTGGATTTGATAATATCGGATACGATGTTGATTTCCGCTGCCAACTCTTCAATAGAGGAAGCTTGCTCCGTAGCGCCTTGGGACAAAGACTGAGCACCCAATGCAACCTGCTCTGAGCCTGATGCAACCTGATCGGAGGAAACTGTAACCTTCTGCATTGTTTCGTTCAAAGCTTGACGGAATATGCGCAGAGATTTAATAATCTTCTCGTAGTTGCCAACGTATGCGGAAGCGTCCTTAGAAGAAACTGTCAAATCGCCTCTTTCAAGCTCGCCCAATATGTATCCGATGTCGTCAATAATAAGCTTTGTACGGGTGGAAAGACTCTTCATATCTTCTGCAAGACCGCCGATTTCGTCCCTGGAAACATAGTTTATACGTACATCAAAGTCGCCGTTTGCCATTTTAAGAGCAGCGTCGCTGACCTCTCTGATTCCGGAACAAATCATCCTGGTTATTATCACCGACATAATTACAACAATTATAATAGCTGCCGCTGTAATTCCTATAAGAATGATTCTGCCGCTGTTTACATAAGACAAGCTTGATTGGAAATCGTTTTCGGCAACTATAAGCGCATTTGCCTTCATATCCTGTGCCGCAGTATAAAGCCCGGTAATATTGGGCATCATTCCGGTATCATATTCATTTATGGATTCCTCAACGCTTCCGCGGGAAACAGCTTCCTGGAAAATAACATAAGACGCTTGGATTTTTTCTATATAGCTTCTCATAGATTCTAATGTAGCTTTATCCTCATCAGTTGTTATTACTTTTTCCAATTTATCAAGTCTGGGAATAACCTCATTGCGGAATTTATCCTCTGCTGTTGAGAAATACTTGGAAACATATTCGGTATCTGTAGGTTTTCCTATTGCATGAAGCAGATTCTTTGCGGTTTCCTGTGTTCTTGCATTTATTTCGCTGGTAAGCATTACAACCTGAACCGCACGATTGTAAAATTCATCAATGATGCTGTTAAGGCTGCCCAAGATGCTTATGGAAAAAAATACCAATATAATCATCATTGCAAGAACCGAGCCGAAGCCAACTATCAATTTTTGAGAGATTTTTAAGTTTTTCATTTCTTAATACACCTTTCATTTTTTATGATAAGAATATATGCGATTTCTGCAAAGCTTAATGAAAATTTTATATATATTTTAAAACAAAGACAAGAATTTGTCAATAAGATTTGCAAAAATTAAAAAAGAAATTTATTTGTCACACCGGTGAATATTATAAAGTATAATGCGGGATGCTGCTTTGAAAATCTCCTAATATGTTATTTGCTTTTTTGAAATAGCGGAGGTATTTAATGCGGTTGTTTACCAGCAATCGGTAAGCCGTCTGCATATTGTTTTTCCGATATTGCAAAGGCTTTGCTGCTCATCGCATGCTCCTAATTTATAAGCTTCCATAGGCATTCCGTATACAATGCAGCTTTCCTTGTCCTGACCTATTGTGTGCGCGCCCTTTTGATGTATTTTCAAAAGCCCTTTAGCGCCGTCTGCGCCCATTCCCGTCATAAGAGCTGCAATAGCACGTTTTCCCGCAACTTCCGCAACGCTGCTGAACATTACGTCTACCGACGGACAGTGTCCCGATACCTTTTCGCCTTGGTAGCACTTCACATAAAAGCCTCTTGCATCCTTTTTAAGCTCCATATGAAATCCGCCGGCCGCTATTAAGCAGGTTCCTTGAGTAAGCCTGTCGCCGTCGGCAGCCTCCTTAACGTGAAGAGAACAGCATTTGTCCATTCTTTCGCTGTAAAGCTTTGTAAAAACAGGCGGCATATGCTGAACCACAAGAACCGGAGGCATTGTTTCGGGAAATGATTTAAGCACACATTCAAGTGCGTCCGTGCCTCCCGTGGATGCGCCCAAAGCTACTATATAGCCTTCCTTGCTTCGCAGCGGAAGTCCCGACATATCGTCCTTTGAGGGAAGATTGGGAGGAACTCTGCCTATTTTTGCCGTTACGGGAGGTATTGATAAGCCGTCTACCGCTTCCTCTCCGGAATTTTTTCCGAAAACAGCGGGCTTTGGCTTCTTTGTAGTAGATGCTATTGAGATTTTTGTTCCCAAAAGCGTCATAAATCTTTGCTGATCGGCGGGAGTTTTAGGCTTTAGCAGAAAATCCGCTGCTCCCGCAGCAGTTGCTTCTCTGCTGCTGTCAGTACCCGAAACCAGTATACAGGGTAAAGGATACTGCCCCATAAGCTGCTTTAGAAAAGTCAATCCGTCCATTTTCGGCATTACAATGTCCATTACAAGCACATCGGGCTTAAGCTCTATTATCTTATCCCTTGCCTCAAATGCGTCTGCCGCTTCTCCCACTATCTCCAAATTCGGCTTGGTGGAAAGACCTACCTTCATTGAAGTTCTAAACATAGCGGAATCATCTACCAGCAGAACTTTGACTTTTGGAATATTTGTTTGATTTATCATAAGAAAACCGAGGTTCTCCTTCCTCTCCCTTTAATTCGGGAGTTGAACTTTTTCGGCTTTTTATGGTATATTGTCTATCATATACCGAAAAGATTTTTTATTTTTTGCCGCCAATACCGTTTTTACTTCCGATACCGCCGCTTGTAGGCTTTGCACCGATTCCCGTTGTGGGCTTTGAGCCTATTCCTGTTGCCGGTTTTGCGCCAATTCCCGTTGTTGGTTTAACACCAATTTCCGTTGCGGGTTTTGCACCTATTCCTGTTGCGGGTTTCGCTCCAATACCTGTTGCGGGTTTAGCACCTATTCCTGTTGCAGGTTTCGCTCCTATACCTGTTGCGGGTTTAGCACCTATTCCTGTTGTAGGCTTTGCACCGATTCCTGTTGCAGGCTTAGTGCCAATTCCTGTTGCGGGCTTAGCACCGATTCCCGTTGCCGGTTTTGCACCTATTCCCATTGAAGGTTTAGCTCCAATTCCTGTTGCAGGTTTAGTGCCAATTCCTGTTGTGGGCTTAGCACCGATTCCCGTTGCCGGTTTTGCACCTATTCCCATTGAAGGTTTAGCTCCAATTCCTGTTGCAGGTTTAGTGCCAATTCCTGTTGTGGGCTTAGCACCAATTCCCGTTGCGGGTTTCGCTCCAATTCCTGTTGTATGTGTTGCGCCAATACCTGTTGCAGGCTTTGCGCCTATTCCTGTTGCGGGTTTTGCGCCGATTCCGCCTGTTGCAGCTGTGTGGCTTACCGTAACAGGCGTGGGCGGGGTAACGGTTGGTCTTGCGGCGGCAGGCTTAGCCATTTTGGAATTTCTTCTGTAAATAGCCGGCTGAATGTATTCATAACGAGTATCTCTGCTTACGCTTTCCGAGTGTCCCGTAAACAGATAACCGCCTTCTCTTGTTACGTCGTAAAATCGTTCAACCAAATCATTCTTAGTCTTTTGGTCAAAATAAATCATTACATTTCTGCAGCTGATAAAATCATAAAGGACTTTTCCGTCGATTTTATCCATAAGGTTAAACTGCTTAAACTGAATCATTGACCTGAAATTATCTCTAACCTTATACGATTCGGCGTTAATTCTTGTAAAATACTTTTGAATCCACGCCTGAGGAACGTCCTTCAGCTCCAATGCGGGATAAAGACCGTTAGCGGCGTACTTCAAAACCTCGGTATCAATATCGGTAGCTATGTAATTAACTCTCCATTTGGATATTGAAGGTCCAAAGTAATCCAAAAGCGTAAATAGTATGGTATACGGTTCGTGACCCTTTGAAGCCGCTGCACACCATAAATTCATAGAATGATCGGTATTGTGTTTTTCTATATAGGGCAAAATGACCTTTTTAAGGTAATCAAAATGCTCCGGCTCTCTTAAAAAGAAGGTGTGATTAGTGGTAAGCTTGTTTACCAGCTGAATTGTTTCTTTTCCCGTTTTATCGGACAATGCAAAGTCCAAATACTCCTTGAAGCTTTTAAAGCCTCTTTGGACTATCATATTGCCCAATCTGCCTTCTATTAGTACGCTTTTTTTCTCTAAGTTAATTCCATAATTTTTTTTCATAAAGCTGACAAGACGCTCAAAATCCTCCTGAGTCATCTTTACGCTCATAGAATACCACCTCGGTCGTCTTTAATCAATTTATTGCAGTCTATAAGCAGAACTATATTGTTTTCCGTGTGAACGATAGATCTGATATATCTGTTGGCGTTTACGTTCTTTGAATCGGGGGTTTTGCTTAAATCAGCAGATTTGACGTTTACAACCTCCTGAACTCTGTCCACGATAATTCCCACCTGTTCGCCGTCCTCAAATTCAAGGACTATAATGCAGGTTCTGCCGTCATAAGGAATTTCTTCAATGTCAAAGCATTTTCTTACGCTTATAACAGGCACAACCTTGCCTCTCAGATTGATTACGCCTTTAATATGATCGGGAATTTTGGGAACAAGTGTTATTTGTTCAACTTCTATAATTTCTTTGATGTATTTAATCTCTATGGCGTAAATTGCGTCGCCGATGTTAAAGGAGAGCATCTCCGTAGAGTCAGTGCCTACGGTTTCCGATACTTTTGCAGTGCTTTCTGCCATTTCGGTTCTTCCTTTCTTATTTTCAGACTTTACACGGAAGCGGTTATCCTTCCGCAGCGGTTAAAGCGCAGCTTAAACAAGCTGCCGAATTTGCTTTGCTATTTCGAGGTTTTGTGGGGGATTTTTCCCCCGCTGAACCTAAGATGAAAGCCGCCTAAGAGGCGGGTGACATCTTTGCAGCGGATATATTTACAGACTCAATTAAAAGTCGCAGATTATATTATTTACGTCAAGGATAATGGTAATAGAACCGTCACCCAAAATAGAGCAGCCGGACATTCCCCTTTGCTTGATATTGTAATTGCTGAGCAGAGGACAGAACGGTTTTACAACTACCTGATGCTCTCCGATAAGCTTATCGGCAAACAAGCAAGCGCATCTGCCTTCCGTTTCAACCACAATGATTATTCCTTCAAATATATCACAGGTCTTTGGCTCTATTCCGTACATTTCATACAGTCTGATAAGCGGGAAGCACTCTCCTCTTATCATTATCATTTCATTTCCGTTGGTATCCTTAACAATTTGTTCGGGCTTAACTTTAAAGGACTCACGTATTGAATTGATAGGAATAGAGAAAATGGAGTCGCCTACGGAAATTTCCATACCCTCCACGATTGACAATGTGAGAGGAATTTTTATAATAAAGTTAGTGCCTACGCCGAATTTTGACTCGACAGATACTGTGCCGCCGATCTTTTCGATATTTTTGCGAACAACGTCCATTCCAACTCCTCTGCCCGAATACTCGGTAACCTCTTCATTGGTGGAGAAGCCGGGGAGCATTATCATATTAAGAATTTCCTTTTCGCTGTATTCGCTGGCGGGCTTGGTAAGTATGCCGTTTCTCTCTGCCTTTGCAAGCACCTTTTCGGGATTTATGCCTGCACCGTCGTCAGCGACAACGATAATAACCTCACCTGATGCATTGCTGGCGGAAAGGGTGATTTTTCCCTTTGGAGATTTGCCTGCCGCAATTCTGTCCTCTACGTTTTCTTCAATGCCGTGATCCATTGAATTACGAACCATGTGCATAAGAGGATCGTTCAGCTGATCTATAATAGACTTGTCAACTTCGGTTTCTTCGCCCTCAAACACCAAATCAACGTCCTTGTTCAGCTTCACCTTCATATCTCTTACGATACGGGTCATTTTGTTGAAGGCGCCCGAAAGCGGTACCATTCTTATTGACATTACAGCGTCCTGAAGCTCTTCGTTAAGCTTTCTCAGCTGTCTTGCCGCCTTTTGGAAGTTGTCTAATTTCAGTCCGTTTAAATCCGGGTTTGATGTAACCATTGCTTCGGTGATAACAATTTCTCCCACCAAATCAAGCAAGGTATCAAGCTTGTTAAGGTTAACCGATATAAGCGACTGCTGCTTAGAGCCAAGTCCCGTCTTAGCGTGAGCAGCTCCGTTATCTGCGGGCTTTGCTGCGTCGGGCTTTGGAGCGGCGACGGGCTTAGCTGCGGCAGGTGCGGATGGTGTGCTTGCCGCTGCGGGAGCGGGAGAAGCAACAGTAGCAGCTGTAGATGCAGGAGCTGCTGCTGCGGGAGCGGTATGGGTATGCTCCACAAATTCATATAATTTAACGCTTGGCGTGTTTTCAATAGCTTGAACAACAGCTGCTGTTTTGCTGCTGTCAAAATGAATGATGAAGCCGTGTTCAACAATGGTTTTTGATGTTTCGGAGTTTTCTTCTATATCCGCAGGCTCATAGGTTACATTTTCACATACGTCTTTAATATTGTTAATAACCAAAGCCGCACGCAAATTCTCCATTTTGCAGTCGTCATCGAAATGAACGCAGACGGTTGTGATATTTTCGTCATCCGCTTCATCTCCCGCATTTGTTCCTCTGCATACAAGGTCGTACTTCTTTACATTCGGGGTATCGCTTATGGTTTTCAAAACATCGTCAACGGTCTTATTCTTTCCGGGGCGGAAATGAATTTCAAAGCCGCTTTCAATGATTGTCTTTGCGGTTTCGCTGTTGGTTTCGATGTCGGAAGGAATATATTCCAACTTAGAACACATTTCTGTAATTCTGTTTACAACCAATGAAGCGCGCAAATTCTCCATTTTGCAGTCTTCTTCAAAGAATACTTTTAAAATAGTATCTCCGTCCGCTTCAACAACAGCGGGCGCAGCTGCTTGAGCCGTTGCGGGAGCTGCCGCAGCGGGTTGAGCGGCAGCGTCATTTTTGCCTTCCGCCGTGTTATCGCCTTTAAGCACAGCCACAAAAGCCTCTATTTTGTTCATCTGTTCGGAAAAATCAGTAGGGGTATACTCATCGTTTTGGATAAGCTCAATTTCCGCCTTCATAAGATCCGAAGCGGCGAAAATCAAATCATACAATTCCTCGGGAGAGGAAATAGTGGGGTGATTTTCACGAATGATGTAAAACATGTCTTCGATTGCGTGGGCAAGCTTTGACATATTTTCCAGTCCCATCATAGCCGATGATCCCTTAATGGTGTGCATGGTACGGAATATTTCGTTTATTTCTTCTTCACCAAACCCGCTTTCATTCTCCGTTTTCATGAGAATCTGATCCAGCTCGTCTAATAAGCCTGTGGTTTCAAAGACGTACATATCCGCCATTGCTTCCATGCCTGCTTCAAATTTAGCCATACAAACACCTACCTGTCAGTTTATGATATTAGGAATTCGCCTATTAAAGCTGATTTGAATTTCAGCTCAATTTTCATAATTATTTCGTCAAGTGAACAATGCTGTATTTATATCCAATATTATATCATAATTTTCAAATTGGTACAAGATATTAGTAGATATAATAAAAGATGAAATAATGGGTTGAATTTTGTTCAAAACTAACAAATATATAATTTTTTTGCCTTTTGCAGATAAAGAGATATGACACTGCATAACAAGCAGGTCTAATATTGTTCGCAAAAATTTATTTATATGAACGGATTTTTATTTTCCTTCCTAAAGTTCACGTTACGTGCCGTAAAGAAAAAGTTTATTGAACACTGTTCAATATTATTTTCCGCTTCTTTTTTCCTTAGAAAGCTTTATCGCCTTTTTTGTCATTTCCAAAATTACCTGCTGCCGAAGCTTATCGCATTTTTCTTCATATTGTCGGCTGTTGAGAGAAAATTCGGGGCGTACCTTTTCCAATGCCGCCTTAGTCAGCTGCCAAAGGTTGTTGTCGTTGGGTTCTATTTTAAACCTTTTTACAATTTCCTCCAATTCTTGGTTTATAAGCTGAAGAACGACTGCGGTAATTCTGTCTTTTTGATTTTCGTCTGCTTTAATAACCACTGCTTCTGTTTCTTGATTATTCGGAACAGCTTCACCACTAATTTGATTGTCTAAGTGATTGGATTTGGAAAGACTTTCCGAATTGTCATCAAGCTCAGAGAGGGAATAATTATCGGAATTTGCATTGTGTATTTCCGCATTATCTTTAATTTCACCCAAGAATAAAGCGGGGTTAGCGGGCTTTGGAAGGTCAGACGGAGGAATAATTGATTCGTTTGTTGTTTTGCCGTCGCTTTTTTCTGCTGCCGAATTGTGTTGTATATCCGATTTGCTTGCTTTTTTGCCTACCAAACTCAATACATGGTTTGTTTTGGCGGATCTTGCCATTACTCTTCCTCCGAAATGCTATCCGTATCGGGTAAAGGATTCTTTCTCGGTCTGCCTCTGCCTAATTTTTTCTCTACTCTTACCGGCTTTTCCATTCTCAAAATTTCATATATTAAATCAATGTATTCTTTTGCAGCTTTTGAGCGGGGCGCATATTCTATTATGGTTTTTGCATGGGCGGGTGCTTCCGCAATTATTACACTGCTGCTGATTTTTTGCTCAAAAACATCGGTGTCAAGCTGTTCTGCAATAAGATTTGCCAAATCCTCAACCTCCTTGGTGAGAATAAGGCGGGGATTGTATTTGTTAAGCAGTATTCCTCGTATTTCAAGGGACTTATTATAATACTTTTTTACCGCAAATATAGTTTCCTTAAGCTGAGAGATACCTTGCAAGGATAAAATTTCGGGTATCATAGGGATAATCAGCTCGTTGGCGGCGGTATAAGCGTTTATGGTTAAAATGGAAAGTGCGGGGGGCGTATCTATAATGACATAATCGTAATTTTCCGCTACCGAATTAAGCTGCTCTCTCAATATGTATTCTCTGCCCACGTTTGTAAGCTCCAATTCGCAGCCGGAAAGCATTATATTAGCGGGTACTATGTCGCAGCAGGTGGCGTGCTGAATGGTATCATACAGATTTACTCCGCCGTGAAAGACATTATAAATAGTATAGCAGTTCTCCGTTTCCGCACCTAAGCTGAAGGAAAGATTGCCCTGCGGATCCAAATCTATTGCCAAAACCTTTTTATTCATAGCTGCAAGACAGCCGCACAAAGAGCTGCAGGTGGTGGTTTTTCCAACTCCCCCTTTTTGATTGGTTACTGCAATTATTACTGCCATTTTTTTTCCTCTGTTTCTTGGATTATTTGTTTTTTATAACAGAATATATTTATTATATAACCGCTGCAAAGATGTCCCCCCGCCTCTTAGGCGGCGGGTTCCATTCAGTCTTTCAGTGGGGGATACAATCC
>CAZRRT010000083.1:0-9980 GCA_964602605.1 uncultured Ruminiclostridium sp.
GTTAGCTCTTAAATTCTTTATCTCCATAATATCAACCCTTTCTTTTCTGACAAACGTCAAAAGGTTTACTTAAACTTAACTTTAATACTGTTTAAAACTTGCCTAAAAAATTTGCCTGAGATACAATAGTATAATAATTCAATAGTACAAAAGTTCAATATTTCAATAATACAACAATTACTCCGAATATTGTATTTATAGGTTATAACAGGAATTATCCTGCATAAAAACAAAATCTCCCCTTTTGCACTCATAAATAATATCGGCAAAAGAAGAGAATATCTTAATAGCAAATATGAAATTTTTGTAAAACTTTTGTGAAATTTATGTGAAATAATTATTTGAGAATTGCAAATATAAATAAAAATGCAGCTTGACGAAAAGCCTCCCGTTGATTGGTTTTCCGTCAAGCTGTGTAAATATTTATTTTTCCACTATGCAATTTCACTATAATTTACAATAGAAATTTCCTGTGTTAATTGTTTTGCCCGATCTGTAATCTGATCTAATTGCTTGATTACATCACCGGTATAGATTATCTCGTTACATTCCGTACACTTATAACAAGGGACATTACGAACAATCAAAAGGCAGCTTCCCAAATCCGTAACAACGGTTGTATATCCTTTTTCGGCTTTTGCTCCGCATTCCATACACAACATTATCAAAATACCCTCTTTCTTGTTTTTAAATCACTTTCCCAAACTTCGGGATCAGGGAAATATGCGGTTATCAAATATATAAAATCCGCATCGCAGCTTACAACAATGTGAATATATTTTGTTTTAACCGATAAACCCAATATTAAACAACTTTCCGGCGGTTTATCATCCGGGTAATATGTTATAATTTCACCTGTGTTTATACCATTTATTATATCTTCAATGCTTATATTTCGCTCGTTTAAACGTATTCTGGCATGTTCTGTTATTGCTATGTTTTCAAATTTGTTTAAAGATTTTAAGTGTTCTATTGTAATCATTTTATACCAACTTTAACATTTGTATTCAAATATTGAAAAAATCAATTTTTAATACATTTTTTATCATTTGATATTATTATGGCAGATTTTATAAAAATTTTTAAGTGGTTAATAAAATTTCAGATTCTCGTTTGGCAGCAGTTTTGGACGAATGCTGCTATTACCTTTTGCGTTTTGTTACCTTCCGCAAAATGACATTCTCCCATACCTAAAAAGGCGGGGGATGAATTGCCGCAAAAGATTAAAAGTGTAATTGAAAACACAAAAACTGTTATCGCAAGATTAAAACACAAGACCGCCCAAAAACATACTTGCTTTAAGCAGACATACGGCGTGCGCTCCCGCAGCCTTTTCTCCAAGACCCGCACCCTCCTCGGTGGTAGCCTTTACATTTACCTGAGAGGGGGCAATATGGCAGTGAGCGGCAATGTTGTTTTTCATTTGCTCTGTGTAAGCGGCGATTTTAGGTTTAAGCATAATAACAGTGCAGTCGATGTTTTCAATGGCGTAGCCGTTTTCCTCTATAAGAGCTACCGCTTTGTCCAGCAAAACAAGGCTTGAAATATCCTTGTACTGAGGATCTGAATCGGGAAAATGCTTTCCTATATCTCCGAGTCCCGCCGCCCCTAACAATGCGTCCATAACGGCGTGAACAAGCACATCTGCGTCCGAGTGACCCAAAAGACCTTTCTCATAAGGAATTTCCACTCCTCCAAGCACAAGCCTTCTGTTCTCGGCAAATAAGTGAACGTCGTAACCGTGACCGATACGCATAGCAATATCCTTTCTATCCTAAATTTCAGTCTTTATCACATTATCACAAAATTTCAGTCTTTATCAAAACTATCATAAATTCAATATTATCAAAAATTTATCGGCAGTCTTAATCTGACAAAGCTTTCCGATTATCCAAAGCTTCAAATATTTTTGTATTTTCGGATTGGCAAAGCTAAGCAAAAATGCTATCGAATACTATCGCTTTTTATCCAATCTCCCTATAATTCCCCAAAAGCCGATAATACCCGCAATCTATTTCCAAGTTCTGCAAAAGCTTTCCCACAGACGGATTTAACAAGCTGCCCTCAAAATCCAAATAAAAAATAACCTCAAAGCAGTCGCTTCCCGATTTTTTCTTAATATGGGGCGGCATTGGTCGGCTTTCTATCTTGGTGAGATTTAAGCCGCTGAAATAAAACCTTGTAAGCAGCTTGTAGAGAGAGCCGCTGACGTGGGGCAGGGAAATGCAAAGGCTTACTATATCCGCATTTTCTTGTATTTGCAGTTCTTTTGATATAATAATAAACCTTGTGAAATTATCGCCTGCGTCCACAATATTTTTCGCTAATATTTCCAAGCCGTACAAGCCTGCACAGTGTGCGGAGCAGATGCAGGCTATATCGGTTTCGCCGCTTTGAGCCACCTCTCTTGCGGCTAAAGAGGTGTTTTCCGCCTTTTTCAAGCCATACCCTTTTTTCTTTAAATAAGCGGAGCATTGATGCAAAGCCTGCTCGTGAGATATAACTTTTTTTATTTCAGACTGCTTGCTTTTTGCCGCCAAAACGTGATTTACCGCTATTGACAGTCTGCCGCAGATAAACATATCATACTGCTCCAAAAGATTGTAGGTGCCTTCAACTCCCCCGGCGGTGGAGTTTTCTATGGGAAGTATGCCGTAATCCGCTTTGCCGCTGTTTACTGCGTCAAAAACCTGTTCAAATGTATCGAAATATTCTATTATTCCCTTTTCACCAAAAGCTTTAATACAAGCCTCCTCCGAATAGCTGCCCTTTATTCCGGGACAAGCGATTTTAAAAGCCTTGGAAGCTTTATTAAAATTGGAAGCAGCGATTTTTTTATATTGGGTTATCTTTTCCTGCTGCAAGCATTTTGATATTTCCATTATTTGGGAGAAAAGCAGGCGGGAGGCGGTTTCAAGATTTTCGGGAGATTTCCTTGCTATCTTATCAAGCACTTCTTTCTCCCTGCCGCCTTGAAATACAGGAAGTCCGTTTTCCCTTTTGTAATCGGCAACCTTTCCGCACAAGTCCATTCTTTCGGAAAACAGCTCAAGAAGCTTGCCGTCTATTTTGTCTATTCCCTTTCTCAGTTCCTCAAGCTCCATTTCAGCTGTCCTTTCCATTATAAATATTATTTTGCTTAATTGCTCTTATGCGGCAGAAACGGGATTTTCCGTTGCAGCAGGAGCTGTGGAAACGGGTTCCGTAGCGGGAGGCTCTGTTGCGGGCGGTTGGGTGGCGGGAGGCTGAGTTTCCTTGGGCTTTATTGCGGAATACACTATAACCTCTTCACTGTCCGCAAGAGAAACGTCCTCTCCGATTTCCTTATTGCATCTTGCCACGTATCCCTCTTCAAATTCTGCGGTTTCCTCTTCTTCTATTCTGTATTTAATACCCATTTCGGAGAGAATTTTTACATAATCCTCCGCCTTTACTCCTATATAATCGGGGAGAGGCGCTTTTTCAGGTCCTTTGCTTACCGTTACCGACAGCTCCACTCCCGTTGAAACGCGAGTTGATTTTTCAATAGACTGGCTTATAATCTGCCCCGCCTTAAACTCATCGTTGTAATCGTATGTGGGATTGAAAACTATATAGGAATATTGGCTGCTGTTGCTTACCGTAGCGTATAATGTTCCCACAAAATCAGGCAAAATATAGCTTTCTCCTCTTGCGGTATTGGTTGGAGGAGAATGAGGAATGGTGGTGGCGGCACTGCTTCCGATGCTGCCGATAACAGTTGCATAGGTGGACTGAGGTGCTGCGGTGCTTTCTTTTACTTGGGAGCTTGGAGAGGTTGCCTGTATCATAGCAAACAAAAATCCCAAAAGAATTACTCCCAAAAATGAGGAAACCACAATAAACTTTATTTTATCCCTGCGTATCCTCTCTTTTTCTTTTGCGGAGGCGGATTTTGAGGAGTGATGAGAATTTGTTCCCTTTGAGCCGCCGCTGTTGGAGGAATTTGAAGCAGCTTTTTTTGCGGACGGCTTAATTATGGGAATATCTATTTCTCCCGAGGAATCTGAAGCGGGAGAGGGCTGTTCAAAAAGCCGATCCACAAACTCGTTTACTGTGGATATTCTGTTTTCCGCCTCTAATTCCATTCCTTTCATAATAACATCCGAAACGTTTTTCGGTATGTTTCGGTTGATAAGCATAGGCTCCACAAGAGTGTCCTCAACAAGCCGTTCGGGAGCGGTAGGGGGAGTTATGCCCGTAAGGCAGCGGTATAAAACTGCGGAAATGCCGTAAACATCAGTCCAGCTGCCGTTTCTTCTTGCGCTTGAATACTGTTCGGGGGGAGCGTAGCCGCCAAACACCTCATAGCCTATATCGCTGTCGGCAGTGTGAGCTGCGCTTATTGAAAAACCGATAAGCTTAAGCTCGTTTTTTTCGCTGACAAACAAGGTAGATGTGCTGATTCCCCTGTGTATTATGCCAAGGCTGTGAAGCATATTTAGAGCAGTAAGGATAGGCGGAAACAGCTCCTTAGCCTGTTCCCACGATATAACCTCGCCGCAGCCCGCAAGATACGCCTTTAAGCTTATTCCGCCTATATAGTCCATTACCGCATAGGCTGTGTTGTTTTCGCTGAACACGTCTAAAACCGTCTGAACGCAAGGAATGTTTGTGGAACGCATAAGGGTGGTGTGAAGCTCTGCAAATTCCGCCAAATAAGTTTTATATAAAGGAAGTCTTTCGGGATTAACCGAAATTTGCTCACAGTCTTTTTCTCTGGTGCAAAGGGTATCCGGCATATACTCTCTAATAGTCACCTTTCTTTGTTCCTCTGTATCAAATCCGATGTAAAGAGCAGATTCTCCGCAATAGCCTATAAGCTTGCCCACAATATATCTGTTGGACAAATAAGTTTTTGGAGCTAAATAAGAGGAAATATAAGAATCGTTGTCGAATTTACCGCAATGCTTGCAAGCACCGTTTTCGTCAAGCTCTTCCATACAGCCCATACATAAGTTTGTTTCTATTTTCATACAGCTTCCTCGCATTGAAAAAAAATATTGCAGTTTTTAAGTTTTTATAGGTATATTGGCAGCGTTTATATTTAGTTAAAACAAATATAGCGCTGCGTCAAAATAATAATTTATCAGTTTATTTTAACGTAATTATTTAAAAATGTCAATATTATCACAGCAAGATAAATTTATATTTAATGATTGAAAGCGGATTTAAACCGTATAATTTAATTTTCTGAAGTTAACGTTTTCTTTAAATCTTTCAAAAGGTTACAAAATGATTACAAAAATAACCGAGAATAACTGAATTTTATTTTTTGTCTTACTAATTTTCTTACTATTAAAAAATAAAAGAACCGCAAAAACATAATCAATAAGAAATTATGTATATGCAGTCCCTATAAAATAATCGGATAAATATTTAAACGTTTTTTTCCTTGTGGTTCTTCGCCATTTTAATCATCTGACCTAATTTCAAAGGCGTTCCCGAATAAAGAATAATGGATTCATACACCTTTGCCACCAATAAAGCTGTAAGTGCGGCAAGTATGGCAAGAATTATAATTGAAATCGCAGTTTCAGCCGCTGTCATCTCTCCCATAATTATTGCTGCGGGAAGAGCAAAAGGAGAGGAAATGGGAATATATCTCGATATAGTCATCACTGCGTTTCCCGTACCGTCCTCATTAAAGGCAGAGGACATATAAGACAGCATAAATCCAACCATTGCTACCATCATCAAGGGCTGTATACCTGCCGCCAAATCCTCCATACGGCTTATTCCCGCACCTGCAAGACCTGCAAGCAAAGCATAGAACACAAATCCCAACAATACCGTAATAATTATTGCAATAATGGAAGCGGGGTTGAATAATCCGGGCAGAGAATTAAATATCTCACCCATAACCTGCTGCGCTTCTTCCTGTGCTCCCGGAGCTGCGGAAACATTTCCCACGGCGTTTCCAATATCTGCTATATTTCCGATTTCTCCCATTCGTCCAATGAATCCCAAAGGAATTGTTATTGCGGCGGTTATTCCGCTGACAGTGCCTATTATCGCCACCTGAGTCAAAGCTACCAAAAGCATTGCAAGCACTTTTCCGACTATTATTGCAAGCGGTCTTACCGATGTTATCAAAAGCTCAATAACGCGGGAGGTTTTTTCCTGTGCAACCGATTGGGCAATTATCTGTGCATAGCTTATAATAAACGAGAACATTATAAGCGCCGTAAACATAGGAACAACGGTTTTAACAATTTGCTTTACCATTGAAAGCTGTTCTTTTCCGAAAACCTCGGTATCCGCATATATCTCGAGATTTGCAGAGGACAAGTCCTCCTTGCTTACTCCCAAGCTTAACAGCACGGAATCCTGAAAAGCTTCGCTGCACAATTCGGCTATTGCTTCAGAATAACTTTCGGAAATCACCTCCTGGTTTTCGGGGCGGAAAATCTTCAACTCATAATGATCCAATTCGTTTTCATCATTTTTTGCCTCGGAAATCATCAGCGATAACTCGGCTTTGCTTCCCTCCGCTATTTCTTTTGACTTTTTATCAAATTCTTCCTTTTCCAAAAATACGGTTTTAAACTTTGCATTATCAATATCGGA
The DNA here is from genome assembly GCA_964602605.1 of uncultured Ruminiclostridium sp. Taxonomy (GTDB): domain Bacteria; phylum Bacillota; class Clostridia; order Oscillospirales; family Ruminococcaceae; genus Ruminiclostridium_E. The sequence continues at coordinate 6,589 of CAZRRT010000083.1, forward strand.
AAAATTATCGATGGGAACAGAAGTTGCGTTGTAAATATAAAGGGTTTCAAGCTGTGTATCGGGATCGTCTTCCCCGCCAAAAATTCCTCCGCCGCCGTCGTCGGACGCTAACATAGGTATAATATTTACCGCCCCGATTATCAAAGCGAACAGCAGGGAAATAATCACTGTGCTTACTATAAACGCTTTAGTCTTAACATACTGGATATAGTTAAAGCTTAAAATATTTTTCCAGCCTTTAATCTTCATTGCTTTCACCTACTCTCTCAATAAATATTTCATTCAAGGTGGGCTCTCTCAGCTCAAATTTAATGGGGGGCTGTCCCGAATCGGTAAGCTTTTTAAGCAGCGTGTACGCCTGTTCCTCCGATGAAACCGCAAAGCATACCCCGTTTGGCGTGTTTTCTTTTACGGTAAGCCCGCATTCCAAGGCAAAGGGCATAAAGTCATATTCGGATTTTACAATGAGATTTGTTCTGCCCGCCGCTTTTTTTATTTGATTGAGATTTCCGTTAAGCACAGTTTTTCCTCGGTTGAGAATTACAATATCATCGCAAAATTCCTCTATTATATTCATTTGGTGGCTGGACATTATTATGTACTTTTCCTTTGCGATCTCCTCCCGTATAACCGATTTGAACAAATCCGCATTGACAGGATCAAGTCCCGACAAAGGCTCGTCCAAAACCAAAAGCTGCGGATTTCCCAACAGCGCCGCCGCCAACTGTACCTTTTGCTGATTGCCCTTTGAAAGCTGACTTGCTGTCTTATTGCGGTATTCCTCAATCCCCAATCTTCCGAACCAATAGTCAATTTCGCTTTTCGCCGCCGCCTTTTTTACACCCTTCAGCGACGCAAAAAAATACATTTGCTCTGCAATGTTGATTTTTGGGTACAATCCTCTGTCCTCCGCCAAATAACCCACGTTTTCTTCCGCAGGCTTCATCTGTCTGCCGTTCCAAGTGACCGTTCCGCTGTCCTTTGCCAGCATTCCCAATATTATGCGTATTGAGGTGGTTTTTCCTGCGCCGTTAGTGCCTAACAATGCGAAAACTCCCGGCTTGCTTATCTCAAAGCTGAGATCCTCCAAAGCGGTAAAATCCCCGTATTTTTTTGAAATGTTTTCTACCTTTAACGACATTTTTGCTCCTTTCAAATTGTCGATTTGCCGACTTAATATATTATGCAGTTAAATATGCCGAATAAAAACTGTTTTAAAAAAGCATTTGCAATATTGCCGAATTTTTGATTTTTAATTTTTGCTTTTAATGTTATATCCATTCTAAGAATCTATCCTTTAATTGCAAAACAATAATACCACAAAAGCAAGCAAATGTCAATAGCATTTACTAAAAATTTTAAATCAAAGGTAAATATTATTTACTAAAAATTATATCCAAAAATTGCTAAAGTTTTATAAAGTAATGACGATATTATAAGTGATGAATAATCATATCTTTTTTAAAGGAGGATTTTCTATATGAACGTAGGAAGAATTGCGGAGCTTACCACTCCCACACCTGCCGCTACACCCAAAAGTTCGACTGAGCAGGCAGCTAAAAAGGACAACACCACTGCTACCGACAGACCTAATGTAGATAAGTTCGAGGCAAAGGCTGAAGAAACCTATACTCCCGCATACACAAAGGGTTCTGCAAAGACTCAAACCGAAACCGCTTCCGACAATGACAAGGGCATTAAGATTGACAAGCCCAAGTCTGCTGTTGCTATGAAGAATGAAGCCTTTACCGCAATGGTTAAGGACATTATCGGCAAGCAGAGCGGTGCGGCTTACAATGCGATTATGAAGGACGCATATCAGATTCAGAACGGCACCATTGACGATTATTGGAGTGCAGACGCTACCGCACAGCGTATTTACGATTTCGCACGCACTTTGGCAGGCGACGACGACAGCAAGCTCCAGACCTTAAGAGATGCTGTTGAAAAGGGCTTTGCTCAGGCAGGTCAGGCATTCAGCAAGAAGTACGGTCAAAGCGGACTTCCTTCTATTTGTCAGGATACATATAAAAAGGTTATGGATATGTTTGACAAGTGGGAGAAGGAAGCAAACGGCACAACCGCAGCTGACGGCAAAAAGAAAGAAAGCACCTTCACTCCTTCCGGCTACAGCGTAACAAACCCCAAGTACAACGATAAGGCTGCTTCAACCCAAAAGACCGAAACTACAACAAAAGCCGACTGATTACTTATTTTCAATAATTTAAAGGACTGTAAAAAACACAGTCCTTTTTATTTTTTAATATTGCTTAAAAACTCATAATATAGTAATTTTTTGGGGGGTGTTTTGTAACCAAATTGTAATAAAATTGTAACTGCTTTGTAATTGTATTCCGAATATTTTCCTGTATAATATAATTAAAGCCAAAGGAAAGGAGCTTGTTATTATGAAAAGAACTATTTTGGGAATTGCTATTATGTTTTTGGGCGCATTGATGTGCATTGCAGGAACAACGTTATTCAGCCTTTCCGCACGTGAAAGTATGCAGGGATACTCGGATAAAAGCGAAAAGCCTGTTGCCGTTCCGCAGGAAAACAAGGTTTTTTGCGGAACATATTCATACGGCAATTCGGATAATATTACAATAACCGACAGCTCCATTATTTTTCCCGACGGCACAAAAGAAGATTATCGCCTTTCCGTATGGAAAAATATGCCCGATACCGACGAGAAAACAGGGGAGATTACCTATTCAGATTACTGCTTTTTGAAAACCTCCGAAAACAGCTTTAGATACTACCCCCTGACAAAAGAAATTGACATAGACGGCCGACTTTATAAAATCTCCTGATTTCTCGTTGATTATATAAATAAAAAAAAGGGACTGTAGACGCAGTCCTTTTTCATTTTATACGATTAAAGCACGGTCTAAACAAGCTTCCGAATCTGCCTATAAATTGTGAGGTTAATGGTGAGGAATCATTTTTGAGATAAGCGCAGGGATTTTTCTTCACAGAAGTTAAGTGCAGAGATTTTACCCCGATAAAGCTAAAGCAGAAGCCGCCTAAAAAGTGGGAACATTTTAGCAGTGATTACTTTTCCTCGTCGTCGGAAGCGGTTTTTACATACTCCTCAATTAAGGCGTTTTGCTTTTCGTTGGGAATATGCCCGGAAATAATCAAAAACCAATGCAGATTTTTTGCATAGAGAAGCTGATTAAGCTCCTTCAGCAAAGCAGTGTAGGTTTCGCCTTGATCTTCATAGCTTTCAGGTTTTTTGTAAAGCTCGCCCTCTATCAAATTAACGCTGTTGTTAACGGTTAAGATAATGTTTCCCGCCATTTCTTCAAAAGCGGCGTCGCTGTATTCTGCGGCTCTGCGGTAAGCTGCTTCAAGTGTTTTAATATCTATATTCTTTTTGTTGGATATTG
>CAZRRT010000084.1:0-9731 GCA_964602605.1 uncultured Ruminiclostridium sp.
ATCCCCCACTGAAAGACTGAATGGAACCCGCCGCCTAAGAGGCGGGGGACATCGGATTTTGATTATACAAATAGTTAATTATACATTTAATTTTACTATACGACATTTTTTAATTTATACTTAAATAAAAATTTTTGTTATTATTTAAAATAAACATACAAAAACACTTGAAATCTATAACTCAAATGTGTTATATTATATTTATATAGTTATATCTTTTACCCCTGCTTGCGAAAGCTTTATTCGTTATTTGAGAAATTTGTCAAATATGCGTATTTGCTTATTCAATGATTATTAAGATTTTTGCGAAAGGAGTGATACGGCTTGGAGGAAACACAATCTCAGGTTGTCTTGTTTGAACAGTATAGGCAAACCAAGGACATAGGCTTGCGAAACGATATTGTGCTGAGATATATGGATATTGTGAAATACGTTGCCGTATCCACTCGGGGAATTTACTGCAAATATGCGGAAATAGACGATATTGTTAACGAAGGGGTTTTGGCTCTTATAAAAGCGGTTGAAACCTATGATTTGGAGAGAGGCGTAAAGTTTGAAACCTATGCGGCAATAAGAGTCAAGGGCGCAATTATAGATTTTGTGAGAAAACAGGATTGGATTCCCAGAAGGATAAGACATTTCGGACACACCCTTGAAACCGCATATAACGAATTGTACTCTCAGCTTAACCGCCACCCCACAAATCAGGAATTGGCAGATTATATGGAGATGCCTAAGGATAAGCTTCTGCGGGCAATGGCAGATTTGGCGGGAGCAAACACCTTGTCCTTTGAAGAGCTTTTGTACGAGGACAACTTTGAGGATATGGAGCAGGGCGGAGATTCGGCGGACGCAGATATGTACGAGAAAGAGCTTAAGGAAGTGTTGGCGGCTGCTATAGAGGAATTAAAGCCACGTGAAAAACAGGTCATATCGCTTTACTATTATGAACGTCTTAAATTCGGCGATATTGCAAAGGTATTAAACGTCAGCGAGTCAAGAGTTTGTCAGATTCATTCAAAAGCTATGCTGCTGTTAAAAAGGAAATTGCAGAATTATATTTGCAGTTAATTTGTTTTAAAGATTTACTTAAAAATATACAAGCTTTAAGCAGGAAAGAACAGGTTGAACAACGTTCAATAATGTTTTTATATTACATATAAGCTTATGACTAAAGGAAATAAACGCTCCTTTAATTATTAGATATTTTTTGAATCGGAATCGAATCGGAATTAAATAAGCATTTGTTTTATAAGATAAGATTGCTGTTTATTAAGCATTATATAAGTTAATTTTTATCATCGAAATCAATATATTAGGCAAAAATAAATTATAAATAAATCGGATAAAAACTTGGAAAGGAAGCAAAGGTAAGAGTATGAACAGAGGACTTTACTGTGCCGCTCAGTCTATGATTAACCAGCAGAGAATCTTAGACGCAATTTCCAACAATGTAACCAACATAAATACCGCAGGCTACCGCAAGGACGAGATAGTTTTGAATACCTTTCAAGAGGAACTGTACCTTGTAAATAAAAGACGTGAGCTGTCCGGCACTTGTTATCAGACTTATGTGGATCAGTCCAAAACCAATCTTGAACAGGGCGGCTTTGAATTTACCGACAGTCCCTTTGATATGGCAATTTACGGAAACGTTTATTTTAACGTAAGGTATCAAAAGGACGGAAACGTTTATCAAACCCGCAACGGACAGTGGGGACTTGATTCCGAGGGCTATTTGTGGTTAGGCGGCAGCGGACGTGTTCAAGGCACAAACGGCGATATATACATAGGAAATGATGATTTTAAGGTTGACGAAAAAGGCGTTATAACCAATGAACAGGGGGAGGTTATCGATACACTGCTGCTCACCTATATTCCGCCCGATGCCGATGTGCATAAGGAGGGCGACAGTTTGTTCCTTTATGAGGGAGATCCTGTGGAAATGCCCGAGGATCAGGCAAATGACGTGGTTATTATCCAAGGCGCACACGAAAAATCCAACGTGGACGCAGTTAAGGAAATGACCCAGGCTATGGAGGCTCACAGAATGTACGAAGCCAGCAGCCGTATTTTCCGAGGCTTTGACAATATGAATCAGAAATCCATTACTATTGCCGAATTATAACCGCTGCAAAGATGACCCCCGCCTCTTAGGCGGAGGGGGACATCTTAGGTTCAGTGGTGGAATCCCCCTCTGAACCTCGAAATTGCTTTGCAATTTCGGCAGCTTGTTTAAGCTGCGGTTTAATAACCTGTTGTTTTATGAAGCTGAATTATAGCTTGTTATTTAAATTTGGCGAAAGTATAATTGTAGGATTTTCTAAGATTAAAACACAAAACAATTTCAAGCAGAATAAATTTAATACTATTCAATAAAAAAATAAATTTGCCAACTGTTTATGAAATTTATAATTAAATAATGTAAAAGACAAAATCAGTCTGAAAGGCGGTTTTTATGAACATAGCTTTTTACACCTCTTGCACGGGAATGATCACACAACAGGACGGTATGAACGTTACTGCAAACAACATAGCCAACACCAACACAGCAGGCTATAAAGCTCTTCGTCCCAGCTTTGCGGATTGTATTTACACCGAATACAGGGCAACCGAACCCGAGTGGGATACGGGACACGGACAGTATTTGAACAAAACCGATTTTATGTTTGATATAGGCGGTTTTACCGATACAAGCCAGCCCCTTAACTACGCTCTTCCAAATGATGGCTTCTTTATGGTGAGAGATTATAACGGCAATGATTATCTTACCCGTGACGGTGATTTCCATATTGCAAATGTGGGAGATCATTGGGAGCTGTGCAACGCAAACGGTGATTTTGTGCTTGACTACGAGGGCAATCACATAACAGTACCCTTTAAAACGCAAATAGATAACCAAGGCGTTGAGCAGACCACCGACAATATAGATTATGCCGCTCTAAACGACAGAATAGGCGTGTACACCGTTCCAAATAATTGGGGCTTGGCGCAGGACGACGGCAACCATTTCCTTATTACCGCAAATTCAGGTGCAGCTACTCCCGACCAAAGCTTAGACAAGCTTCAGTATTATATCGAGCGTTCCACTGTGGATATTGCGGAAGAAATGGTAAATATGATAATCTTTCAAAGAGGCTATCAGCTTGACGCAAAGATAGTGCAATACGCCGACGAGATGCAGCAGATAGCAAATAATATCAGATAAATAATATAGGATCATCGCAAAGGGAAGTATTTAACGAGCTGTATTTTTAATCTATCAGCAAAGGAGGAAAAATATGGGACTTTCTAATTATGAAGATCTTACTCCGATACACCTTGACGTTCTGAAAGAGGTGGGGAACATAGGTTCGGGAAACGCCTCCGCAGCGCTTTCCAATATGATAAATAAAAATGTTGAAGTTGAAATGCCTCACGTAAAGATTGTGGGATTTCAAGAAGCCACCGATCAAGGCGGAGGAGCGGAGCAGATAGTCGCCTGCAGTATGTCGAGAATGTCAGGCGGAATGGACGGTATGATTCTTCTTCTTATGGACAAGGACTTTGTCAACTCGGTTATAGGCGCATTTTTCAACCGAAAGGTAAAGGGACTTTTAAAGCTTGAAGAAGAGGAAATTTCCGCTTTAACCGAGATCGGCAACATTATGTGCGGAGCATATGTATCAGCAGTGGGACAGCTTTCCGGAATAGAGGTAAAGCTTGAATGTCCTTGTTTCAGAGTAGATATGATTGGGGCTTTAATGAGCGTTCCCGTTATCGAATTTGGCGAGGTAGGGGATAAGATTCTCTATATAGACAAAAAACTTAGCATTGACGGTCAAAAAATGAATACCAAGTTATTTCTTATTCCCACCATTGATTCACTGCAAAATCTTATGGGGAAGTTAGGAATTGAGGTATGAGCAATATAGTTGTCGGAATTTCCGATTGGAAAGTCTGCAAATCGCCTGAGGTGCTTGTTACCTACGCATTGGGTTCTTGCGTCGGTTCGTGCTTATATGATAAAATAACGGGTATAGCAGGCTTGTCCCACATTATGCTGCCTGACAGCAAAAATGCAGAAGCAAGAGGCAACGTTAACAGAATGAAATTTGCAGATACGGCGCTGCCCGATATGTTGGAGGCTATGATAAAAATGGGAGCGGACAGAAGGCGTATTCAGGCAAAAATTGCCGGCGGCGCACTTATGTTTTCCACAAAAAGCGAACAATTCAACATAGGCGAAAGAAACGTTGCGGCTGTAAAAAAGGCTTTGTCTGCCCTGAGAATACCTATAGTCAGCTCCGATACGGGCTTGGACTACGGCAGAACGGTATTTTTCCAAAGCGCAGACGGAAAGGTTGTAATAAAATCAACGGTAAAGGGCGTAAATGTGCTTTAGCCTTGCTGAATATCATTAGCATTACCGCAGCTTAATAATTATAAATAAATACTATATTAACGCCTCGAGTTTTGTAAATTCGGGGCGTTGTCAATAAATAATCGTTTTAAAAAAGGATAATGAAAATCAAAATGGTTAACCTAAGTCGGCGTTGTAATAAGCGTTTTTAAATGACCGAATTTAATGTTATAAATTGATTAGCATCAAGGAGAAAAATCTATGAATTTATCTCATTTAAGATATATAACAGAGGTTGCAAAAACAGGCTCTATAACAAAAGCCGCTCAAAATCTGTATATGGGACAGCCCAATTTAAGCAAGGCAATACGGGAAATGGAAAAATCCTTGGGTTACGCTGTTTTTAAAAGGACCTCAAAAGGAGTAGAGCCTACCGATAAGGGAAGGGCGGTTGTGGAAAGAGCAAAAAAGCTGTTAAACGAAGCAGACAGCTTTGAAAAGGACTTTTTTTCGGGTAATTCGGAGCAGGAAAAAGTAACCGCGGGAATATGCGGCTCGGAATACTGCATAAATCTGCTTGAAAGCGCAGTAAGCTTGCTTTCCGAAACAAAGAGCGTGGAGGGTTCTCAAAACAAAACAGGCAGTTTGGAGTATTTCAGAGTTAAAGGCGAGAATATTGCGGAAATGGTAAAAAACGAGGAAATATCCTTTGGCATCATAAGGTGTTATAGGGATTTAAGCGAGTTGGAAAACACACTTGCCAAAATGGGAATTAAATCTCAGCTTTTGGCAAAGGGAGAAATGACTGCTGCTTTAAATTCAAAATGCTTTTGCCATAAAGAAAGCATATCGTTTTCGGAGCTTTGCCAAATGACGGAAATATATGTATACGGAACAAAGACCCCCCATTGCCTGTCAAGCTTTGGCGTAAGCGATGAAATTTCGGGACAGCGGGTAGTATCCAAATCCAAAAAAAGCTTTATGATAATGTCAAGCTTTGACAGCCTTTTTGCAGAAAATACAGCTTCCAAAACGATTGCTCCCTCACAGCCTGTGTATGATTTGCTGATATATTTGGAGAAGAAAAGGTTTAGCTCCCTTGAAAAGGAAATTGTTAAAATGTTGGCTATCAATAGGGAAAACAGCTGATACCAACGTTCCATAATCCACTATTCTTTTTCGCTGATTTTTAAATATCCTTGCCTATTTTCAAACAGCAGTTGAAAAGCAACCTGATTTTTCACACCCGAAAAAAGGCTTTTGGCGGCAGAAGCTTTTCTTATGAATAAAAAATGTTGTACAATGATAAAGCAGTATCAAAATACAAAAAGGAAAGAAAAATGAAGATAGCAATATGCGACGACTCCGCCGAAATAAGAAACCGGCTTAACAAGCTGATTAAAGCGCAATACCCTCAATGCGAAATAAGCGGCTTTTCCGACGGGAAACAGCTGCTGACCTCACCTTACAGCTTTGACTTAATATTTTTGGATATAGCTATGGGAGAATTATCGGGAATTGAAGCGGCAAAATTACTGAGGAAAAGGGACAATGCCGCAACCCGACCTCTTATTGTGTTTATTACCGCATACAGGGAATATATGGAGCAGGCCTTTGACGTAAACGCCTTTCACTATCTTGTTAAGCCAATATCGGAAGAAAAATTCAAATATGTTTTTGCCGCCGCCTTAAAGGAAATAAAGGGAAAAGCTGCGGATAAATTCATAATGATAAAAGCCTATGGAGAGCGGGAAAAAATCCTGCTTAAAGATATATTCTATGTGGAGAGCAGCAACAAAAAGTCAGTATTTCACACAACAAGCGGCACTGTTGAAGCATATTACAAAATAGAGGATTTGGAAAAAGAATTGGAGGGACAGTTTTTCCGCTGCCACCGCTGCTATCTTGTGAATTTGGAAAGCGTAACAGGCTATGGGTATGAGGGAATCAAGCTTATGAGCGGCGAAAACCTTCCGATGTCAAAGAAGAAATATCCCCTTTTTGTAAAAGCCTATATGCGCTATGCAGAGGAAGGCGGGGCGGTAAATGTCTGAAATCGAGCTTTTGGCAAACGCTATGACCGCCACAAATATTGCCCTTCTTATCATCAGATTTGGGGTTAATTCAGGGATAGCATACTGCTTTTTGAAAAGATTCTTGGAGGAGAAGAAAACAGGGCAGCTTGTTTATATATTATGGGTTTTGGGAATAACGCTGCTTCAAACTCTGACCTACTTTCTTTTTTCCTTTATTTCTCCAAGCCCCTCAAAAAGTGCTTTGAATATTTTTGCGGATATTTTCGGAATATTTTTGGTCATAGCCGCAGCATTTAAGGGAAACGTGTGGAAAAAAGGCTTTGCCGCACTTTGTATCGGAAGCGGTATGCAGTTGGTTGTGTCGATAATTCATATTGTGGATTCTTATCTGCTGTTGCCTTTATCCGATGTTATTATGCTGAATATTTATCGATGGAATGAGGGATTTTATGATTCCTGTGAGGACGCACTTTTCTTTTGTTTAAATTTTGTAATTTCATATATTACATTAACAATATACTGCCTTTTGTTTTATTTTTATTTAAGACTGATACAAAAAGCATTTCAAAATAAGGATAGAAATTTTTCGGTATATGACGGTGTTTTGCTGATGCTGCCCTTTATATCATCCTTATGTATTTCCGTGGCATTGAAAATGATGACCGGGTATAATCTCTATGTTGATGAAAGCATTTTTACAAGGGTTCCCGATACAAGATTATGGGTAGTTATATCGGATTTTTTGCTGCTGTCGGTGAATGTTGCCTATATCAGAGTATTTCAGCGTATGTGGGACTATAACGAGGAAAAAGAAAAAAGCCGCCTGCTTGTAAGTCAGGTGGAGCAAAAAGAAAAGGAGATTGGCGAAATAAAGGAAATTTATTCGGACATAAAGGGACTAAGGCACGATATGAAAAACCACCTTTCCAATATTTCCCTTTATATAGAAAGAAAATACGGCGAGGACGGAGAGCTTAAAAACTATTTGGGGCAAATGACATCGGCAGTAAGCAGATTTGATATTTCCGTCCAAACGGGAAGCGGAGTTACAGATGTAATTATCTCACAAAAGGCGGCTCAGGCGGAGAAAAAGCAAATTATATTTGATTGGGATTTTGTCTTTCCAAAAAACAGCTCAATAGACGCATATCATATAGGTATAATTCTAAGCAACGCATTGGAAAACGCAATAGAAGCCTGCCGGCTGCTGCCCGAAGCGGACAGAAGAATTTACCTATGCTCTTACGAAAAAGGAAATCTGTTTTTTATCAAATGCGAAAACAGCTTTGACGGCAATATTAAAATAAACAAATTCACAAGACTGCCCGAAACAAGCAAGGAAAACAAATCCGCTCACGGAATAGGACTGCTTAATATTAAAAGGTGCGCTCAAAAATACAAGGGGGATATTGATATAGCTGCTGAAAACAAAAGCTTTGTTCTGACCGTAATGCTGCATAAGTAGTTAATAAAAAATCACACCCAATTTTCCCTCATTCACGCCATTATGCTAAACAAAATAAAAAACAAACCGATATAATATGTGAATAAACAAAAAGTAAATTTAATACTAATACCTGACCGAAAATAGACAAAGTTTGCCTATTTTCAATCAGAAATTAGTATAAGAAATGAGGTAAATTTTTATGAATATCGCAGGAGTATCGGGAGTACAAGGCTCTGGGCAGCAGGTAAACCATACCGAATCGCAGGATTCCGTAATAAAAGGCTTACAGTCCCGTATTGAGGAAATAAGAAACCAAATGCGGGAGCTTGCAAAAAACGAGGAAATGGATCCCAAGACAAAGGCGGATAAGAAAGCGGAAATGCAAAAGCAGATTTCCGAATTGCAGGCGCAGATAAGACAGCGTCAAGCGGAAATGCGGGAAGAAAAAACGCAGCCCACCGAGCAGGCTAAGCAAAAGCAAATGGAAAAGCAAGCCGAAAAAGAAGCTAAGCAGCAGGCTAAAACAGGCGTAAAATCCGCTATCACAAAAACAGGCGCAAACGCTTTAATATCCGCAGGAAAATCAATGGACATTTCCAAAACCCAGGGAGCTGTCGCCTCCTCATTAGAGGGAAAGGCAAGAGAATTGGCGGCGGAAATTCGTTCGGACGCTTCAAGAGGCGGAGCGACTAAGGAGCAGTATGAATCCTTAGCGGATATAACCGCCCGTGCTCAAAAGGCAAGGGGAGAGCAAGCGGCTACCTTGGGAAAAGCCAACAAGGAAATGCAGACCGCCAATGAAATTGACGCAAAGACAAGAGAAAAAACCGAAAAGGAACAAAAAGACGAAAACGCTTTAGGCGAAGAAGAAAACAACGATGAAATAAACACCGAGGGAAAATACGACAAGGACGGAAATCTTACCCCCGAAAAAGATCCTGAGGAAAAGGATTTTGAGGATAAAGCTTAATAGACTTAAGCGTCATTTTATAATATCCTTTTTAAATCCGATATAAATTGCCATAAAAAAGATTTTACGCAAGCATAGAAACCTTAATAAAACATCTGTGAGTAAAAGCAAGTATAGTGAAACCTCTTTTTTGCTTCTCACAGATGTTTTTTAATTGCTTATCAATTCAACTGTAGATGCTAATACCCCGCCGAAAACAAACAATATGCTTAATCCGGGCTGTCGAAAAAGTCCAAGATTTTCTTTTCGGAACGAAAGGGGTCTTAGGAAAAATCATCAGGGTTTTCCCCTAAAAGGGAGTTTTTTCGACAAGCTGACCTAATTGTTGGTTTTTTTATTAAGATAATTATCCAAATAATCAATCCACTCCGGAACATTTTCTTCTTCAAAGAAGCGATAGAGAAATTCAACCATTAGATTATGTCTTTCTGCTGCCTCATTTTTCCCGGAATCGGTCAGCATTAAATCCTTTAGCTTCAGTAATTTTTCAAACATATGAGTAACAACAGTTCCGCCTTTTTTTGCCATATAATCAGTTGCAGACATATTTAATACAGGGTATATATTTTTATCAAAAAATATATTGCCGTGAGCCAAATTATATTGATAACTGCGAAGTATTCCCGTAGCACCAATGCTGTCACACATATCAGCGTCCGATACTATCATACCCTCAAGTGTTATTGGGCTAACGCCTTTTAGTCTTTTACTGTAACCGATAGCTTTAATAGCACCTAAAACTTGCTCTTTGATATTAACTTCAACGGAACATTGCTCTAAAATATTTCCGGCATTTGTTAAATTATCGGCATTTTTAACTCCAAATAATTTATAATCATCAACATCATGCAATAATGCTATTAAAGCAACTATTTCTTTATTTGCATTCTCCTTTTCCTCAAACTTTAATGACATTTTAAAAACTCTTTCAATATG
>CAZRRT010000085.1:0-9377 GCA_964602605.1 uncultured Ruminiclostridium sp.
AGAATTTCCGATCTTACCGAGCATCTTAAAACTCACAAAAAGGATCACCATTCAAGAAGAGGACTTCTTAAAATGGTAGGTCACAGACGTAATCTCCTTAACTATTTGCAGAAAAAGGATATTGAGCGTTACCGTGCCGTTATTGCGAAGTTGGGTATTCGTAAGTAATTTTAAAGAGGCGGAACTTGTTTTGTTCTGCCTTTTTTGCGGTATTAAGCGTTAATCAAATGAGGAAATGATTTTTTAGCATTAAATTGAGCTTTCTGTTTTTAAGGTAAAATCAAATTGCAGAAAAAAGCTTTGGAGATTATCAGAAAGCTGAATATATTGCTAAAGCGTTTCCTCAAAAGGATTTAATCGGATTTAAAGGAGGAAACAGTATGTTTGAAAATCACAAGGTATTTAAAACCACATTTGCAGGCAGAGAATTGTCTGTAGAAACAGGAAAAACCTGCGGGCTTGCCAACGGCTCCTGCTGGGTTCGCTACGGCGATACGGTAGTAATGGTTAATGTTACCGCAAGTCCAAAGCCCCGTGAAGGAGTTGACTTTTTCCCGCTTTCCGTTGATTATGAAGAAAAGCTGTATTCGGTGGGAAAAATCCCCGGCGGCTATTTAAAGAGAGAGGGCAAGCCCAGCGAAAAGGCTATACTCACCTCTCGTGTGGTTGACCGCCCTATGCGTCCCTTATTCCCTAAGGATATGAGAAACGACGTGTCTATCGTTATGACTGTGCTTGCGGTAGATCCTGACACACAGCCTGAAATTATCGCTATGATCGGCGCTTCCGTTGCAGTTTCCATTTCCGATATTCCTTGGAACGGTCCTATCGGCGGTATTTCGGTAGGCTTGGTTGACGGTGAAATCGTTCTTATGCCTAATGCGGAGCAGAAAGAAAAGTCGGATTTGCAGCTTACCGTCGCTTCCAGCGAAAAGAAGGTTGTTATGATCGAAGCAGGGGCAAACGAGGTTGACGACGACACTATGTTAAAGGCGATTTTGGCAGGCCACGAAGAGATAATAAAATCCATTATCCCCTTTGTAAATCAAATCAGAGCGGAAATCGGCAAGCCTAAGTTCGAGTTCGAGTCACAGGAAGTAGACCACGATTTATTTGAAGATATTCAGAATAAGTACACCGATAAGGTTAAATACGCTCTTGATACCGATGACAAGAACATTCGCGAGGCACGCTTACAGCCTATTAAAGACGAAATTCACGCAGAATACGACGAACAATACGCCGAACAAATCCCTATGATCGACGAGTGCATTTACAAGCTGCAAAAGGTAATTGTACGCCGCTGGCTTTTGGACGAGCAGAAGCGTGTGGACGGCAGAGGTATGGATCAAATGCGTCCTTTGGCGGCGGAGGTTGCGCTTTTGCCGAGAGTACACGGCTCAGGCTTGTTCACAAGAGGACAAACGCAGGTTCTCACTGTTGCCACATTAGGTCCTGTCAGCGATTCGCAGCGGCTTGACGGAATTGACGACGAGGACGAAAAGCGTTATATGCACCACTACAACTTCCCTTCCTATTCGGTAGGCGAAACAAAGCCCAGCAGAGGTCCGGGCAGACGTGAAATCGGTCACGGCGCACTTGCTCAGAGAGCGTTAGAGCCTGTTATTCCTTCGGTTGAGGAATTTCCTTATGCTATCCGACTTGTTTCCGAGGTGCTTTCCTCCAACGGCTCAACCTCTCAGGCTTCAATCTGCGGCTCTACACTTGCACTTATGGACGCAGGCGTTCCCATTAAATCCCCTGTTGCGGGTATTTCCTGCGGACTTATTACCGAGGGCGAGCGTTGGATGACAATGGTTGATATTCAAGGCTTGGAGGATTTCTTCGGCGATATGGACTTTAAGGTTGGCGGCACTCACAAGGGCATTACCGCTATACAAATGGACTTAAAGATTGACGGACTTACCCCCGAAATTATAAAGGACGCTTTTGCAAAAACTCATAAAGCGAGAGATTACATTCTCGACGAAATTATTTTAAAGGCAATTCCCGCTCCACGTCCTACAGTTAACCAGTGGGCTCCTAAGATGATTACAATGAAGGTGCCTGTTGACAAGATCCGCGACGTAATAGGAACAGGCGGAAAGGTTATTCAAAAGCTTTGCGCCGATTATGAGGTTAAGATCGACATTGACGAGGAGGGCAACGTGTTTATCTGCGGCACAGATCAAAAGAAATCGGATCAGTGCGTAGAGATGATAAAGGCAATAACTCTCGTACCCGAAATAGGCGCAATTTACAAGGGCAAGGTTGTGAGAGTTACCGGCTTTGGAGCATTTGTTGAATTCGCTCCCGGAAAAGAGGGTATGGTTCACATTTCCGAGCTTGAAAACCGCCGTGTTGAAAAGGTAGAGGACGTTTGCAACGTTGGCGATGAAATTGTTGTGAAAATAATTAAGATCGACCAGCAAGGAAAAATCGGACTTTCACGCAAGGAAGCTCTTGCGGATATTGAGGCTAACAGAAAGAAAAAAGCACAGCAGAATAATTAAAGCGATTTATTTTATAAAATAAAGACGGATATAAAACTTAAAAACTGCAATTCACGCCTAAAGGATTGGATTGCAGTTTTTTATTTAAAAAATACTAAAAAACTATTGACAAAACCAAAGTAATGCTATATAATATCATACACAAATGGGATCGTAAAGGTTTCGACGGGGGCTGTGAACCTCACTAAGCATGCAGAGTTCTCCTAAACTCTTTAATAATGGGTAATTTTAAAATTAAACGCAGATAATAGATCTGAACTTGTAGCTGCCTAAGCGCAGCTTCCGTCCTCCCCGAGATTACTGCGGCTTGGGCTTGGGCGTCGAATAGCAGTGAACGTTAACGGTAATAGCCTTGTAACCGTTAATGAATTAAAGGGCTACTGATTTTTAATCCTGTTTATCGGAGTAAAATGAGGGAATTTTAAAAGATAAACTAAGCATGTAGAAAGGTTAGCGGATTGGCTTTCGGACGCGGGTTCGACTCCCGCCGATTCCACCAGGCAGCGTTCCGCTGCACCCAATACGCTCCCAACTAACAGGAGCGTATTTTTTATGTTTTTTTCCAAAAAATCTTTTTGGTAACAATAACACAGGCAGCGTGACGCTGCACCCAATACGCTCCCAACTAACAGGAGCGTATTTTTTATGTTTTTTTCCAAAAAATCTTTTTTGTAACAATAACACAGGCAGCGTTCCGCTGCATCAAATAAGCTCCCATTTTCACAGGAGCTTATTTTTATGTTATTCTCCCAAAAATCTTTTTGGTCACAATAACACAGCCCAATGTATGTACTGTTATTCCAATTTGTACACTAAGCTGTATGGATAGGCTTTATATATGGGGCTTTCAGAAAACCCTTCTGTAAATTTAATGCAATGGATTTGTTAACCGTTTCTGATTAAAAGTCTTTGGGATCTTTGTTTTATCTTGAACAAAATGGATTTGGAGATATTTGGATAGAATAATAGGAGATTATAATGGTCAGAGAAATACGAAATGACGAATTAGACGAATTGTTGGAGCTGTATTTGTCATTGCATGAGGATTCGTTTCCCGAAAAGTCGGAAGCTTTGGAAAACGTATGGAATGAAATTCTGAACGATAAAAATCATCATTTGATTGTGAACATCGTTGACGGAAAAATCGTTTCTTCATGCGTATGCGTTATTATTCCGAATTTAACAAGGAACATACGTCCGTATGCTTTTGTGGAAAATGTGGTTACTCTTGAAAAATACAGAGGATTCGGTTTTGCAACCGAGTGTTTGAATTATGCGAAAAAAATTGCAGAGGAAAATAACTGTTACAAAATAATGCTCCTTACGGGTTCAAAAGAGGAAAAAACGCTCTCCTTTTATAGAAAAGCGGGATACAACAGCGCCGATAAAACTGCGTTCATTCAATGGCTGTGACGTTTGCGGCTGTGAATTTTATACAATTTAAGTAAAGAAATTTGGGGAGTAAAATGAAAGAAGCGCTTGAATTTAATCACAAAAAGCAATGCGGTCTGTGGCTTATCCTTATTGGTATTGTATTGATAATATCTGTTATTTTCGGCGGAAAGTTTCTTGTAAATCCGTTTGTGTTTCTGATAGGCTATTACGCTTGCTTTTTTGGAGTTAATGTAAATAAATAGGTTCGCCAAAAGTTTTCTCAAGGCAGCATATCAAAAAAGCAGATAAAGATGATCTATTTTTCCATAGCCGTACTGTTTATACTGATGTTTTGCATTGCCGGTCCGTTTATTCCCGGGTGGCATTGGAGGAATACATGGCTTGGCGTACTTATGGCAACCGCTATACATTTCTTCTTGTGGTTTTTTATTCACGGCTGGAGTATGGTGGTTTTGGGAACGGTTTGCATAGCTATAGGGACGGCAGGTTACATTTTTGAGGACATACCGATTTGGGTTATCTGCATTGCCGACGCAGCGGCTAAGTCGATATGCGGAGCGTATCTGCTGTTTGTTTCCAAGCCTTCAAGGTTTGTCTTTAAGGCGGCTAATAACTAATGACCGAATTTTAATGCTGCGGTAGGGCGAAACCGACTTATGCGCCGAAATTTGGTTTTGGGGGAGTGATTTATGCAGACTTGATTTCTGTTACCTGTACCTGCCCAAAAGCTGAACGACTAATATGTTCCCATAAAACAGGAGCATTTTTTGTTTAATTCCCAAAAACCCTTTAGTTAACAAAAACACAAGTGCCAATGAGCTTCTAATGCAACAGTGAAAAAATACCTTAAAAACAAAATTATCCCGCCAAAGTCACAGAAGAAAGTGGCTTTAGCGGGATTTCTTTTATTAAATTCAAAATACATTTTTTACAGCTCGATTTTATGTCTATCCCCCAAATTCTTTTCGGCAACATAAACACGGCTCGCAATGCGGCTTCAAATACTCTCCCAAATATAAAGGCAAGATTATTATTTAAAACCGATTCTTATTGTGATGTAGAAAAATGGCATTCATCGGTAACCTCAATAACAGGATAATACCATACATCATTACCTGCTTCATATTTTTCATCATCTTCCAACCGATGACTGCGTTGGAAGGGAACATTATAGGTCTTGTCTTTATAGGTGTATTCTATTTCAATATTATTTACATCGCTAAGGGTTTCATCGCTGCTCATTTCAATTTTTTCGTTATTGTCCGAATACATATAAACCCTAACGTTGCTTATAAACGGCAAAAGCTCCTGTATCTCTTTAACCGATGTATCTTTTTTCAGCTGCTCCGCTATTACAAAGGGTACGTCCTCCTCCTTCGGCAAACCGTCGGGAGTGTTGTATTCATAATATTGGCAGTAGACTTTCATCACCATACCCTCTTGCCATTCTCCGGCTGTTATCTCCTTATTCTTCCGACAATCCTCCAAATTTTTGTAAAAGGCTGTTCGTATACCCGTTTCTAAATCTCTTTCCCATAAATCCACAACTGAGCTTTCTATATTATTCGTTTTGTCCTGAGGCGCAAAATAAAGACCTCCTAACTTAACGTCTAATTGCTGTATTATGCTATAAGTCCCAATATAAGTCCAAACGCTTTTTTCTTCCTCGCTTAATCCTTCTTCCGATTTGTTAATTATTTCCTGCTCACTGTTTAAAAAGCTTTCCAAATCCTCGCTCATAAACTTTACCAATTCATAATAGCGGGCATAATTCTCGTATGCTACAAAATGCCAGCCAAAAAGCACATTGCCTTTGTCGGACACTTCGTTCTTAATTTCGGAATTGTATGACAGCGTGTTCCAAGTATCTGAAACATCGGAAGCGGCATCATCGATTTTTGAATTGTTATGGGAATTGTTTCCTGTAATTGATGCAGAATCGGAAACACTTGCCGCTGTATTGTTTGGCGAACTTTTATCAGACCCGCTTCCTGTGGCTGCCACGGAAAGAGAGGTGTTTCCTTCACCGAAAAAAATCACGCTGCCTATCAAAATCAAGCACATACAGCACAAAGGTACTGCCCTTTTTAAAATTTCATTTCTTGTATTTCTTTTTATTTTACGCTCATTAACGGATTTTAAAACACTTTCCGCCATTTCCTCATAGGTTTTCATAATTAAAGCCCTCCTTTTCGAGCTGTTCTTTTAAAGCCTGCTTTGCACGGTAAACAAGGGTGTCTACTGCTCCCGCCGTCTTTTTCATAATCTTTGCCGCTTCTTTATGGCTGAAATCCTCAAAATATACTAACCAAAGCACTTGACGGTATTGGGGCTTAAGCTTTTCCATTGCCTTATGCAGCCATATGTTCTGCTCCTCTTTAATAAATGACTGTTCAAGGCTTTGCTGGTCGCTTTGCAGATTTTGGTATTCCTCCTCTGAAACTCTCTGCCGCCTGCGGATAGACCTTAAATAATCAAGAGCCGTGTTTCTGCCTATTGTGTACAGCCAAGTTTTAAACAGAAACTTCCCTGAATCCTTCGGCTTGCGTGTAAACAGCTTGACAAAGGTTTCTTCCGCCAATTCCTCGGCTATGTGAATATTTTGAACAAAGCTGTTGATATAAAATATCAAACCGTCCTTATAGTCCTTGATTATTTCGGTAAGTCCGCTTTCGTCGCCCTCTAAGAAGCGATTGTAGCATTCTACTCCCTTGTCCATTTACTTACCTCATTATTAAGAAAAATTTTTCTTTCATATATTACACGATTTTCTGAAGAAATTATTACAGTTAAAAATCGGCTTGTTATTCAGTCGGATGTTAATAACCTTTAAAATTGCGTTAAATTGCGGCATAAACAAACTGCCATTCTATTAAATATAATAATATAAAAAATCGTCAAATTCAATAGTTCCATTAAAACTCATTGCAAAAGGCTGTATTTATACTAAAAAATAACATTTGAAAATTGCTCATTTGTTTGACAATGCTCTGTGGATATGTTATACTATTGTAAAATAAACAAAAGGAGATGTCTTTCAATGATTAAGCAGGAAGCGGCAGGTTTTCACAACGGGTACAAGCTTTGGGTTCTCACTCTCACCAACAGCAAGGGAATGGAAGTAAAGCTTACCAACTACAGCGGCGCAATAATGAGCGTCAAAACCCCCGACAAAGACGGCAATTTTGCAGATGTGGTTTTGGGCTATGACAATGTTGAGGGATTTATAAGCGGTCATTCCTCACAAGGCGCACTTATCGGCAGATTTGCCAACCGTATCGGCAAAGGTGAGTTCGCATTAAACGGCGTTAAGTACGAGCTGCACAAAAACGACGGCGATAACACTCTTCACGGCGGTACAGTAGGCTACAACAAAAGAGTGTGGGAGCTTTTGGCGGCGGAGTATGACGAAAACAGCGGCGAAAATCACGTTGTATTCGGCTACACAAGTCCCGACGGCGAGGAAAACTTCCCCGGTACAGTTGCAATCACCGTTGACTACTGTCTTGACGAGAAAAACACTCTCACCCTTACATACGACGCAGAATCGGATCAGGATACTATATTAAATCTTACCAACCACGTTTATTTCAACCTTAAAGGCGAGGGAAACGTTTTGGATACCGAAATGCAGATTTTTGCGGATAAATATACTCCTGTTGACTCCGCTCTCATTCCTACGGGAGAAATTGCGAATGTAAAAGGCACTGCGTTTGATTTCACCTCTTTAAGACCTATCAAGCACAAGGATATGGACGGCTATGATCACAACTTTATATTAAGCGGCAAAAAGGACGACGAGAACGAATTGTCCAAAGCGGCTTATGCTGTCGAAAAAACATCGGGAAGAACCTTGACCTGCCGCACCGATATGCCTGCTATGCAGCTTTACACAGCGGGAGGATTAAAGGACGAAATAGGCAAGGGAGGAAAGAAAATGGAAAGGCTTACCGCATTCTGCCTTGAAACCCAATTCTGCCCCGACAGTCCCAACAAGCCTCAGTTCCCTTCCTGCGTATTGAAAGCAGGCAAGACTTATCATCATATTACTTCTTATCAATTTGGTGTGGAAGAGGACTAAGATCTGTTTGTTAATATAATTGTAAAAATTCTTAAAAAAACTCTTCATTGGTTTTTCAGTGGAGAGTTTTTTATTAACATTTTTTGCTGATTGGAATAAAATATATAAGGCGATAATTTTTTTGAGAAATATGTTATTGTTTTTATAATTTTAGAAAGGAGAAGATAAAATATGAGTCATATTTGTGACACAGACTGCGGAGAAAATGTATACAGACGCTTAGGCTACGCTTTTGTTAACAGTCAGGGCAAAATCTGCAAGGTATATTCTCCCGGCAAGGCTTTATGGGAGGGAACGATTTTCCCGGAGCTGAATATTACAATAAGCGAATACGAAAGGGGCTTGTATGATGGCAAATAATATGCAGAATAATCAAAATTGCAGCAGGCTTTTGTTGGCGGTTGACGAGGCGTCCTTTTTTATGCAGGATTTAAAGCTGTATTTAGACACTCACCCCCATGACGCCAAAGCCTTGGAAATGTTCAAAGAGGCTTGCAAACAGTATCGCACCTGCAAAGAAGCGTTTGAACAAAGCTGCTATCCTTTGCAGGCATGCGGCTCAAAGAGTGATAACTGCTGGGATTGGCTTATGGGAGCTTGGCCTCCTGAAAGGATATAGGTGAATTATGTTTATATTTGAAAAAAGAACGCAGATTCCTGTGAGAATTAACAATAAGAATCCGAGGCTGGCGGGGATTATACTTACGCAGTATGGCGGACCTGACGGAGAACTCAGTGCATCGCTGCGCTATTTGTCACAGAGATTTTCTATGCCGGATAATATGGGGATTGGGCTGCTGACGGATATAGGCACAGAAGAGCTTGCTCACCTTGAGATAATCGGTTCGATAGTATCCCAGCTTACCTCCGGCGAAGGCGCAAAGTCCTTTGACAAGTACGGCAAAGCAGACTACTATGTGGATCACTCCAACGCCGTATATCCTCAAAGCGCAGCAGGCGTACCTTTTACCGCTGCTTATATTGCAAGCAAGGGCGATCCCATTGCCGATTTAATGGAAGATTTGGCAGCAGAGCAGAAAGCAAGAGCAACCTATGACAATATTCTGCGGCTGTCTGACGATCCCGACGTTAATGGGGTTATTAAGTTTTTGAGGGAGAGGGAGGTTGTGCATTTTCAGAGGTTCGGCGAGGCGATGCTTGCGAAATTAAGGGGATTTTTGAGAGATTTTAAAGAAATATGGCGCTTGAATTTACGAATTTATTTCCCAAAAATAAAAAAATCTTGATTTTGGGTAATAGAAGTGGTATAATATATAAAACAGGTAAAGGAGCGTGATTGAAAAATGAAGCTTATTGAAAGAAAAGATTATCTTGACAAAATAACAGGTGCAATGGGAACCCCCGATATTAAGGTAATAACAGGTGTT
>CAZRRT010000085.1:9387-9610 GCA_964602605.1 uncultured Ruminiclostridium sp.
CGCCGTTCTGGAAAATCCAAGCTGCTTGAGGCTTTTAAAGATTACGTTATCGGTCATAACGAGAACGCCAATATTATACACGTAAATTTCAACCTTATAGAATTTGAGGAATTGAACGATTATCACGCTCTCTATGATTATATTAATTCGCACTATTCAAAAGGCAGGGAAAACTATGTCTTGATTGATGAAATACAGATGTGCAAAGATTTTGAAAAGGCAA
>CAZRRT010000086.1:0-9608 GCA_964602605.1 uncultured Ruminiclostridium sp.
CTGAACCTACACCTACAACAGGTTCTGAACCCACACCTTCAACAGGTACTGAACCCACACCTACAACAGGTACTGAACCTACACCTACAACAGGTTCTGAACCTACACCTTCAACAGGCTCTGAACCTACACCTTCAACAGGCTCTGAACCTACACCTTCAACAGGTACTGAACCTACACCTACAACAGGTTCTGAACCCACACCTTCAACAGGTACTGAACCTACACCTACAACAGGTACTGAACCTACACCTACAACAGGTACAGAACCCACACCTACAACAGGTACTGAACCCACACCCGGCGGAAATGTTGTAAAAGATGTGGAAACAGGTGAAAATGTTCCGCCTGCGGATATTGAAACGCCTTTAGATGAACTGATTGAAGCAGTCCTCACTCCCGAAGAGCAGGAAGCTGTTAAGAATGACACCGACATTAAAATCAAGCTTGTAATAGAGGACGCTACCGTCACTGTTTCAAAGGAAAACAAGGAGATTGTGGAAAAGGCTGTTGAAAAATTCGGTAATTACGTGTTAGGACAGTATTTTGACATCAATCTGTTAAAAATAGTTAACGGCGTTGAAAACAAGGTTACAAATGCGTCTAAGGAAATCACCGTAACTATTGAAGTTCCCACCGGCCTTAAAGCTAAGGGCAGAGTTTACAGGATAGTGCGTGTTCATAATGGCAAGTCCGATATTTTAAATGATTTGGACAGCAATCCCGATACCGTTACCTTCAAAACCGACAGATTTTCCACCTATGCTTTAATCTATACCGATAATCCCCAAAAGGACGATAATTTCAGCACAGGCGACAGTTCGGATATTCAGCTTCTTATGATAATCGCCGCCGCTGCCGTTTTCGGCTTTGCAGTCCTTTACTTCACTACGGGAAAATACGGTATGACCGAGGAGAAAAAAGACCGCATTGTTAAATCCTTGATTAAATGGGGAAAGAAATCAAAATGGCGTAGAGCTCCCGCTTTGGCAGCTGTTTTACTTGTTTTGCTTTACTTCTACTCCATAGGCGAAAAACCTGTTTTGCAGTATGAAAAATAATTGACATCACACCTATTTTTGAAATAATCACACAAATACAACGCCCTGCTGTTATTTAGCAGGGCGTTGTATTTCAGGCTGTCGAAAAAGTCCATACTTTTTTCTTCGGAACGAAAGGGGGCATAGGGGAAAACATCAGGTTTTTCCCCTAAATTGAGATCATAGCCTTAAAATCGAGTTCGAGCAAGGCTCTGCCCGATTTTCGTTTTTTAGGCAAGCCGGCAAAAATTGCGTCAGCTTGACGGAAAACCGACCGGCGGGAGACTTTTCGACAAGCTGAATTGCTTTTCAGCGATTTTCTAAGTTAACCGCATACTTCCTATTTACACACTCTCCTTAAAATAGAATTATCCGCAAATACCCTGTCGCATACGGCGGTAAGCTTTTCGGTAGCCTTATTTGCAACGGTTATCTCCAAGCCCTCCGAATTATATAAAATATGTGGCTTGAATTTAATCGGCTCTCTGCCCGGCATAAGCACCTCTAAATCGTCATTGACTGTAAAATAATTGCGCTGGGTGAGATAAACCCTGCCGTTTTCGCATTTATCCACCGTTCCCACAAAGTCGCAGTTTCTTATATATCCGCTGTTGGAGTAAATCTCGCCTGCGTCCTCCTTGTTAAAATAAAAGCCTGTGCAGTATTCGCGGTGGCTGACGTTGTAAACCTCCTCCACCGCCCATTCGGGAACGGGTTTTCCTTCTTTAATGTGCTTTAAAGCAGTGCTGTATGCGTTTGTTACTGTGGCGACATAATAGGCGGATTTTGCTCTGCCCTCTATTTTAAAGCTGCTTACCCCTGCGTCTGTCAGCTTGTCAAGGTGATGTATCATACACATATCCTTGGCGTTTAAAATATATGTGCCGTTTTCATCTTCCCCGATTGGAAAATACTGTCCCGGTCGGGTTTCCTCCATAAGGCTGTACTTCCAGCGGCAGGGCTGAGCGCATTCTCCTTTGTTTGCGTCCCTGCCCGTAAAATAGGCGGAAAGCAAGCAGCGTCCCGAAAATGAAACACACATAGCGCCGTGAACAAAGGCTTCTATCTCCATATCGTCGGGGATTTCCTCCCTTATTCTCTTTATGTCCTCTATACCCACTTCCCTTGATAAAACCACTCTTTTTGCGCCTAAATTATACAGCTCCTTTGCAGCGGCATAATTTACTATTCCGAATTGGGTAGACATATGAATTTCAAGGTTGGGAGCATATTTTTTTACCATTCCCATAACTCCCATATCGCACACGATTACAGCGTCGACTCCCGATATTTCCGCATTTTGTATAAATTGAGGAAAATTGTCGATTTCACTGTTGGAGGGAAGGGTGTTGCAGGTAAGGTGAACTCTCACTCCCTTGCTGTGAGCCAAATCACAGGCTTTTTTAAGCTGCTCGAAATCAAAGTTTTTCGATGCGGCTCTCATTCCGTAGCCCTTGCCGCCTAAGTATACGGCGTCGCAGCCGTAATTTATTGCCGCTTCAAGACATTCAAAATCCCCTGCGGGAGATAATAACTCAATCATTATTTCAAGCCCGCCTTAACAAGATTTGCTTCGTGCTCCTCCAAGGTTTTGGCATAGTATGTTTCTCCCGTTTCCTTGTTGGCGCAGAAATAAAAGTAATCGCTGGGAGTTGAGTCCAAAACAGCGTTCATAGCGTCAAGCCCCGGATTGCAAATAGCGCCCGCAGGCACTCCGTCGCACTCGTAGGTGTCATAAGCGTTGGAAATAACCGCCAACGAGGTTGTAAGCTTGTAATCCTTATAATAAGGCTCAATATAATCCTGAACATAGAACACTGTAACATCTGATTGCAGCTTTGAAAATTCTCCCCCTGTTTTAAGGCGGTTGAGAAAAACAGACGCTACAAGCTTCATATCTTCAATACTGCTGACTTCCGATTGAACCATTGACGCAAGCGCCACAAACTGATTAAGGTCTAAGCCTATTTCGTGCATTTTTTTATACATTGTCTTGGTTATTTTGGAGTTGAAGTTGGAGTACATTTTTCTTGCGGCTACCTCAGCCTCCTCCGAGGTGTCTGCGTCGGTTTTGGGATCGTCCTTTAATTCGTTGCAAACATAAAACTCGTATTTATCGGGGAAAAGAAAGCCCTCCATTTGATTGAACTTGTTTGGATCAACGGAAATTCGCTTTTCAAAATCGAAAACGTCCATTTTGTCACGATAGTATTTAATAAAATCGGACGCCTTGCAGACTTGATTTTTTTCCAAAAGCTTTCCTATTTCGTAAGCGGTCATTCCTTCCGTAATGGTAACCTCTACCGTTGTTCTCTTCCTTTGTGACGCAAGCAGGGTATCAATAATGGTGCCGTAATTCATAGAAGAGCTTAAAGTGAATTTTCCTCCCACAAAGCTTTTTATATTTTTCTTTTCCTTTTTTAATTCAACGTATTTTTTAAATAAATCGGGATTGGTGATTACTCCGTTTTCCGATAAAACCTCCACCACCTGATCCAATGTGGGATTGTCGGGAATAGTGACTTCAACCTGAAATTCGTTGCTGCTGATTCCCGCATAATCCATTACCGCACTGTAAAGGGAGCTGCCCAACTTTATTCCGAAAAAGAATACGCAGCCTGTTACAACAATTCCCAAAAGTATTCTCAATACGGTATTTCTTGTCTCTCGATTTTTTTTCAGCTTCTTTTCCGCTTCTATGGCACGCTTGTCTTTTTTCGGCTTGGGAGCTTCTTCCAAATTCTCAAAATCCAAATCGTGAAGCTGTTCCGAATTATTAGCTTCGTCTAAAGCATTTTTAAGATTATCGTCGGCTAACCTGCCGCTGCTGTCCCGACGATTTTTGCTTTTACGATCTTTGTTGTCGTCCCAATCATTTGTTCCGAATTTAAGATCCTGTTTTGTTTCATAAGTCTTTACATCTTCCTCTTTTTGACTTATTTCATCCTTCATATCGTCACGTTTTCTTCCGTTAAGAATTTCGGACAAGCTGTCCTTATTTCCGCCGTTATCTTTGTTGTCCATCTAAAAGTCCTTCCTGTTTTGCCGTATATATTGTTTTTTTCTCCGTAATTATCATATCTACGGGAATGTCATTTTCGTCAGGCTGAAATTCCGTTATAAAATCATCATAGCAAAGTCCGATTTTAAAGCAGCCGTTCTTTTTAAAAAATCTGTCGTAAAAGCCTTTCCCGTACCCTATTCTGTACCCGCTTGCATTATAACAAACCCCGGGGGTGATGCAAACCGTAAACCCGCTTAAATCGGCGGCTTTGCAGTAATTTTTGGGTTCTTTTACACCAAAGCTTCCCTTATCCAAATCACCAAAGCCCCCGATATACTTAAAAATCATCGCTCCTTTTGCGGAGTTAACGCAAACGGGCAGGGCGATTTTTTTATTTTCCTTTAGGCAGCTTAATATTATTTTTTCGGTGGATATTTCCCGTTCCTTGTCGCAATAGCATAAAATATTTTTGCAGTTTTTAAATTCATTTGTAAGTAAAAGCCTTTCCCAAATCATATCAGAAATTTCGTTTCTTATTTCTTGGGAAATATGACTGCGTTTTTGGAGAAGCTGCTTTCTAATCTCGCTTTTTATCTGCATTGAAGAGAATCCTTCAATTTCTTTGCTGCAGCTTCGCCCTTTAAGCATTCCAAAAGCTTTAAGCCGAACTCCTGAGCAACTCCCGCTCCCTTTGCGGTAATAATGCTTCCGTCCCTGCAAACATAATTGTCGGAAAGCTTTTTGCAGTCAAGCTGTCCTTCAAATCCGGGAAAACATATTGCCTGCTTTTCCTTTAACAATCCCTTGTGTCCCAAAATAGAGGGCGCTGCACAAATTGCACCGATAAATTTGTTATTTTCGGCACAAAAATCTATCGCCTTTTGGACGTTGTCATTTTTTTCCAAATTAAGCGTTCCCGGCATTCCTCCCGGCAGAATAATCATATCAAGCTTGTTGTCAAGAGAAATCTCACTGTCGGTAAGATCGGCGCAAACGCTTATACCGTGCGAGCCTGTAATTACCGCCTTGCCTATTCCCACCAATTTTAACTCACAATCTCCTCTGCGGAGAATATCTGCGGGGCAAAGCGCCTCCATTTCTTCAAATCCGTCTGCCAAAAAACAGTAAATCATCGTATTATCCTTTCGATTATTTAAATGTAATTGTAAATTTTTCTTCCATAAATACAGGGTGGTAGGATTGCTTTGCTTTCCTGAGATTTTCCTCCCCCATATCCTCTTCCCGGTTAATATAAAGATAACCCTTACAGGAGCGGCTTACAAATTCCTTATTTATCATAGGATAGCTGCCGTCATAGGTTTTCAAAGCTTTTTCTGCGTGTACGTTAAAGGTATCGCTGTTTAGCCTTTCTCCAAAAGTAAAGGCAACGGGATTGCCGTCCACCTTGATAATTCCTCCAATAAAATCCAGCTGCCGAAAATTCTCCAAGCCTTGCCTTGATGCAAAAATCTCCTGCTGTAAGCTGTCGTCCGAATTGCCCTCGTTTGAAGCGTCAACGTTTTTATTTTCCTCCGCCCATTGTTCAAGCAAATCAAAGCATTGGGATATATTGGAATCGTCTATCTCCTCATAACTCCAATTATTTTTAATAAAGCGGTTTATGAAATTCCTTTTGGAGTGGTATTTTTTCCCGATTAAATCCGCCAAATCATCTCTGTTGTAGCAGTAATCAAAAAAATCGGTGTTGGGGGAAATCTCAATCTCGTCCCCGTAAATCTCCCTTAAAAGCTGCGCCGACTGCTTTGAACTGCTGCTGAATACCAAAGGCTTTCCCCGTTCTCCGCAATACTCCTTTAACAATCCGACAAGCTCCCTAATATCTCCTTTTCCCGAGGGATAAAAAAATTCATCTTCGCTTTTTACTATATAGAAATCCTTGTAAAATCCCACTTTAAGATTATAGGGCTTACTCCAAATATAGTTATTCCCAAAGGTATACTCACAGCCTCTGAAATCGGAACAGCTCAAACACTCTCTTGCTCTTTCCTTGTCCTCAAGCCTAATATCTCTGAATTCCAACATACCTTTATTTTATCAGTTCCTCTATTTCTTTTTTGATATTATTATGAATTAACTCAATAGGCAGCGGCTGTCCGTTTTCCGAGCATTTTATTTTTGTCCAGCCCTCTTTTTCCGCCACATAAAGAGCCGCCTCTCTGCAAGCGTTCATAAATTCCAAATTGCTTTCGTGCAAATCCAGCTTATCTTTGTGTCCCTCATATCTTTTCATCAAAAGCTTTCTTGATACTTCCACGGGCATATCTAAAAAAATCGTTGCCGCAGGCTTTGGCATTTTAAACTTATTATACTCAATATCAAAGAGCCAATCCATATATTCCTGCCATTTGCTTTGCGGCAGCTTGGTCATTTGATATATGGCGTTGCTGCTTACATATCTTGCGGAAATTATGATTTTTCCCTCTCTGTAGTCCTTTTCCCAATCGGTTTTGTAGCTTGTGTATCTGTCAACAGCATAAAAACAGCTGGCAGTGTATGCGCTTACGCTGTTATCCTGCTCGCTGTACAGTCCTTGTAAATAATTTGTCACAATTTGCCCCGAGGGAGATTGGTAATTGGGAAAGGTAATATACCTAAATTCGGGATAATCCTCTTTCAGCAGCTCTAATTGGACTGATTTGCCGCTGCCGTCAAGACCCTCTATTACAATTAACTTACTGTTCAATTTCTCACCGATTCCTTATAATAATAATTATTATAATTTTACCATATTATTGTGAATTAGTCAAGTTCTGACATACCGTTTTCCAAATGTATGATAACGTCCGCCTTTTCGTCTATTTGATGTATTGCCGAGGTCACCATACTCCTGATTTGAGCGTCGGAATACTTAAAACCGTAAGGCAAGATCAAATCAAATATAACAGAGTTTCCGCCGGGATTTTTCAATACTCTGAAATCGTGAAGGGACAAAGACCCGTCAATATCCTTTACCGCTTTTTTCACGCTGTCGCAAAGTCTTGCGGTTTCCTCGTCGTCTATATCCACAGGATCTATGTGTATGGTGACAAAGCTGCCGAATTTTTCCTTAAAATCGCCTTCAATCTTGTCGATAAGCTGGTGCGCTTCTTTAAGTCCCATAGTGGAAGCCACCTCTGCGTGAAACGAAACAAAGCTTACACCAACGCCGTAATTGTGTATAATAAGATCGTGTATACCGATTATACCCTTGTATGAACAAACGGTTTTGCTCATATTTTCCACCAATTCCTTGTCGGGCATTTGTCCCAATAAAGATGAAAGGCTTTCTTTTGCGGTTTTAAATCCCGAGATTATTATAAACACCGATACGGCTAAGCCTATATATCCGTCTATGTCAAGCTTGAACAAATAAGCCGCCGCCATACCCAATATAACCGTTCCCGTTGCGGCAGCGTCCGATATGCTGTCCGCCGCCACCGCTTTTAAGGAAACAGAGTTGATTTTTTTGCCTAATTTCCTGTTAAAGACAAACATCCATATTTTTACCAATACGGATATAAATAAAACGATAAAGGTAAATATTTCAATTTTGGGCATTTCGGGGGCAAATATCTTTTCTATGGAGCTTTTCGCCAATTCAAAGCCCACAAGCACTATAAAAAACGATATTACCAATCCCGAAATATATTCCGCTCTGCCGTGTCCGAAAGGATGCTCCCTGTCGGGCGGAGCAAGAGCGATTTTAAAGCCCACCAAGTTTACTATGGAAGAGCCTGCGTCGGAAAGGTTGTTTAAGGCATCGGCAACTACTGAAATAGAGCCTGATAGAATGCCTGCCGCAAGCTTTCCCCCAAATAATAAAATGTTTAACACAATTCCCGTGAATCCCGATAAAAAGCCGTATTTTTTTCTTACCTCCGGATTGTTACCGTCCTCTTTGCCTATAAACAGCCTTAACAAAAGCCGTGTCATAATCATTTCCTCCCGGTTTATGCCAAAAAGACGATTCCTCTAATTTAAGGAAACCGGGCTTGTCGAAAAGCCTACCTTTGGTCGGTTTTCCGTCAAGCTGACGTTGTTTTTGTCTGCAAGCCTCCAAAAACAAAAATCGGCAGAGCCTTGCTCTGCCTCAATTTTAAGGCTATGATCTTAATTTAGGGGAAAACCCTGATGGTTTTCCCCTAAGAGCCCCTTTTATTCCGAAACAAAGAAGTTTGGACTTTTTCGACAGACTGAGGAAACCGTCTTTTATATAATTATCTTGAATTTATTGTTTTTATTCGATATTTTTAGCTTAAATTCTTATCTCGAATTATTTGTGCCATAATTTGCTTAATTTCCGAATTACTAAACGCAAGCTTATATTTACTCATATTTTAAACACATTTTAAAGAAGCGTCAATAAATCTTTTAAATGCGTTTTGTCCCTTTTGATCACGCTTAAACACACCCGAATCACAAAGCACCTGTTCAAATACCCTGCCTACCTCGTAATGAATGATTTCCTCAGCATTATCCGAATTAAAATCCGGGTGAGCTTTAAGTATTTCTTCCGCCCAAGCGGTGTGAGATGAGGTAGCGGGGTCGACGTTTAAGTCCTTTCCCTCCAAAAGCGCATTTTCCACCGCTTTAAGCTCTGCCGCCAATCGAGAGGGCAAAACCGCAAGTCCCATTACTTCTATAAGCCCGATGTTTTCTTTTTTGATATGATGAAGCGAGGGATTGGGGTGGAATACTCCCAAGGGGCGATCTTCTGTGGTTATGTTGTTTCTCAGAACAAGGTCGCACTCGTACCAATCGCCTTTTAATCTTGCAATAGGCGTTATGGTGTTGTGGGGCGATCCGTCGGTTTGGGCGTATATTCCCACATCGGCGTCGGTGTAGCTGCGCCATTTTGTTAATATATAATCGCAAGCCTGTGAAAGCTGAGTCCTGTCGATACTTCTCAGTCTGATAACTGACATAGGCCATTTTACCGTTCCGAATTCAACGTTTGGGAATTGGGAAAGCAAAAACCTGTATTCAACGGCAGCTGTTTCCATTGGGAATACGTATCTTCCGCCCTGAAAATGCTCGTGACTGAGTATAGAACCGCCCACTATAGGCAAGTCGGCATTTGAACCGATAAAGTAATGGGGCAGGAATTCAAGAAAATCAAACAGCTTGCCGAACACCTCACGGTCAATCTTCATAGGAACGTGCTGTTCGTTAAATACTATGCAGTGTTCGTTGTAATATCCGTACGGGGAATATTGAAACTGCCAATTCTCGCCGCCTATCTTTATGGGAACAGGTCTTAAATTTTGGCGGGCGGGGTGAGAAATTGTGCCGCTGAAGCCCGCATTTTCGGGGCAAAGCTGACATTTGGGATAAGATAGGGATTTGCTGCTGCCCTGCTTGGCAATATCACGAGGATCTTTTTCGGGCTTGGAGCGGTTTATGGTAATGTCCAAATCGCCGTATTGAGATTTATATTTCCATTTTAAGTCTTTTGCAATTCTGCCCGCTCTCACATAATTCACTTTTTTATTATATGAAAAATAGCTGTTGGTTGCCGCTTCGGGAGAAACGGAATTGTAAATATTTTGAAAAGCGTCGTTCAC
>CAZRRT010000087.1:0-9535 GCA_964602605.1 uncultured Ruminiclostridium sp.
GGGATTGTATCCCCCACTGAAAGACTGAATGAAACCCGCCGCCTAAGAGGCGGGGAACATCGGATTTTGATTATACAATAATTAATTATTCAAAAAAGCAAATTATATTGACATAAAAAATCATATATAATGCCCAAATCCCGTTTACTGCCCGTAATAAGCGTTCTTTCCGTGCTTTCTGAGATAGTGCTTATCCAAAAGCTCCTGCTGCATAGGCGTTATTTGCGGATTGAGCTGCATTGAATGATACGCCATAAACGCCGTTTCTTCAAGCACAACGGCGTTATGAACCGATTCCGCCGCATCTCTTCCCCACGTAAAAGGTCCGTGGCTTTTTACAAGAACTGCGGGAACGGAGAGAGGGTCGATATTTTGAAAGGCTTCGATAATTACCTCTCCCGTTTCCTCCTCGTAATTTCCCTTTATTTCTTTTTCGGTCATAGCTCTTGTACAGGGAATTTCCCCGTAAAAATAATCTCCGTGGGTTGTGCCTAAGGGTATTATTCCTTTTCCCGCCTGTGCAAAGGAAGCCGCCCACCTGCTGTGGGTGTGGGTAATTCCGCCTATATCCTTAAAAGCACGATATAAAGCAATATGAGTGGGGGTATCGCTGGAGGGCTTGCGGTTGCCCTCCACTGTTTTTCCGTCAGCAAGGCTTACCACCACCATATCGTCAACTGTCATAGTATCATAGCTTACCCCCGAGGGCTTGATAATAAGCAGGTTTTCCTTTCTGTCAACAGCGGAAACGTTGCCCCAAGTGAATGTTACAAGATTGTATTTGGGAAGAAGCAAATTTGCCTCTAACACCTGCTGCTTTAATTCCTCCAACATATAATACACCTCAATATTTTAATATTTCCTTATAGCGGTTAAGATACTTTTCAAAGCCCTTTGTTCCGTTTACATCTGGATACAGCAGGCTTGATTTTATATCCGAAAATACACATTGTTCAAGCCAATCGGAAAGAGAAAGCTGTTTTTTATTAAAGCAATATGCGGCAAGCAGGGCTATTCCCCAAGCTCCTCCCTCGCCCGCCGATTCGTTTACCGAAACGGGAACGCTAAGCGCATCTGCAAGAAGCTGCTGCGCTGCGCCTTTAACCTTAAACAAGCCCCCATGAGCCGTAAATCTTTCGGCAGTCAGCTTTTCCCTTTTAAGCAGTATTTCCATTCCTATTGCAAGGGGAGCAAAGGCGGAATAAAGCTGCGCTCTCATAAACCCGCCGAGAGTAAGCCTTCCCTCAATCTCACGGCAGTAAGCGGGCTTTCCCTGTTCTACCTTAATTACAGGCTCTCCCGATAAGAAATTAAAGGCGGTTATTCCGTCGCAGTCACAGGAAGCGGTCAAGGCGTTTTGATACAGCTTTTGATACAGCTCGCTTTTGTCCGTTTCCATTCCGAACAAGCGTGTAAATTCCTCAAACAGGTTTATCCAGCTGTCTAATTCGGAACAGCAGTTGTTGCAGTGAACCATATATGCGGGAAGTCCCTCGGGTGTTGCTACCGTGTCAATTTCGGTGTACACCTCGCTCAGCTTGTTTTCCTGCACTAACATAGCAAATATTGAAGTGCCTGCAGATATGTTGCCTGTTTTTGCCTTTACGGAATTGGTAGCGACCATTCCCGTCTGTGCGTCCCCCTCGGGAGGGCAGAAAGGAATACCGCATTGCAAATCTCCCTCTTTATCCAACAGCCTTGCACCGTTTTCCGTCAGTGTTCCGCATATTTCTCCCGCTGCTTTTATTTTTGGCAGAATATTTATAAGCGGTTTGTTAAAGCCTTTTTCCTTTAAAGCAATATCAAGCTTATTGATAGCGTCTTGGTCAAATCCGTTTTCAGTGACAGGCAGCATACCCGATGCCTCGCCTATTCCCATATAATGCCGGTCGGTAAGCAAAAAGTGGATATACCCCGCCAAAGTGGTTATTTGGGCTATTTTTTCGGTATGAGGCTCTCTGTCAATAACCGCCTGATACAAATGAGCAATGCTCCACCTTTGGGGAATATTGCAGTTTAAAAGCCTTGTAAGCTCCTCTGCGGCTTTTGATGTTGTGGTGTTTCGCCAAGTTCTGAAATCGGTCAAAAGCCTGTTGTTCTCATCAAACGCCATATAGCCGTGCATCATACCCGATATGCCGATGCAGCCGATTTTGGTTATAACAACACCGTATTTTTCCTTTACATTCTTCTTTAAATCAGCATAGCAGCTTGTTAACCCGCCTAAAATATCCTCTGTGGAATAAGTCCAATAGCCGTTTATAAGCTTATTTTCCCAAGAATGTTCTCCCACTGCGATTACGGCGTAGGTTTGGTCAATCAAAGCCGCCTTAATTCTTGTTGAACCGAATTCTATTCCCAAATATGTATTTCCGCTTAAAATGCTGTCTTTAGCTGTCATAGTTACTCCTTGAAAATATATGATATTTCGGGTTTTCCAATCGGAATAAGAATAATGCGGTTTAAAGCGCAGCTTAAACAAGCTGCCGAAATTGCAAAGCAATTTCGAGGTTCAGTGGGGGATTTTACCCCCACTGAACCTAAGATGGAGCCCTCCGCCTTAGAGGCTGGGGACATCTTTGCAGTGGTTATAATCAGAAAATAATCATCAAAGCGCAAGATATTTTTCATCTACAGCGTTTTTCAGAACCTCCAAAATATAATCATAGCTGAAATAGCTGTAGCTTCTAACCCCGTGTGCCAAAGCCAATTCCGGTGTGTAATTCGACAGCTTGTACAGCCTTAAATTGGTATATCCGCTGTCATAATGAGTTACAATGGGGGTAAGCTTAACATCTGTAACGGATACTTCTTTTTTATCCGATTTATCCGCAACAGTAACGTTAAATTCAAGTATTCCGCTTACAAGATTGGCTCCAACGTTTTGTGCGGAAATGAAATTGCCTAAGGAATAAGCGCAGAGTGTTTCTCCTCTGCTTGTTTTTATCATTTCAATATCTCTGAGCACATGAGGGTGATTGCCTATGATTATATCCGCTCCCGCCTCCGCAAGTCGGGACGCATATTCTCTCTGCCAATCCTCTGTTATTCCCGAGCCCTCAACTCCCCAATGAAGCGCCACAACGCAAACATCGGAAATTTCCTTTGCCTTTTTTATATCGGCTGTCATTCCCTCCAAATCGTTTGCGTCCCCGATAATCTTTTCCGAATTATCGGGCAGCCGCAGACCGTTAAGGCTTTGGGTATAGGACAAAAAGGAAAAGGTAACTCCGCCGAATTCTCCCGTTCTGATGTTATCCTTATCCTGCTGATTTTGATATACTCCCGCAGTTATAACATTCTTTCCCGCCCAATAGTCAAAAGCATAGGAAAGCCCCTGTTCGCCGTAATCAAGGCAGTGATTGTTGGCAAGGGTGAAAACGTCAAATCCAATATCTATCATATGATCTCCCAAAGCGGTGGGAGTGTTGAACAAAGGATAATTGGAAGGCTCATACATATCATTGCAGATAAGGGTTTC
Source organism: uncultured Ruminiclostridium sp. (assembly GCA_964602605.1). Taxonomy (GTDB): domain Bacteria; phylum Bacillota; class Clostridia; order Oscillospirales; family Ruminococcaceae; genus Ruminiclostridium_E. The sequence continues at coordinate 3,482 of CAZRRT010000087.1, forward strand.
TTGGTTTATTACCGCCAAATCCGCCGCCTTAATTATGTCCTCCACATCTTTATATGCTTTGGAAAAATCATATCCGTCATTGGTGCGGGCTTGATAATAAATAGGCGAATGAATCAAATTGTCCCCTACAGCGCAGAAGCTTACGGTTTTAGGCTGGGGAGCAGGCGGTTCTGCGGTGGTAACGTCGGTGGTCCGAACAGCGGGCTGTGTTGTAACCGCAGTTTTTTCCGTTGCAGCAGAGGTAATTTGAGCGGCGGAGCTGCTGTCCGTTACGGAAGGATTTTCTATATTTTGGCAGCCCGAAAAGAATAAGCTTACTGCTGCTAATAAACATAATAAAACTTTTTTCATATAATTGCAATACCTTTTTAAATATTTTATTTTTTTATTATTAAATATTATACATTAAAAAAATAATCGTAAACGGTTTTTAAGCAATCCTCGACTATTAAAAACACTTGATTGTTTTCGTCAGCTCCTATAGTACACCCGTTTGTGCAAAGAGCCATACCGATATGATACACAGGGTCGTAAAAAAGACCGCAGACGTTTCCGTAAGCGCAGCCCGTGTGACCGAAAACACGCTGTCCCTCTATCAGATTTCCGTTGTAAATTCGGGTGGAAAGTCCCATTTCAAAGGGAATGTCATCGCCGCTGTAATAAGACGTATTGATTAAATCCACAGCGTCCTTGCTTAGAATATTAACTCCGTCCACGCTGCCGTCCCCTGCTATAACTATTCCCAATCTTGCCAAATCATAAGGAGTGATAAGCAATTCACAGTTGGCGTTAAGATAACTGTTTCCCTTACCAAAGGACTGGTAGTAGCCCGAATATCTTTTCCAATTCTTGGGTGAAACGCTTAATTTTCCCATATTATAAATATTTGCGCAGCAGTCCTTGTTTTTAAGCATATCCGCACAGTAGGCGGCGTTCATATCCAATTTGGAAAATATCATTTCATCGGCGTAATTATGGAAATATTCATTGGTAAGCCTTTCAATAACCGCTCCCACCGTTGCCAATCCAAAATTTGTATACAGATATTTAGTTCCGGGATTAAAGCCTAAATTGGATTTCTCAAAAACATAAGAAATGTCGTGATACTTCTTTGGAGCTTCAAAATATGCCGCACTGTCCGTCAGTCCCGCAGTGTGGGTAAGCAAATGCCAAAGCAAAACTCTGTCCTTGTTCCCGCCGCTGTTGTAGGGCAGTCCCGTTAATTCCTCCAAATCGGAATAAGGATCTATTTTCCCCTGATCGTACAAGGTCATAAGCAGCATTGAAGAAATCAGCTTTGAAACGCTTGCCGCACGGTATACCGTTTCAGATCCGCAGGGTATTTGTTCTTCCGTGTCCGCCATACCCATATTTACTTGATGTACAACCTTTCCGTTGGCAAAAACGCATAGTCCCAATCCAACGGTATAGTATTTATCGGCTATTTGTGCTATTTTCTCGTCAAATCCATTTCTATCCACATTATCCTTTAGTACGTCATAAAGCTGAACGGGCTTTGGCGCTTGAACGGTGCTTTGAGCGGGTATTTCGCTTGCCGCAGTTTGAATCGGAACAACAGGTAAAGTGTTGCCGCTAACCGAGGTGTTGTCGGCGGTTATGTTGCCTTTGGTTATTTCGGGTTGATTATCTCCTATAAAGGAGCAGGCGTTAACCGACAATGTTATTGCCGTCAAAGAAATTAAGGACAAAAGCCTTATTACCTTGTTTTTCATATAAACTCACCTATGTATTTGGTTATTTTGCAAACAGAGATTAAACAAAGTTTTCTAATATTTATTATAGAATAATAAAGTATAAAGTCAATTACAAATCGGTTACAATATAATTACAATTTGACAACAGTAAAAATTATTTATAAATTTTACAATATAGTATTGACATATGATATTATACGTGATATAATATAGCACGTAGTATAAAAAGCAACGCAGAAAGAAAGGAGATTTGTATGTCATTTCCTGTTAGTGCCGCATTGTTAGACGCTTTAGTGTTGGCGGTGGCGGCAAAAGAGGACACTTACGGGTATAAAATCACCCAAGATATACGTTCCGCAGTGGAGGTATCGGAATCAACCTTATATCCTGTTCTTCGCCGACTGCAAAAAGAAGACAACCTTGAAATATATGACAAGGAGTTTCAAGGCAGAAACAGAAGATATTACCATGTCACCGATAAAGGAAGGGCGACGCTTGATATGTACAGAGAGGATTGGAAGCTTCACAGAAAAAAGGTGGAAGCAATTTTGCTGTCACAAAGAGAGGAGAATATAAATGACTAAATCGGAGTATTTAAATCGGCTTAAAACCGCTCTTTTGCCCTTGCCAAGCGAGGAAAGAGAGGCAGCTATAGCATATTATGAGGAGTTTTTCAGCGATGCGGGGGAGGAAAACGAGCAGTCGGTTATCTCGGAATTAGGTATGCCCGAGGAATTGGCTAAATCAATTATTGATGAAAACAACAGGGACAATCCTTTTTGCAATAATGATAACCAAGCTCATAATAATGACGCATTTTCAAATCCAAGCAGCCAAGAAAACACAAATCAAGGATATGCCGAAAACAATTATCAGTTTAATCAAGCAAATAATCCAAATACCGCTTATAACGCAAATCAAAACGGCTATAACAGCGGATACAATACTCAGCCTGCTCAAAGCGCAAAATGGTCAAACGGACAGATAGCCTTGTTTATAGTATTGTTGGTATTGGCAAGTCCCTTGTGGCTGGGACTTTTAGGGGTGGCAATAGGACTGATAGCCACGGTATTTGGAGTGCTTATTTCTCTTATAGTTGCCTGCGGAGCGGTTTCCATAGGATTTTTAGTTGGAGGAATAGCGGCGCTGTTTCAAAATGCAGCTACGGGAATTATGATGCTTGGAATTGCATTGATTTTTGCAGGACTGTTTCCTTTGGCTATATATCCCTTGTGCAAGGTGACAGTTAAAGGAATAGCTGCGTTAATTAAAGCAATAAGCAATAAATTTGGCAAGAAAAAGGAGGCTTCTCGATGAAAAAGGGTTCATTAAAATATATAGTGGGCGGTTCTTTGGTAGGCTTAGGCTTGATTTTTGTAATAACGGCAATCTGTATGGGAGGCTGGAACACGGTATGGAATTTCAGGGGAATTTCAATAGACTTTGACGGAATACATTTCTTTGAAAACAACGAAACGGTGATAAAAGGAGATACTGTAAATATGAATACGGATAATATAAAAAATCTTAATATTGATGTGGATTACGGCGAGCTGATAATTAAAAAGGGCGATACGCAAAACATTGAAATCGCCACCAAAAACATCGTACAAAAACGCTTTAAATGCAGCAGTGAAGGAGATACTATCAAGATAAAATACGGCGGAGGATTTTCTTTCTTTACTTGGAAGGCGGATTCCGAAATAACAATTACTATCCCCGAAAACGCAAGGTTTGAATTTGCTTGTATAGAAAACGGAGCGGGACGTTCGGAAATAAAGGGCTTATCATCGGAAGAGCTGAAAATCAACAACGGTGCAGGCGAGATTGTTTTATCGGATATTGCCGCAAATAAGAAAATTTATATTGACAGCGGAGCGGGAGCGGTAAAATTGGACGGCACAAGCTGCGGACTTTTGGAAATACACGGCGGAATGGGCGAAATTGACGTTGACAGCACAATTTGCACCGAATTAAAATTGGAGCAGGGTGTGGGAGAATTTAAGTATTCGGGTGAAATAAACGGCGACGCAGATATTGACAGCGGCACGGGAAGCGTAAAGATGAAGCTTTACGGGCTGTCCTCGGATTATTCCTTTGATGTAGACAGCGGAATAGGAAATGTTAAAGTAAACGGAAATTCCCCCGTAAATTATGACGGAGGAAAATACAAATTCAAGATAGACTCGGGAATAGGCGAAGTAAGAATTGATTTTGAGGATAAATGATATTGCGGAAAACCATAGCAATCAAAATATTCTGCATTTATTGTTTTGCCTTACGAATTTATCCTATATTTTTTGATAGATAAATAAAATAATTTTTATAGCGAATGTCAAATTGTTTTTGATATTCGCTATATGTCTGTCAAAAAATATTAGGAAAGCCGAAATATGAATACTTTTTCTTTTTTTAAGCGGCGTCCTCTTCCATAGGAGTTACTACCCTTTTCCGCTTATATACTTGATTAAGCAAGTCTTTTGAGTTGCCTGTATATTTGTATGTATAGATTACATTGTAGCCGTAAGAGGGGCATACGGGAGAAACCTTGGATTCAGGATAATTTTCGTCCCATATTCTGTAATTGGCAGTCCTTTCCCTTTTGGAGTTTTCGTCAAAATCGTATATCGAGCTGCCGAAAAGCTCTCTGTCCGTTTCTTGGTTAAAAAGTCCGGCACTGATAAGATAGGTTGACATTAGGTCCTCAAAGGATATGGGTGCGGAGGTTATTTTCATTTTATCCGAGGTTTTGCCCGCTTCTTTTATCAAAAATATGGGAGTTGCGTTAGGGTACGTATATATATCGTGAGAGCCGTGGTCGGACATAATAATAATTGTGGAATCGTCATATACCTTAAACTCTTTAAGCTTATCCAAGTATTTTCTTACAATGTCAAAAAGATATGTCATCTGCTCCTCAAAGCTGTTTTTTTCCAATGGCGTGTGAGCTCCGTGTATATGCTCCACAATAAAATAATTAAAATCATTGTCGGCAGTTTTCATTGTGTCAAGCTGTTTAGTAAACCCCTCGTTCAAATGGTAAAAATCTCTGCTTTCCAAAGGCTCTTTGCTGTATCCCAAATTATCGAATTTTCCCATTATGCGAATGGGCTGCAAGCTTGCGGCTACAAAGAAATTCATTTTATATCCCGCCTTATGGAAGCGGTTATAAAATTCGTTTGCCTTATCGCTTGTCCATGCGTCCTTGCTCCACTGTGAAACGGTATACACGGGCAATTCGGTATAACCCGAATATATTTGGGTTACGGACTGAAAGGTAGAGTCAAAATAGCTGCAGGTGTTATTATACAGTGTGAAATCCTCTAAGCCGTTAAAAGCCTCAGGATTGGTTTTAAGCAAATTTTCCAAATATATGTTGTCCGCTGCGTCGAGAATTATGGTGATAATATTCTTGTTCTTGGACACAACAAACTGCTCTTTTCCCGAAAGATACAAATATCCGCTGTTTATTTCTTCCTCCGAATAGGTGGGGGGAATCACTTGGGGAACGGTTGTTACAGGCTCGGTAATTACTGTGGTGGTGTTTTCCGCTGCTGTAGCAATATTTGCTTTTGTAGATACAGCTTGGGCGGAAGTAGCGGGCGGGTTGTTTTTTCCCTCCGTTTCCGGCCGATTGGCTGTTTCGGTTGGATTTTGGGGAACGATTTCAACGGTGCAGGCTGTTAAAAGCAGAGCGAATGCAGCAGTTAGGGTGATAACAGATTTTTTCACAAATTTTCTCATAATACGTATATGTCCTCGTAATAATGTTTTGCCAAAAAGCTTATAAAATAATCGTTTTTTAGTATAACATATTCAACAACTAAAATCAATGACAAAAAGGTTACAAATTACATCAGCAGCTTATCGAAAAACCTCCCTTTGAACGTTTTTCGTCAAGCTGATGACGGTTTTGGCGGCTTGCCTAAAAAAACAAAAATCGGGCAGAGCCTTGCTCGAACTCGATTTTAAGGCTATGATTTTAATTTAAGGGAAAACCCTGATGGTTTCCCCCTAAGTCCCCTTTCGTTTCGAAACAAAAAAGTTTGGACTTTTTCGACAGACTGTTACATTAGGCTGATATTTGGGTATTTGGGAAAAATTTTAAATATTTTTTAAAAAGTATTTACAAACCGAAAATAATGTGATATAATTTTAACGTTGTCTGTAGACAGCTGTTTTAATCTTTTTCTTGGCATCGAGGAGATTGCCTTAATTAAGGAAACACCATATCCCTTTGCTAAGATTGAGAAATATTAAAAATTTTTATTTAAGAGGTGTACTATGTTACTGAAAGAAGAAAAAACTGCGATTATCGAAAATAACCGCACCCACGAAA
>CAZRRT010000088.1:0-9523 GCA_964602605.1 uncultured Ruminiclostridium sp.
CGAGAACTGCAAGACCTGCAACTACTGCAACGCCTTCAATACCGGTGTTGGGAGCATCGCCCTTAGCGGGATCCTTAACATCTGTGCTGCCTGCGGGCTTCTGTGTGCCTGCTGCGGTTGTGCCTTCGGAAGCATTATCAGAGGTAGCGGGAGCAGCCTTAAATGTGAAGTCAACTGTCAATTCAGCGGGATCAGCTGTGCCTGCTTCAGCAAAAGCCTTAAGATAGCACTTTGTAGCGTCCAAGGAAATGTCAGCAGCCTTGATAGTCAAGGTTTCGGTGAAATAAAGTGCGTCTTCGCTGTCTGCCTGATGCCAAGTCTTGTCAGCATCATTTCCGTGATAACCAACGCCAATCTTTGTACCGTCAGACTTAAGAACGATTGTATCGATTTCAGCTATCTCGTGATCGCCGATTAAAGCCTTAAGAGATGCTTCATCCTTAAAAACTTCAACATCGTGCCAATCGTTTTCGGGGTTTGCGGGTACTTCAATAGTTGTAGCTGCAAAAGCAGCAACTGCCATTGTGCTGACAGCCATTACAGAAGCAACAGCAGCAGCAAGAATTTTCTTCATGTTCATTGTTAATTTCCTCCAATAAAAATTATTAACTTATTGTTAATTCGGATATTTAAATCCTTTTATATTATACAAAATTTGGATTGCCATTTCAACATTAAATAGTAACAATCTTACTTGTTATTTTTGGTTGAAACTGCTACAATATGCACGGAAATTACAGTAAAGCCGCTAATTAAATCAAGTAAAATTTATTTTTTCCTTTATTAGGTAAATTAGTAATAATTTGGATTTTTTCCTTGTATTACTCCGATCTTTTTCCTTTTTTAATTGCAGCCGCCAAAAGTGCAGCCGCCAAAACCGCCACGGCAAACAGCAGCTCAATTACAATACAGATTATCACCTGCTCCTTGTCAAACACCTGACCGTCGCCGCCGAATATCATATTGTTGCCTCTGACGTACCAATAAACGGGAAGCAGCTTTGCAGCGTTAAGCACGCCATCGCCAAGGAGGGACTGCTTAACGAAAACGCCGCACATAAACGCCATTCCCAAGCCCATTATATTAGATACAATAGAGGTGACATAGTTGGCGGCTTTTTTCTTTGAGGAGCAGAGAACTCCCACAAGTCCCGAAACGCTTACGCAAAACAGCATAAAAATAACCGCCTGAATTATTGCGTATCCGTTTATTTGAGCGAATATCTTTCCCCCGGTGATAGGCACTCCCACAAGCATCAGCACCGCCGATACCAACAATGCCACCACCAACGCTCCGCCTATTACCTGTGCGGTGTAGGCGGCGGGGGAAATGGGGGAGCAAAGGCTTCTGCTTCTCATTTCATCGTTGAAAAAGGTGGTAAGCGTGGGAACGAGTATTCCCAATATCATCATTATAAAAATATAGGGAATATAGTTGTAAAACAAATATACTTCCTTGTTTTCCTCGTTCCAGCCTGCCTGCTGCTGATAATTGGTGATTTTTACACCGTTTTCCATATTGGCTTTCGCCTTTGTAAGTGCGGAAAGGGAATCCTCGCCCGCTATAATATACAGCCTTGCGGCGTTCATATATGAGTTTATCTCGTTTTCCACAAACATTTGAGAGGAGCTGCCCTCAATTACGTCGGATTTAAGAAAATCCCTTGTATTATCGGTACTTAAGCTTTCCCCAAAGCCTTTTTCTATTGTGAGAATATACTCTGCCTTTCTGTGATAAAGGTTGTCCTGAATTGCATTTTCACGGCTGAAATCTATATCTGTCAAGCTGATATTGGGAGCGCTTTCCAAAAAGCTTAAAAGCGCTTTGCTTTCCTCGGTCTGGTCCAAATCCCTAACCGCCGCATTTGCAGAAAAGCCGTCAAAGCTTCCGCTGCCGCTGCCTATGTTGTCCGATCCCTTAATGATCATAGTGATCAAAGCGGCAAATATTGCGATATACAGTATAACGTTAGGCAAATAGCGGGGAACTAATTTTAAGTAAGATTTAAATATCATAATATCACCTTTTTATATTACGTTAATTTATTCAATAATTACAGCGACTTATACTTTCTTTTCCTTGTTGTTGTAAACGAGCCTGCCAATAACAATATGCTCCATATCACCAAAACAAGCACGTTGCCCCACATTTTTTCATAGCTGCCGTAAACGCAAAGGCTGTAAAAGCAGTCCACTATTACCGCAGCGGGGTTTATTCGGTTTATAAATGGAACAGTTTCCTCAATGAGCAATCTCATTCCTCCTGCCATAAGTCCGCTTAAAAAGCAAAGTCCCAAGGATAAGGCGATGAGTATGCCGTTTTTCGCTCCCTCCTTCATAGTGGATATAGAGCCTACAAAGCAGCCCATACAGTCCCCTATCAAGGAGCTTAGAAAATTCACCAAGGCTATTACCCAAAATGGCACTCCGAATTTTATTCCCAAAATATATACCAAATACACCGCACCCAAATTAAGGAAAATGTTGTGCAGAATAAGGGTCGCCGCAAGAGAGGATAAAATGTCCTTTATCTTGCTTACGGGGCTTACTTCGATTCTTGCGCCCAATGCGGAAAGATTTGCCTGATGATTTATGGCACAGTACATTCCCATCATACTGCCCATAAGTCCCGCCATTGCCAAAAGATTGTAGAAATATTGAACATAGGGGTCGGAATTGGCTTTATTTGAGGAGGATTTGACAAAGCCCTCCTCCGCAAATATGTTTTCAAGAAGCAGGGGCAGCTTTTGGGGGTCTTTTTCCGCTATAGAAGAAATAATATCATATCTGATTTTAAAGCTGTTAAGCACCGATTTTACTATTCCCGATTTTATTCCCGCACCGTAAGGCACTTCAAGAGTTATTTCGCTGTCGGCGTAAATTATGCCCTCCAGCTCTCCTTTTTCCATAAGGGCTTTAGCCTCGGCTTGGTCGCTTGTCTTAATATTTAAAAGAGAGTCGTCGCCCTTTGAAAGAGCGTCGATAAAGGTATCAAAGCCTTCCTTGGCTTCTTCCGTCTTAATAACTGCCACGGGTATCTGCTTATAGTCCTTCTCATCGTCTGCAAGACTTCCGAAAGCCACAAAGAACAGTGTTCCCAACACAACGGGAAATACCAGCATCCAAAAAACCACTACTTTGTTTCTCAGTAAGCTTATAAATTCGTATTTTATACAGTTCAGCAAAATATTATCTCCTTTATTTATTGTGAATCTCTTAATTCTTTTCCCGTTATTTCCAAAAATACGTCGTTTAATGTGGGAAGCTGCGAATATACTCTGCCTATGGGGACTTCCTGACTGTGAAGATAGTCCAAAAGCCTTGTTAAATTATGCTTGCCTCCGCTGTATAACAGAGTCAGGGAGCTTCCGTCATAGCGGCACTCGTAAGCGTGGGGCAGCTGCTTAACGGTATTTATCTGCTCCTCTGTAAGTCCCGCTGCCTCCACCGTTACCGTTTCGGTGTTCTTTATCATCTTTTTAAGCTCCTGCTTTGTGCCTAAGGCTATGTTTTTTCCCTTGTCTATTATGGCAATTCTGGTGCAGATTTGCTCTACCTCCTCCATATAGTGAGAGGTGTAGATAATGGTTGCGCCCTGTCTGTTCAGCTCCTCGATGCCCTCGAGAATTTTATTGCGGCTTTGAGGGTCTACCGCAACCGTAGGCTCGTCCATTATTATCAGCTTTGGCTTGTGAGCTATGCCGCATGCAATGTTAAGGCGGCGGAGAAGTCCTCCCGACAGCTTTTTGGGACGGAATTTTTCAAAGCCCTCCAAGCCCGCAAACTCAATGGCTTCCTTAACATACTGCTGTCTTGTATTTTTATCGGAAATGTACAAGCCGCAGAAGTAGTCGATGTTTTCCTTTACCGAAAGCTCGTCGTGAACCGCCACGTTTTGCATTACAACGCCGATTTTCCTTTTTGACTCCTTGCACATTTTCTTTCCGAAAACGCTTATCTCTCCCTTATCGTAGGTGAGAAGATCCAATATGCAGCTTATACAGGTGGTTTTTCCCGATCCGTTAGGACCTAACAAGCCGAAAACCTCCCCCTCTTTGATCTCCAAATCCAAATGATCCAAGGCAATCAGCTCTTTATAGCGCTTAACCAATTTTTCTACCTTAACTATTGTTTCCATAAGCGATTTTTCCTTTCTCGCATTTTTATTTCTTTTATAATTTTATCATTTATAATTTACAGATACAAGTGAACCGAATAATTTAAAAAATTACATTTGTCATATTAGGTGGAAATATTTTTTAATTTATGTTAAAATATTAAATAGAGTTACGTAGAATTTTTTATGAGCTTTTATTGCTTTTATAAAGTATTTATTGTTATTGTGCGGTTTCAAAGGAGATATTTATGCTTATTCTGATTGACAAAATCATATTGCTGCTGCTGTGTTTCAGTCCCGTTATAAATATGGGCTTTAACGAGGCTTTGATTTTCGGTTTGCTTTTTACAATTATTGTTTCCTGCTTTTGCCAAGTGATTATAACGGAAAATCATAATAACGGCGGAATAAAGCGTATAATAAAAAGCTTGCTGGAGATATTGTACTGCTGTGTTTGCTTTTTTTCTCCCGAATTCGCCCTTTTTCTTCCGCTTATCCTTTATGAAGCCATAAGAACAAAGGACATTGGAGCGGCTTCAATTTGCGTTATCGCTGTTTTGTGGAGATTATTTTCTTTCGGCGGCAATTATTATTTTGTATTTTTATTGTGTATAGCTGCGGCGGCAAGCTGCGTCAAGACCTTGAAGATACGCAATATGATGATATTAGCCAAAAAGAGCAGAGATGACAGCGCCGAGCTGGAAAGAATGCTGAACAGACGCAACAGACAGCTGCGGGAAAACCTTGAATACGAGGTGCATATAACCGCTTTAAACGAAAGAAACAGAATTGCAAGGGAAATTCACGACAACGTGGGACATTTGCTTTCCCGCTCGCTTTTGCAGACGGGAGCGTTATCTGCCGTATGTCCTAAGGAAATGGTTAATATGAAAAAATCCTTGGACGAATTAAAGGAAACTTTAAACAGCGCAATGAACAGCATAAGAGAAAGCGTTCACGGAATAAGGGACGAAGCCTTGGATATAAAAAACGAGGGAATAAAAATTCTCTCTCCATTAAGCGATAAATTTCAAATAAGCTTTGACTGTGATATAACAAGCGAAATGCCGCCAAAAATAAAGCTGTGCTTTATCAGCATTATGAAAGAGGCGGTAAATAACATCTCCCGCCACAGCAGCGGCGACAGAGCGGAAATTACCGTAAGAGAACACCCCTCCCTGTACCAGCTTATAATATACGACAACGGCAAAACGGGCAAAAGCAAATATGGCGGCGAAATCAACGAGGGTATGGGTCTTTCGGATATGCGGGAAAGAGCGGAAAGCATAGGCGGAAATTTCAGAATAAAAACCGATAACGGATTTACAGTATTTGCCGCTGTAAGAAAGGAATGTTTATGATTAACCTGTTGGTAGTTGACGACGATCCCTTGGTGTCAATGTCCATAAAGACAATTTTGGAGGCAGGGGGAAAAATACAGGTAATAGCCGTGGGAAACAGCGGTGAACAGGCGGTGAAGCTGTATTTTGAACAAAATCCCGACTTGCTGTTAATGGATATAAGAATGGGCGGCGTCAGCGGAATAGAAGCGGCAAAGGAAATACTCAGCCGTGATAAAAAGGCAAAGATACTGTTTCTCACCACCTTTTCCGACGATGAATATATTTTAAACGCTCTTGAAATCGGCGCAAAGGGGTATATTTTAAAACAGGATTTCGAGGGAATAGAGGCGGCGGTATTAGCGGTAAACGAAGGACAAAGCGTTTTCGGATCGCAGATTACCCGAAAGCTCACTCAATTTGTGCAAAAGCAGGACAAATTCGATCTTGAAGCCGCAGGAATCAGCCGCAAGGAATTGGAAATCATCGAACAGGTGGCAAAGGGACTTTCCAACAAAGAAATAGCCTCCGCTCTTTATCTGAGCGAAGGCACTGTAAGAAACTATATCAGCGGAATATTATTAAAGCTGAATTTAAGGGATAGGACTCAATTAGCGGTTTTTTATCTTGAAAATAAGTAGCTGTTTTGGTTTTCCTTACAAATAATAATGAGAATTTGGAAAAGCAGTAATGAAAAATTACAAGAGAACGAGCAATAAATAATTAAGAAAAACTCACTGTAACATCGCCGCAGCAGTTTATGAAACAAAATAATAAACCGCAGTTGAAAAAGCAAAGCATACCGCAGCAGCAAAGAACCCTTATGAAAACAGCCCTATTTTTAAGGCAAAAGCTTACTTATGATACTTCCTATTGTTCAAAATAGAAAATCCCCTGTAAATCTGTTCACACAGCATAACTCTTGCAAGCTGATGAGGAAAGGTCATTTTTGACATAGAAAGCTTAAAATCCGCTTTCTCCTTTACAATATCCGATAAGCCGAAGGAGCTGCCTATTATAAATACAGGCAAGCTGCTGTTTACGGCTGCACTTTCCAACATTTTTGACAATCCCCTACTGTCGATTTCCTTTCCCTCGATACACAAGGCGACAATATAAGCGTTTGGGGGGATTTTCTTTATTATCCTTTCACCCTCTTTTTTAAGAGCGATTTCTATTTCCCCCTCCGAGGGATTGTCGCTTAATCTTTCCGCCTCCACCGATTCAGCGGAAAAACGGCAAAATGCGCCAAGTCTTTTTTCGTACTCGGCGCATGCGCTGCGAAGATAGTCCTCTTTTATTTTACCTACCGTTATTAACAATACGTTCATAAATTATCTCTGTTAAACTTGATTTTCCGAATAATAATCACTAATACTTCTAACCGTTATTTGTACGAATTTCTCTTTCTTCTTCTCTCCATTCTTCTTGCCTCTTGAATCAGTATTCTGCGGCGAACGGTGAGCAGTATAAATTGCACGATAAGGCAAAGTGCCAACAGCAGCAGCAAGGGCTTAAACCAGCTTGTGTCGGTTAAGGCTTTGGCTCTGTCGGTAATATAAGCTACCTGAGAACGCTCCACCGATTTTGCCGCAATAAGGTCTATGGTCTGAACTAATTCTCCCTGATATATTACCTCCAATTTTCCCAAAACCTCGCCTTTTTTAACAGGAGCAAGTATCTTATCATACAGCAGGCTGATTTTTTTCTGAACGGGGCTGACTGTTGATTCGCCGCCGCTGTTTTCCGGATTTTCCTGATTTTCCCCACTGCCGTTTTCATTGTCTTTATTATTGGATAAATTCTTGGGAACTAAAGTGGCAAACTGATTGCGGGTGATAAGCTGAACTCGGTCGTTTTCGCCCTGCTCCACCTTAGCCTCGGTGCATACCTCGTTTTCGGAAACCACCGTTTGATAAACAAAGCTTTTGTACGCCCACTCATACAGATTGTAGTGATCCTTTGCCGCATAGTTTATCGATTCTCCCGTTTCGCTGTAAAAAGGCGCCTGCATAGTAACAAGAATGTAGGAAAGTCCGTCCTTTTGAGCGGTGGTTACAAGGCAGCGTCCGCCCGGGTGAGTGTTGCCGTCCTTGTCATAGTATTCGTCAATGCTTCCCGTCTTTACTCCGTGTACATAGTCAAGATAGTATTCCGACGAGGCGGAGATAAGCGGATTGGTATTGTACTTTGTGTAGCCGTCGGGGTTGTTTTTGTTGCCGGGAAAATCATAGCTGTGTGCGTCGGATATATCCATAAACTTTGGCACGTGATCGTAAGCGTATCGAGTAATAAGATACATATCGTAGGGAGTGGTGTAATTATCCTCCTGCCAAAGTCCGTGTGCGTTGCCGAAATGAGTGTCAAGACAGCCTATTTCCTTTGCCTTGTTATTCATCATAGCCACAAAATCATCAATGCTGCCGCAAAGGTTTAACGCAAGTATATTGGCAGCCTCGCAGCCGCTGGATACCATAAGCCCGTAAAGGCAGTCGCGATAGCTGATATTTGTCTGTCCCGCCTCAAGAGCGACGTTTGAAACATTGTGCTTGTTCTTGTCCGTTCCCCAAAATTCGTTAAATGCGTCCGAGCCTATTCTCACCTTTGCGTTTATGTCGGGGCAGTTTTCAAGAATCACCACGGCGGTCATTATCTTGGTTATGGAGGCGGGGTAGTAGCGGGTATTCTCATTTTTTGAATACACCACCACGTTAGTGTCTAAGTTTACCATATAGACCCCTTCGCTGTAAATCTTATCCACATCGGGAATAAATGCCGCACTTACCCTGCACTCTGAGGCAAAAACGCCGAAAAATGCCGAAATAAAGCCTAAAAGCAAAAAAGATGATAATATTCCCTTGAATTTTTTTATATATGACATATAGACAAAACTCCTTTTATGAGTTATAATATAATCTTGTAAAATACAAAACCGATTTTCACCGCTGAGAATAATCGGCAGTAATTTGGTTTTTGCGCCGTATCAAATGCAAATATTTTTTTAACTGTCTGTAATTGTTATTATAACAAATAAAGGAAAATTTTTAAAGGGGTTTTTACTAATTTTCATAATTTTGTAATAAATGCTCTTGTTTTTATGCTTATTTATTTGCGGATAGGCTAATTTTACGAAAAAATACTCGGTCTGATACTAATTCCTGCCCCAAATAGGCAAAGATTGTCTATTTTCATTCAGTTATTGGTATGAATATCAACATAAGTATTTCTTGTGAAGGGAGTGTATTTATATGATACTTATAACCGGCGACACTCACGGGGATCTGACACGATTTTCCCACAAGGCGATTAAAAAGCTTAAAAAGGCGGACACGCTTATTATATGCGGGGATTTTGGATTTATATGGGACGGCTCAAAGGCGGAGAAAAAGCGTCTTAAAGCTTTGGGAAAGAAAAAATTCAACATTCTCTTTGTGGAAGGCGTTCACGAAAATTACGAGGAATTGCAGAAATACGAAACAGAAATGTGGCAGGGCGGAAACACAAGAAAAATCAGCGGAAATCTGCGTCAGCTTTTAAGAGGACAGGTTTTTGACATCGACGGCAAGAAGATTTTTTCCTTCGGCGGCGGAAGAAGCGAGGAAAACGATTCTTTCCTAAACCCCGGCGATACTGCGGCGGAAGCAAGGTGGAGAATGGAGATTCCCACCGATGAAGAGCTGCAAAAGGGAAAGGAAAACTTAGCCCGCAATAATTATAAAGTAGACTACATAGTAAGCTATGAGCCTCCCGCAAAAATCAGTGAATTTCTCAACTTAGGCAAAAGCGACCGCAACCACGTTAATACCTATTTGGAGGAGATAAGGGAAAAGGTGGATTTTAAACGCTGGTTTTTCGGCAGACACCATATAAATAAATTTATTCCTCCAAAATTTCAAGCGGTTTTTGACAGCGTTATAGATTCGGAGGAAGAGCCTAAAATTGCTTTGGCAATGAAAAAATAAGCTAAAAACAGGTAATTATCAAAACACATTAACAAGCAGAAAGGAAAAATTATGGCAGAATTTAAGTACGAAATAACAAAAGAGCTTGGAGTAATTTCCGAAAAC
>CAZRRT010000089.1:0-9512 GCA_964602605.1 uncultured Ruminiclostridium sp.
AAAGAATTTAAGAGCTAACGCAATTCGTTCATACGAAAAATTGTCGCAGGCAGCTCCCGTTAAAAAGGAGATTGAAAAGCCTATAGGCAAATCCAACACCGACAAGGTTGAATTTGACTTTTCCGCAGCATTGGCGGCTGCAAAAGCCAATGTAGCTTCTTCTGCCGATTCCGACGCAAATATCCAAAGAATAAAAGAGCTTCAAGCACAGTACGAGGGAGAAAACTGCCCTGTTTCCTCCGACGCTATCGCAAACGCAATTTTGAGTATGTGATTGGCGTAGATTAACAGCTGCACATTATTTTAATTATTTATATATTGAGAAATAAAAATCCGCAGCAATGGCAAATAATATTGAAATAATATCCGTATATAATTGAATGAAAATAAAATGAAGCTATGGGAGATAAAAGCAGGAGGCAGAAATGACCGAAAAAACCGCCGAGATAATATTAAGCTTTCTTGATCGGTATAACCGTCATTTTGAAGATTTGGCATTCTTTTTATCAGAAAAACAAAACAGAATTTTGGTTGACGATTTAAAATGGCTTGAAGAAGCGCTTGCACGTGAACAAGCTTATATAATGCAGGGAAATTCACTTGAAGAAAAGCGTTTGGAGCTTTTTAAACAGTCGGGACTTGAAGGCAAAAAGCTTGAAGAGCTTCCGCAGTATTTTCCGGAAGGCTATGAAGGTGCTTTAAGACTTCAAAAAGACCGACTAAATAAATCTATTGCTAAGATAAGACAGCTTACACAAACCTCCAACGATTTAGTGGAACGGAAGCTCGAGGTACAGGCAAAGCTGCTTGGAGTAAGTGATTTTACAGGAATAGGCGCATATTCTGACAGCGCAAAAATTGTAAAAGGCACAGGCGGCTCAGGTGATGTGATAGGCAGCGTTTGACAGCGTTTGATATTTATGCGCTTTCAAAATTTACGCTTTCATAATTTCAAAAGAATTTACAGCAAAAATTTACAATTTCACAATTTCACAAGAATTTACAGTATTTTAAATAAAAATCAATAACGTTTAATGTTATTTAGGAGGATTTATGCGTTCAACATTTTTAGGATTTGAAGTTTCAAAAAGAACCTTGCAAATATCGCAAAAAGCCTTGGATATTACCAACAACAACCTTTCCAATGTAAATACAAAGGGCTATACAAGACAGCGTGTGGATGTAAATTCCACCTATATGCCCTCCAGCGGCGTTTATTCCTCTCCCGTAGCGCAGCTTTCCCTTGCGGGACAGGGCGTTAACGCTTTCGGGGTAAGTCAGCTGAGAGATACTTATGTTGACAAGAGATATAGAGAATTTACCGCTTATACCGCAGAATTTGACGTCAGACACGCTATCCTGCAGGAAACCGAAAAGGCTCTTTCCGACGTAAGCAACAACGGACTTGTATCCAACTTGGACGAGTTAAAATCCTCACTTGCAAAATACGCAGAGGATTCTCCCTATAACAAGGAATTGGCAAGCATAGTAAGAAATAACTGCTATTCAATCTGCCAAACTCTCAACAGCTATGACGCAAAATTGGAGAATTTAAGACAGGAAAATATTATAGAGCTTAACAACTCCGTGTCTGAGGTAAACAGCCTTATCGATAAGATTGTAGCCTATAATAAAACCATTGTTGAAGAGTACAACGTAACCGCAGCAGACAAGATTTATAAAAAGGAAACGGTTATCGGCTCTTACGGACCTAACGAGCTTATAGACGAGCGCAACAACCTTATTGACGAGCTTTCCAATTATGCCAACATAAAGGTTTACGACAACGACGACGGCTCGGTAAGAATACTTATGGGCGTAGGCGACGAGCTTGATAAAACAGGCGTTGAGGTTGTAAACGGACAGTCCTATGAACACCTTGTATTGAAAAATTTCAAGAGCAGCGCAGTTTCACAGACCTTTGAGGACTATGACGCAGCTATGCTTGTGTTCACCAACGGCGTTGACGCCAATAAAATGATAACCACAGGCGACATAAGAGCAAGACTTGATATGATAAACGGCAACGGCACTTATGCTTCTTCTCACCAAAACACCGAATACGGAATACGTTATTATCAGTCTACCATAAACGAATTTGCAAAAACCTTTGCCGAGCTGATGAACGGTCTTAACAAGATGTTCGAGCCTTACGGCGGCGACAGCAGAGCAATGTTTGCCAGCAGAAATGACTACAATCCCGACGGTACTCGCAAATTAGCCTTTGACGAAAACGGTCAGCCTATTTTAGACGGCAACGGAGTACAAAAGTTAGTGGAAAGAGAAGAAATTACAGCGGGAAATATCGCAATATCTCAAGAATGGCTTAAAGACGGTACTATGATAGGTCAGGTATACTGTCCCGACGAAACCGATCCCGACGATCCCACAAAGGGCGAATGGAAATTAAGCCTTGACGGCAACAGCGTAAATACCCTTTATTTGGGACTTGACAACGAAATCTCGGTAGGCAGAGCAGGAGAGTTTAAAGGCTCTATTTACGATTATAAGCTGTTTATCGACGACCGCTTGGGCGAAAGCATAAACTATTATGAAGAGCAGTATAAGCTTAATTCCGACAACACCAACGCAATTATCGACACCAGACAATCCCTGTCGGGCGTTTCAAAGGAGGAAGAGGGCGTTAATATGCTGAATTATCAAAAATGGTTCAACGCTAACTCCCGTATGCTCACCACCCTTGATGAAATGGTTGATAAATTGGTTAATTCCACAGGTGTAGTAGGAAGATAACCCGAAATAACGTTTGATAATGCGTAATAAAAAATAATATATTGGAAAAAGAAACACTCCGATTTACATATTTAGAAAGGTTGAATTATTATGAGAATAGCAACCCAAACCGTTACAAGAAACTATTTAAGACGTATGGAGGATAATTACTCCAAAAAATACGATTCGGAAAGAAAAATCGCAGGTCACCGCCAATTTGACGAGGCAAGCGAAATGCCCGCACAGGCGGCAACCGCTATGAGAGTGAGAAAGGCAATAGCTAACCTTAACACCTATCAGGAAAACCTTAAAACTGCGGACACCATTTACTCCTCAGCAGAAAGCTCGGTTATGGCTATTTCCGAAATAATTCAGACAACCTATGAAAAATGTATAGAGGCTGCCAACGGCACAAGCTCCGATGTTCACACCCATTCTCCCGATCAGTTGGAGATGATCGCCACCAATATCGAGGCGTATGCTGATGAAATCCAGCGTCTTATGAACTTAGAGGTTGCGGACAGAAGAATATTCGGCGGCGTAAACAACGATGCGAAAGCCTTTGCTATCGAAAACGGCAGAGTTATTTATAACGGAGTTGACGTTGACACCTATTCCGATCCCGATAAATTTCCCAACAGCCGTGTTTCCTACTGTGATATAGGACTTGGTATGACATTGAGAGAGGAAACCGACCCAAACGGCATTAAATCTATGAGAGTTGACGAGCAGTCTGCTCTTGCGGTTACCTTTAACGGAATGGACGTTATCGGCTGCGGAAAACAGCCCAAGTCCATTTACTTCGATTTGGACGGCATTGAAAAGGATCAGGCTTACAGCTTCGAGCTTTCCGTGGGAGATAAAAAGCATTTGATAAGCTTTACGGGCGGGGAAAACGCAAATGCCAACAGAACCGCGATTAACGATGCTATTAAAGCAAAGTTGGGCAACGACAGCATTTCCGTTATGGAACACGGTATGCTCCGCAACACTCTTAATGACGACAGAGAAGTTGCTGTAGTGGATAAGTCCGCAGGTGCAAAGCTTGGCATAGAGGAAAAGGGCAACGCTTATTCCAACAACATTATACAGAGTATCCTTGACGCCGCTAAAATGGTAAGAGAAGGAAACGGCTTGGAGATAGCTAAGTATGCGGATCACGTCTATTCCTTGCAGACAAAGGTTTCCCTTACTCTTGCAAAGATAGGCAACCAAACAAAGTTTATCGAGTTTAACCAAACAAGACTTACCAACAACTTGGAGAATTTGGATCAGCGTCAGCAGGATTTGGAGGCTACCGATTTGCCTACCGAAATCACCAACAGAGATTTGCTTGATTCGATTTATACCGCAACTCTTCAAATGAGTGCGGCAATAATTCCACAGTCAATATTTGACTTCATTTAATCGGTTAAAAATTACAGATAAAAAGCTGCCTGAAAACAAGGCGGCTAAATCTGTTTAAATAAGATATTTTTTTCAAAGCAGGTATTAAAATTCGCAAACGCTTATTACAAGCGGATTTGAAAGATTTGTATTATCTTGATATTTTATTAACATTTTTTTAATAAGGAGGGGATTTTATGGTTAGCAACAATTTGCTTGACTACACAATACAAAATACGGTTATGAACACCTCCATAAAACAGCCCCGTATGGTAAATCCCGGAACGGAGCAGACATTTATCCGACAGCAGACGGATTTGGGAGGTTTGGAGGTTCACACCACAGACGGAATTATCGAAGTTGATACCACCGCCGCAAGAGAAAGCTTGGGGCTTGGTCATATGTCTGACGCCTCAATGATAAAGCACTATGTAGAGGTGGGAAAAAGAGCCTGCGAAAAGTTTACCCGCCGCACTGCACAGGACGGGGACGCTCTTGTGCGAAAAAAAGCCACAAGAGCGCAGCTTACAAACCGCCACTATGTAGAGGACAGACTGCCTGAGCCGACAGGATTGGCGTTTATTCCCTCCGCTCCCGCAGAGCTTAACGCAAAGCCGGGCAAAACAGATATTTCCCACCACCCCACGGAGGTAAACATAGATTGGGCAAACACGGGAATCGTTCCTTATCAGCTTGACAGAGGAACGGTTACCTTTGATATAGTTCAAAAGGCTTATGTCAGCTTCCAATATATGGGAAAACCCAATTTCTTCCCCGACCCTGAATTTCAGTCTTGGGCATAAGAGTTTTTTGTAAAACCTATATTTGGAATTTAACGGTTTTTACATAAACATAAAAAATTTCTGAAACATATAAAATTTTTCCCCAATATGACGATAATAATATTAAGAAGAATTTAAAGAGGACGGATTATGGAAATTGAAACAAGAGATTTTGGCAAGGTTGAAGTCAGCGAGGACAGTATTATAAGCTTTCCGGACGGAATCTACGCCTTTGATGAAGCAAAGCATTTTGCTCTTATCGCCCCGAAAGAAAACGAGTATCCTATGTGGCTTCAATGCACCGACTGTTTAAAGCCTTGTTTTATTGTTTTTGATCCCAAGCTGTTTTGCAGCGATTATAAAATCACTCTTAACGACGGAGAAAAAGCGGCGCTGAAGATTACCGAGAATACAAATCTTCAAGTCCTTTGCATAGCTCACGTTCCGGAGGATTTCAGAGATACCACCGTTAATATGAAATCTCCCATTGTGATAAATACAGACGATAAATTGGGCGTTCAGGTAATTCTCCCACATAACTATCCTTATCATCAGCCAATCTACAAGAAAACGGAAAAGGAGGCTTAATATGTTAGTAGTCACAAGAAAGACAGACGAAAGCCTCTTAATTGCCGATAACATTGAGATAACCGTATTGGATGTTTCAAAGGATAAGGTTAAAATAGGTATTTCCGCTCCAAAGGATATAAAAATTATCCGAAACGAGCTTATTGATACTCAAAACGCAAACAAGGATTCCGCAGCTTCAAAGGTACTGCCTAAAAAGACGGTTGAAGCTCTGCTGAACTTTAATAAGGAGGATAAACACAATGGCTAATGCAACCAGCGCACTCAGAATGAGCGGTATGAACTCGGGACTTGACACCGAGGCTATAGTAAACGCACTTACCGCCACTACAAAGAATAAGATTAATACCAATCAGAGAAAGGTCTTAAAGCTTCAAGCTCAACAGGACGCTTACCGCAGCATTATTTCTTCTATGCAAAAGTTTCAAAGCAAGTATTTTGATATGCTGAATGTAGGTTCCTGCCTTAAGTCAACCGCTTTGTTCAACAGCTACAAGGGTACTCTTTCCAACAATATTACAGGCGGCAATATTGTAAACGGCGTTACTGTAACCAGCGACTCAAACGCAAGCCCCGCCGTTTATGACGTTCAGGTTCACGAGGTTGCAACACAGTCTGTTTTAAAATCCGCTACCGCAGAAGGCAAGCCGGTTGATATTTCTCAGTGTATAGACCCTTCCGAGGACTATCAGATGACAGTCACCGTCGGAAACAAGACAAAGAACATTACCTTTAAGGGCGGAGATGAAACCGCAGTCCGCAGAAATATAAACGACGCATTAAAATCCGCTTTCGGTGTTAAAAACGACGGCTCAGGTCTTGTCACTATGGGCGACGACAACAGATTCAAGTCTGCAAGCAAAGCGGGTATTACTACCAGTACCCCCACCATTTACAAGGATACGAGAAATTCCGCTGTAAATGTCAACGATATGAAAACCGGCACCAACACCTTTACCGTTACGGTAGGCAATACCACCAAAACCGTGAACGTTTCCACTATCTCCAAGGATTATTTTGACGAAATATTTGAACCGGGACAGCCTAAGGACGGCGCACATATCAAAGATGGCGCAGACGCAACAAAGGTCGCTTTGTTTAAGCAGGTTGCATTAAACAAGCGTGAGGGCGATGTTTACGAAAAGTTTGAAACTTTTGAAAACGCTATGAACGACGATGACAAGCAGGATTTTGCAACCGCTTATGTTACCGCCGACCACGACAGGGATATAAATAATGCAATAGAAAAACAGCGTAATTCTTCCAAGGGCTATATGACAAGAGACGCTGTAAAGAATATCAACGACAATATGGAGGTCAACGGAAATAATGTTACCGTTGACGGTTCCAAGCTTACCGCCAAGGAAAAAGCCGCTTTTGACAAGGTTGTTGCAGATTATAACCAAAAGGTTGCCGACGGCGATATTTCCGCCACTGAGGGCGAGGATAAATACCAATCCTTAAAATCCTATCTTGAAAACAACTTAGAAAACGAATACAATAAATCCATTACCGATGATGAAGTGGACGACTATTGGGCAAACGATGCCGCCGGTAAGCTTGAATATAGCGCTTTGGAGTCGGAAAAGGAAAGAATCGACAAGATTTATTCCGACAGAACCGACAGCTTTATTGCGGATAAGCAAAAGCCCATTCACGATCAGTATTTTGCAGAAGCAAAGCAGGCGGCTTATGACGCTAAGGTTGCAAGCGGCGAAATTTCCTCCACAGAGGGGGACGAAAAGTATGTTTCTCTTGAAAACTTTAAGTATACCGAGGACGAATTTAAAACCACATCTCAGTATACAAGCTATCAATCGGAAGCGGAAGCAATAAAGAATAAGTACCAAGGCACATACACCGCCGATTATAACACTCTTTCCGAATCCAGAAAAAGAGAGTATTATGATGATAACATTTATACTCCCGCAGGTGTGGGAAAATCAAAAGAGGACTACATAAACGCTTTTTCCGCCGCAGACGCAGTTAAGGAATTTAACACCGCAAACCTTCAGAATAATTTGGGCGCATTGGTATTTAAGGACGAAGCGGTTAATATTAAGGTTGACGTAAACGACGACGGCACTGTTACAGTTAAGGGCGAGGGAAGAGTTACCGGAAGCCCTCAAAAGTTTGCCATTACACAGGGCGACAGCAATGTTAACGACTTTGGCTTTGATAAGGCTTCCAGCCATTCCGCATCGGGCACAGGCGTTTCAAACCAAATCTCCACCACCCAAAAGCTCAGCTCCTTGGGACTTACCCCCGATTCAAACGGCAACTACAATTTCAGCATAAACGGCGTTGACTTCTCCTTCTCGGGAGATACTACCGTTAAGGATATGATGAAAACCGTAAGTGCATCCAAGGCAGGGGTTAAGATGAGCTATACCACCCTTACCAATCAGTTTATGATTACCTCAAACGAGTACGGCAAGGGACAGACTATTTCATTCAATGACGGCGGTCAGGGTCTGCTTAACGCAATGGGCTTTAACGAAAACAGCACCTTTGTTGAAGGACAAAATACAATTTTGACCATAAACAATGAGGAAATCGAAACCACCTCCAACTCCTTCACTGTTGACGGCACAACCTTTACCTTTACCGCAGCAGCCAAGGGCGCAGACTTCACTAACGATGTTAAGCGTGACTATTCAAAGGCTATTGATGTCATAAAGGGCTTTGTAGAGGACTACAACAAGCTTATCGATGAGGTTTACGGCTACGTGGACGATGAGCCTAACAAGGATTACTACTTCCTTACCGACGACGATATAGACGAGATGGATCTTTCCGAATCTCAGCAGAACAAGTGGGAGAAGTTGGCTAAGAAAGGTCTTTTGTACCGTGACCAAACATTGCAAAGCATTATGTCGAAAATGAGAAGCGTAATTTACAACTCGGTTGACGCTCCCGACGGCACAAAGGTTGGTCTTTACACCTTGGGCATTACCACTACCTCCAATACCAAGGATCACGGCAAGCTCCAATTCAGCGCAGATTTGACAGATGAACAGTTTGAGGCAAAATTTGCGGAGTATGCGGACGAATTTGCAACGCTCTTTAACGATAAGGATAACGGTATTGCCACTCAGTTTGACTCTATACTCGACAGTGCGGTTAAATCCACAGGCGATCCCAACAAGAGAGGCGTTTTGGTTCAGAAGGCGGGCGTTTCCGGCACAGCTTCCGCTACCTCCAACTCCATCTATAATCAGATCAAGAGCCTTAAAAATATGATAAGCACCTTGCAGGATCGTTATGAGCAGCAGCAGGATCGTTATTGGAAGATCTACTCCAATATGGAAACATCTTTAGGCAATATCAACGGTCAGTCCTCTTATATTCAGCAGCTTATGGGCAATATGTAAATTTTTTCTGCTTGAAAGGGTAGCAATATGAATTCTAATCCTTATTCGGCTTATAAAAAACAGGCGGTTACCACTATGACTCCTATGGAAATTGTGGTAAAGCTGTACAGCGAAACAGAGCGTGAGCTTAACCGCGCTATGATGTTTATTGACAACAAGGACTATGAAAACACCAACAAGGCTTTGTCAAAGGCTTTGGATTTGGTTAATGCACTGCGCTCTGTATTAGATGTAAAGCTTCCTATCGGACAGAATTTGGACGCACTTTACGCATTTTTTGAAAAGCAAATTATTTCTGCCAATATGAAAAAAGACAAGAGCATAATCGAAAGCCTTTTGCCTATGTTGGCAGAGCTTAAAGACGCATTCACGCAGGTTTCCAATATGTCTAAGGAAGAAATTGCGGCACAGGAGCTGCATTCCAAAAACGCACAGCAAAATTCTTAAGGCAACACCGTACAATTATTGCCGTACGATTGCGCCGTCAGATTTTGTCTGTCGGTCAGCCCCTCTGTCGCTGTGCGACACCTCCCCCGCCGAGGGAGACCACGTCAGATTGCATAAATCCGACGCAGGAATACTACATACGTATTTCAAGGAGGATTTGTGTAATATGACGGGAAATATGCAAGCAAGCGTGCGGCAAAGG
>CAZRRT010000090.1:0-9290 GCA_964602605.1 uncultured Ruminiclostridium sp.
AAGCTCCGATCAGTATGCGGTATCTACCTTGCAAAAGTTTGAAAGCGCATAATTTAAAAATTGTTCATATTTTGTTGTATTATGAATTTTAATATTCGGCTTTAATAAACTATTCCTACGGTATAGTTTTCAATATGCTTTGTTAATTTTTAGTCGGAAATCGGTATAAAATGATATGTTATGTCATAAAAAATCACATTTGTTCATATTATATCAAATTATGAATGTTTATAGGAGATAAAATGTATATTTCTTTAGGCAGCGATGTAGACGTTTTAAAAAATGATATTATCGGAGTGTTTGACATTGAAAAAACCACGGTAATAAAAAGCGTGAATGAATTTTTAGGCGGCTGTCAAAAAAGCAACAAGATTTATTATGTAAGCCTTGATATGCCGAAAAGCTTTGTTGTGTGCAGCGACTGCGTTTATGTTACCAATGTTTCCGCCGCCACTATTGGAAAAAGGGCGGGAAATAGATTGGAAAAAGATGTTTAAATGATTCGTAAAAATTTATAGATTAACTTCTTTGGTTAATATGCAGATTAAACCGATTTGTTTTTTAAAATCATTTATATTTTAATTTAAAGCTGTAAAAATAACAGCTTTTTTTGTTTTATTACTGTTTATCGCTTGAAAAATATCCTAAAATATGATATAATGGGTATACTATATATAATATATATAATATAAAATATTAAAACATAAAAAACACAGCATATTTTACAGCAGAAAGGTAAATTTTAATGAACGAAGAAACTAAAGTGGAACATAGCTACGGTGCGTCGGATATTCAGGTATTGGAAGGACTTGAGGCGGTAAGAAAACGTCCCGGAATGTATATCGGTTCAACAGGTCCGGGAGGACTTCATCACTTGGTATATGAAATAGTGGATAATGCCATTGACGAAGCGTTGGCGGGATTTTGCACAAAAATTAAGGTAAGTATATTGCCCGATAACATAATCGAGGTTATAGACAACGGCAGAGGCATTCCCACAGGTATTCACCCTAAGGAAGGTATAAGTGCGGCTACCGTAGTTTATACCGTGCTTCACGCAGGCGGAAAATTCGGCGGAGGCGGCTACAAGGTTTCGGGAGGACTGCACGGCGTTGGCGCAAGCGTTGTTAACGCTCTTTCGGAATGGCTTGAATTAACGGTATACGACGGAAAAAACATTCATTTTCAGCGTTTTGACCGAGGAAATTACACCGAGCCTTTAAAGATAATCGGCAGTACCGACAGAACGGGAACAACCGTTCGCTTTAAAGCAGACAGCCAAATATTCCACGAGGTTAATTACGATTATGAAACCTTGCTTGACCGTATGAGGGAACAGGCTTTTTTAAACGGCGGAATTCTCATTGACATATCGGATAAAAGAAATCCCGGCGATATTAAGCAGGAGGTTTTAAAATACGACGGCGGTATTGTGGAATATGTGGACTGGCTTCAGAAAAAGAGAGGGGCGGAGCGGTTACACCCGGATATAATCTATATAAAGGATGTTATAAACGATATAATGGTGGAGGCTGCTTTTCAGTACAACACCGATTTTAACAGCGAGGCTTTTCGCTCCTTTGCCAACAATATTCACACCATAGACGGAGGAACTCACGAGCTTGCCTTTAAGAGAGCCTTAAATAAGGTGGTAAACGATTTTGCCAAATCCTATAAGGAAAAAGAGGACGCAAAAAAGAAAAAGCCGAAAAGCAAAAAGGATGATGATAAAAAGGACGAGTTTGTTGCGCTCAGCGGCGAGGCAATAAGAGAGGCAATAAATGCGGTAATATCCGTTAAGCTGCCCGAATGTGAGTTTGAGGGACAGACAAAAGGCAAATTGGGAAATCCGGAGGTAGGTCCTGCGGTATATAAAGCTGTAAGCGAAAAGCTTACCTACTATTTTGAAGAACACCCTGACACCGCGCAGGCTATTGTTATTAAAGCCATAAACGGACAGGCAGCAAGGGACGCCGCTAAAAAGGCTATGGAGGCAAAGAGAAAATCTGTGTCCGACGGAGCGGGCTTGCCGGGAAAATTATCCGACTGTTACGAAAAAGATGTAACTAAAACAGAAATATATATAGTAGAGGGAGATTCCGCAGGCGGTTCTGCAAAACAGGGAAGAAACAGCCGTTTTCAAGCTATACTTCCTTTGTGGGGAAAAATGCTGAATGTGGAAAAGGCAAGAGCGGACAAGGTTTACGGCAACGATAAGCTTACTCCCGTGGTAAAGGCTTTGGGTACGGGACTTGGCGAGGAATTTGACATTACCAAATTAAGATACGGCAGAGTTGTTATAATGGCAGATGCCGATGTGGACGGAGCGCATATCAGAACCCTTTTGCTGACCTTCTTCTTTAGATTTATGCGGCCTTTGGTAGAACAGGGACACGTATATCTTGCACAGCCGCCTTTGTTTAAGGTGTTTAAGGGCAAGCAGACAAGATACGCCTTTACCGAGGAGGAACGTGACGATTATATTAAGGAACTGCAAGGGGACAGCTCCGCTAAGGTTAATGTTCAGCGTTATAAAGGCTTAGGTGAAATGGATCCCGAGCAGTTATGGGAAACCACTATGAATCCCGAATCAAGGACAATGCTTCAGGTTACTCTTGATGATGCGGCAAAGGCGGATTTAACCTTTTCCATTCTTATGGGCGACAAGGTAGAGCCAAGAAAAGAGTTTATTGAAGCCAATGCACAGTATGTGGAGAATTTGGATATTTGACAGATTACTTCAAGGATATATTATTTGATTTAAGCCGCTGCTGATTTCTTCTGTATCCCTTTTTTAAACATAAATTAAAATAATAGCCGCAAAATTGGAAAACCGGCAGAAACAGAAAAGAGGAATTATGAATTCAAAACAATCCAATGAAAAGATAATAAGCATTCTGTCCGAAATGGAGCCGATACACGATGAAACCCCGGAGGAAAGAAAAGCAAGAGAAAAAATGACGGAGGAGGCTATAAAAAATGCCGCCGCCGAAGCTCCCCTTGCCTTTCCGAGAAAGATTGCGGGAGTTGTTTGTATTGGACTTTGGATCTTTTCTTTAGTTTCTCTTATGTTGGGAGTGGCGGATTTTGGCGTGCTTTTGCCGTTTATGCTTGTTTCCTTGGCGGCGGTGTGCGTTCTTAATATTCCCGTGTTTGTTAAAAAGGGAAAGACGGGGGACGTTATTGTGGCGGTTATTGCGGCGGCGGTATGCTTGGTGTTTGCGGTGGGTATGTTGTTTTTTAGTAAGTGAGGTTGGTTTGTGGTTGGATTGGTATTAAATATTTAAGATTAAAGATGAATTACAATAAAACGACTGTATTTTTACGATTGTTTTAAATGAAATCTTGAAAGAAAACAGTGAAATTTATGAGTAATAAATATAATTTCAAAAGAAGCTTCTATTATGAAGCGGAAAAGGCAATAAAAGACAACAGTATCATTTTTTTACTCGGCACAAGAAACTGCGGAAAGACCGTATGTATGCACCAGCTGGAAAATTCTCTTGAAAATGCGGTTTATCTTGATATGAAATCCGATTTTGATAATGACGGGCAACGCCGAAATGCTGTGAATGAAATTTTAAAAAGTATAGCCGATAATCGCAGCATTGTTTATTTAATAGACGAAGCCACATATATGGCATTTCCCGATAAAAGTATCTCTAAAATAGCAAGAACCTTCAGCGAATATGATAACAAAAACACAAAAGTTGTTTTTTCAGGAAGTCAGTCAAAGGCACTTGAATTCTGGGGACATATTGCCTGCGGCGGTAATGCTCAATTTATTACAACGAGTTTTTTAAGTTATCCTGAGTGGTTGGCATTTAAAGGAATCACAGAAGTGTCGGAAACAACATATGCGGATTTCCTGTTTAACAGCAGAGATTTTTATAAGAATTTCAGCAATACCAAGGAGTATTTGCAGGGGTGTCTTGACGAAACGATTATATCCAACAGAAAATCAGTTGAATATATTATGGGAAACGGAGCGGAAGAGCTGAATGTGGAAATGCTTTTGGACGTTATGTACGCTTCTCTCGTAAAGCTTCATAACCATACTAATTATCAAAGCTTTTCCAATTCAAAGCTGCTGTCGGATATGATTGAGTACCACTTTGGCAAATCGCTGACGCAAGTTAAAAATACAAATACTCTGCAAAATATGCAACAGAGAAAAATCAAATCTATAATAAAGGAAGCATATGGAAAAATTTGAAATAAAATACGACAACACCCTTGATGAAATATCGGAGGGCTACGGAAAATTTTTAAAAAAATACACCTTAAAGAGAAGCATAATATTTACATTGGTTTACGCTATTGCGGCGGGTGTGGGAATTGATTTTGTAATTCACGACTATACGAGTATGCCGGGCTACATACTGATTGTAATAGGCTTGGGTATGATCTTTTCCACCTGGACAAAGCCCTATTATGCAAAGAAAAAGCTGCTTAAAACCCTTGCAAGCTTTGGCGAGGAAAGGTACACGGCGGTGTTTAAGCCCGAAAAAATAGAAATAGACACCGAAATTCTCCCCGATGAACAGCTTGAAACGGTGGCGGTTACAAGCCGGGGCGTTATGACCGTGGGCGAGGACGTGGAAATCCCCGAAGAAAAGATAATACAGCATGAAAAGACAAAATTAGACCTTAGAACCGAAAGGTTGGATTCTATGGAAACGGAAAAGCTGTTTTTGCTGTTTGTCAATCGGTCGCTGATTTATATTTTCCCTAAGAGATGTCTTGATGAGGAGCAGGCGGATATGATTAGGGGGTATTTTGAGGAGAAGAATATTTGAAGCTGAAATATGATGAATTATAATTTTGATATTCAACTTGCGTCAAGGTATCACAGCAACGCTCAAAAAATTCGTGTTATGAGCGAAGGCTGGTTGGAAAATAATATGTATTGTCCCTGCTGCGGAAATCCACATATAAAAAAATTGCCTAATAACAAGCCTGTTTCTGATTTTTTATGCGAAAGCTGCAAAGAAATTTTTGAATTAAAAAGCAAAAAAGGCAGTATAGGGAAAAAAATTGTAGACGGAGCGTACCGTACAATGATAAGCAGAATAAACAGCATAGATAATCCTGATTTATTTATACTGAGTTACTCCTCACAGCTTCAAGTGACAGATCTTTTCCTTATCCCAAAATTCTTTTTTGTTCCCGATATTATAGAAAAAAGAACGCCTCTTAAATCCGACGCAAGGAGAGCAGGCTGGGAGGGCTGCAGCATTCTTTTTTCGGAGATTCCCATTCAAGGAAGAATTTCCATTATTAATCATCAAGATGAAATAGAAAAAAATTCGGTTATCACCTGTTACCAAAAGATATATCAGTTAAAAACCGATAGCATTGAACAAAGGGGCTGGCTTTTTGACGTACTTAATTGCATAAACAAAATACCAAATAATGATTTTTACTTATCCGATCTGTATAAATTTGTTCCCCGGCTGAAACTCAAATATTCCGATAATCATAATATCGAAGCAAAAATAAGACAGCAGCTGCAAATTTTAAGGGATAAAAAAATAATAGAATTTTTAGACAGAGGTCATTACAAAAAAATTTAACATATTAAAGAAAAGGATCACCACAAAAAATGGACGAACAAAACAACCAAGAATTTACAGAAGCAGCACAAACCAAGGAAAAGCTTATACAAGTAGACATAGACAAGGAAATGAAAAAATCCTTTATGGAATATTCTATGTCGGTAATAGTACAGCGCGCCCTGCCTGATGTAAGGGACGGCTTTAAGCCTGTTCACAGACGTATTATTTACACTATGGACGAGGCGGGCAATACCTATGAAAACGCATATAGAAAATGCGCCTATACCGTAGGCGAGGTTTTGGGTAAATATCACCCCCACGGCGACGCTTCCGTTTATGACGCTATGGTTCGTTTGGCGCAGGATTTCAGTATGAGATACCCCCTTGTGGACGGACACGGAAACTTTGGTTCAATCGACGGAGATCCGCCTGCCGCTTACCGTTACACAGAGGCGAGAATGAGCAAAATTGCCGGGGAAATGATGTCGGATATTGAGAAAAACACCGTTGACTTCGGCACAAACTATGACGATAAGCTGCCTGAGCCAAAGGTGCTGCCCAGCCGCTTCCCCAATCTGCTTGTAAACGGCAGCACAGGTATTGCGGTAGGTATGGCTACCAATATTCCTCCTCATAATCTGAGAGAGGTTATCGACGCCATTCACCTTGTTATTAAAGATCCCGATACCGCTCCCGAGGATATTATGTCGGTTATCCAAGGTCCTGATTTTCCCACAGGCGGTATAATTATGGGAAGGGCGGGGATAAGAAGCGCATATCTCACCGGCAGAGGAAAAATAACCTTAAGAGGCAGAGCGGAAATAAGGGAGGAAAAAACCCACACCCGCATTGTTGTTACCGAAATTCCCTATATGGTGAATAAAAGCCGCTTGCTTGAAAATATCGGTTCGCTGACGAAGGATAAGAGAATCGACGGAATTGCCGCTCTTCGAGATGAAAGCGACCGTAACGGTATGAAGATTGTTATGGAGCTTAAAAGGGACGCAAACGCCGATGTGGTGCTTAACAAGCTGTACAATTATACACAGCTTCAGGATACGGTGGGTGTTATTATGCTTGCCCTTGTAAACGGTGCGCCTAAAATCCTGTCCCTTAAAGAGATGATCAGCTACTACATTGAGTTTCAGGTGGACGTGGTAAGGCGCAGAACCGAATTTGACTTAAAGAAAGCCAAAAACAGAGCTCACTTGCTGCAAGGCTTTATGCTTGCCATTGACAATATCGACGAGGTAATTGCAATTTTGCGTTCCAGCCGCACGCAGCAGGAGGGCAAGGAACGTCTTATAGACAGGTTTAAGGAAGCGGATTTGTCTAATCTTCTTCACCGTGCTATGGACCGGCAGTACAAGGATATAGTTTTTGAGCATACCATAGGACTTTCGGCGGAGCAGGCGGAAGCTATCGTTCAAATGAGATTGGGACAGTTGACGGGACTTGAAAGAGAGAAGATTGAGTCCGAATTGGCGGAGTTAATGGAAAAAATCCACCAATATATGGATATTTTATCGGACGAAGACAAGGTAAAGGAGATTATTGACAGCGAGCTTGAGGTTATTAAGAAAAAATACGGCGACGAGAGAAGAACCTCCATTGAAAACGTCAGCGGCGAGGTGGACATTGAGGATCTTATTCCCGTTGAGGAAAGCGTAATAACCTTTACAAATATCGGATATATAAAACGTCAGCCCGTGGATTTGTATAATCTGCAAAAGCGAGGCGGCAAAGGCGTCAGCGGTATTAAACAGCGTGACGAGGATTTTATAGAGGACTTGTTTGTAGCCTCCAGCCACGATGATATTTTGTTTGTCACCAATATGGGAAATATGTACAAGCTGAGATGCTTTGAAATTCCCGAGGGCGGCAAGCAAAGCAGGGGAGTTAATATTGTCAGCCTTTTGCAGCTGTCGGAGGGAGAGCGTGTTGCCGCTATGATGAAAACCTCCGACTTTGCGGACAACAAATACTTTATTTGTATCACAAAGCAGGGCAAAATAAAGAGAACGGTGTTATCCGCTTACAAGAATTTGAGAAAAGGCGGGTTAAGAGCGGTAGGCTTGGACCAAGGGGACGAAATTGCAGCGGCGTTTCTTACCGAGGGGGACAGCTATGTTATTATCGCCACAAGAAACGGAGCGGCAATTAAATTCCTTGAAACGGGCATACGCAGTATGAGCAGAACCGCTCACGGAGTTAGGGCAATTAAGTTGCGTCAGGGAGATTATATTGTAGGAGCATGCAAGGTTTACGATCCCGAGATGACCATTCTCACCGTTACCGATAAGGGTATGGGCAGACGTGTTAAAGCACTTGACTACCGTGAACAAAGGCGGGGCGGCTTAGGCTTGCTGAACTATAAGGTAAGCGAGGAAAAAGGCTATGTCTGCGGAATAAAGGCGCTTGGACAGGACGATGACGTTATTCTCATAAACACCGACGGAATTATTATCAGAATCAGAGCCAACGATATAAGAGTTATGGGAAGATATGCAACAGGCGTTAGAGTAATGCGGCTTTATGACGACAGCAGGGTTGTAACCTTCACACGCACCGAGCACGATGATTCGGAAGAAACGGAGCAGGTCGAGCAGGCTGATGAGGAGGATATCAAGGAAGCAGAGCTGGAGGAGAAGAACGAGGTTATTACCGATGATGATACTTCCGACGATGCTGATGATGACGGCGGAGATTTAGATGACAGCGGGGAAGATGAGGACAGTGCCGCTGATTCTGATAATGATAGCGATATTGGGTGATATGTTTAAGCGGACTTTTGATTTTTGATTTGTAAATTTATAATAAATGCAGTACCAAGAGATTTTTGGTACTGCATATTTTTTAAATTAAGGATAGTTGTTTATTGCTATCGTCCGTTGTGCTATTATCTTTATTGGAGAATATTTTTATTTTGCTGTCGGGAATTTCAAGCCCCCAATTATCCCAGCCCGTATAATTATTTCTTGCAAACAATTCTATTTTGCTTTGAGTGGGAAACATTTTTGTTATTCCTTCTATCACCTCTATGGGTTTTTCGCTGTGTTCGCCTCTATGTACGGAAATAAGCTGTCTGACGTTTCTTGCACCTCTCGGAGAGGGGAATTTTCCTTTCTTAAAAGCCAATACAAATTCTGTTTGGGATAAGGTATACCGTCCCGGGTTATGCACTTGTTTATCCCATACAAAAGCCACTGTCTTATATTCAAATCCCCAAGCTGTTCCTAATTGAATTGCGTTTGAGAATTGAGGTCCTGTTGTCCACATAAACAAAATGCAATTATCTGCTGAAATTGAAGAAATATTTAATTCCTTTAACTGCGAAAGCTTTAAGGTAGGATATTTGAAATTTGCCGCACTTATAAATATATCCCTTTCAAAGCCTATGTTTTCGGTTTTTATGCTTGTTTTATCGTACTGCATTTTACCGCCGTAATCCCATGGCGGATCGGCATATATAATATCGAATTTTTTGTCAGGCAAAGCAGGGTATATTTCTTTTAAAGGATTTATTTTTTTTCTCCTTACGGCTTCGGGATTGTATTTTGAATATCCGCTGATTTGTATATTATCTTTTTTTATCATAATTAAATATGCTCCTTTGTTATATTATATACTATTTTACTTGTTCAGTCAATAAAAAATATTCCCAAAATTGTTACTTATAAGCAGTTGATTTAAATACATCATTATATAATAATTATTTTAAAAGGAAGTGAT
>CAZRRT010000091.1:0-9185 GCA_964602605.1 uncultured Ruminiclostridium sp.
CTATTTAACTTCTTGAAGGAAGTCTGATTTCCGATTTATCAAGAATATGTCCTGTTAAAGCCTTTTTTAATTCTTCCAAGGAAAATCCTTCCGAAAGCTTTACCGTGCAGTCTAAAGCATATAACGTTAATGTATAAACGTGAGTTTTATCAGGCGGTGTAGGTCCTCCATAGCGGTTTTTTATCGCTCCCGAAAAGCTGTTTGCACCTTGAATAATATTAAATGTTGGTTTTTGACTTGCGTTTTCAGATATTTCTGAAATATCCGCAGGAATGTTTACGGCAGTCCAATGCGTCCAAGCAAAGCCGCATACGGGAATCGAATCAAAATCTACAAAGGTCAAAGCAAGAGATTTTGCAGCCTTGGGAACTTCTTCAATTTTTATGGGAAATGATACGCAAGGCACTCCGCCTATTTTAGTATTGCCGTATTTGCCATATTTGTCAGGTAATAATCCGTTTTCCAATTTAACCGATATTTTCATTTTATTTATCCTCGTATACAATATATCCGTCTAATAAGGTGTATTTAACCTTACCTGTTAATGTCATTCCCTTAAAACAGGTGTTTTTTGATTTTGAATGGAGCTTTTCGGGTTCAACCGTCCATTGCTCCGTTTCGCTGAATACGGTAATATCCGCAGGACTGCCAACAGTAAAGTCGCCGCCCTCTATACCCAATATTCTTCTGGGATTTACGCACATCAGATTTACAAGCTGAACTCTTGTTATTTTTCCCGTGTTCAAAAGCATTGTTACCGCTGCGGCTAAGGAGGTTTCCATTCCCACCACTCCGTTAGGCGCTTTTAAGAAGTCGGCTTTTTCCTCCGCCGTATGGGGAGCGTGATCGGTTACTATGCAGTCTATTGTTCCGTCGCATATTCCCTCAGTTATTGCGTCAACGTCTGCCTGTTCCCTTAAAGGCGGGTTCATTCTGTAATCGGCGTCACGGCTGAACAGCTTTTCATCTGTTAAAGTGAAATAATGGGGTGCGGTTTCGCAAGTGACTTTTACTCCCTTTTTCTTTGCAAGACGGATAATATCCACCGATTCTTTTGTTGATACGTGGGCGATATGAATTGGAAGTCCTTGTTCCTGTGCTAAAAGAATTTCTCTTGCGGTAATATAGTTTTCGCTGGAGCGAGCCATACCCTTTACGCACATTGTATCGCTTACCGCTCCCTCGTTTATTATTCCGCCGTTAATAATATCCAAATCCTCACAATGACTTATTATCATTAAATGGGAAAGCGCAGCTTTTTTTATAGCCTGCTTCATCATTAAAGCGTTTTTTACAGGTCTGCCGTCATCGCTTACCGCCGCGCAGCCCGCTTCCTTTAACGCATCAAAATCGGAAAAATCCTCTCCCTTTAAGCCTTTTGTAATTGAACCTACGGGATAGACCTTTGTTTTTGCCTGCTTTGATTTTTCAATAATATACTTTACCGTTTCGGGATTATCAACTGTGGGAATTGTGTTTGGCATACAGCAGACTGCGGTAACTCCGCCTGCCGCCGCCGCTTCTCCTGCGGTGATAATATCCTCCTTATGGGTTTGCCCGGGATCTCGCATATGAATGTGCATATCGCAAATTCCCGGTATTACCGTAAATCCGCTGCAATCGATCTCTTTTTCTCCTTGACGCAGGGGCAGCGATTTTCCTATCTCGCAAATTTTCCCGTCCTTAATTCTAATGTCAAGAGTTTCGTCAATGCCGTTTTTACTGTCAACAATATGTCCGTTTGTAAGACAAAGCTCCATAAATATTCCTTTCGATTTAACAAGTGGTGTTTTAACATATTTCTTTTAATTATACTACATTTAAACATTTTTGGCAATACAATTTTTCATACTTTATGATTATTTCAACAATAACTTTTATCCTTTTAAGCCTCGTGACTGTCTGTCCATATCCTCCACAACTATATCGTAAATCTCGCCCAAGGTTGAACAGTATTCAAGCACCTTCCAAGGCTGGTTGGTATGAAAATGAATTTTTATAAGCGTGTCATCTCCTACCGCCAAAAGACTGTCCCCTTCAAAATTCTGCCTGAAATAATCGTTTATTTTGTCCTCGTCAAGCCCGTTGCCATCAATTAAAAGCTGTGTGTCATACTTAAATTCCAACATAATTATTTTCTCCTATACTTATTAAATACATTTACAAACATTTACAAAAAACCGCCCAAATAAATGAGCGGTTTAAAAATTATTTAGCTAAAACCTCTTTAACAATTTTAACAATATTATCGGAAGAAAGTCCAAATTCTTTAAGCAATGCGGCAGCAGGACCGCTGTGACCAAATACGTCTTTTACGCCGATTTTAATAACGGGAACGGGAACAGTTTCGGTAACAACCTCAGCGACAGCGCTGCCAAGTCCGCCGATAACGGAATGTTCTTCAACGGTGATGATTTTTCCCGTTTCCTTTGCAGCTCTGACAATAATGTCCCTGTCAATAGGCTTAATTGTGTGAATGTTGATAACACGAGCGTTTATACCCTGCTCTGCAAGGATTTTTGACGCTTCCAACGCTTCATTTACCATAAGACCTGTTGCGATAATTGATATGTCCTTGCCGTCCCTAAGCTGAATACCCTTGCCAACTTCAAACTTATAGGTTTTAGGATCGTTAAATATGGGAGCGGCAAGTCTGCCGAATCTCATATAAGTAGGTCCAGCATAATCAGCCATTGCCAAAACCGCCGCCTTGGCTTCAACATGGTCGGCAGGATTTATAACGGTCATTCCCGGAATTGTTCTCATAAGAGAAATATCCTCGTTGCACTGGTGGGTTGCGCCGTCCTCGCCAACGGAAATGCCTGCATGAGTTGCGCCTATCTTAACATTAAGATGAGGGTAGCCTATACTGTTTCTTACTACTTCAAAAGCTCTGCCTGCGGCAAACATTGCAAAGCTGCTGGCAAAAACCAATTTTCCCGTGGTTGCAATTCCTGCGGCAACGCCCATCATATCCGC
Organism: uncultured Ruminiclostridium sp.; assembly: GCA_964602605.1. Taxonomy (GTDB): domain Bacteria; phylum Bacillota; class Clostridia; order Oscillospirales; family Ruminococcaceae; genus Ruminiclostridium_E. The sequence goes on from CAZRRT010000091.1 coordinate 2,980, forward strand.
TTCCTGTATGCCGCAGTCAAAAAAGCGGTCGGGATAAGCCTTTTTAAATATTCCCGTTTTGGTAGCAGCCGCCAAATCCGCATCAAGAACAATAAGATCTGGTCTTTTTTCCGCAAGCTCCACAAGAGCCTCGCCATAGCTTTCACGAGTTGCTTTCTTTTCCATTTATTTAATCCCCTTTCAATCACTTGGTAAGCTCATCTAATTTAGCCTGTAATTCGGACATTGCAATTTTGTACTGCTCCTCGTTAGGCGCTGCGCCGTGCCATGAAACTTGGTTTTCCATATAGCTTACGCCCTTGCCCTTGGTGGTTCTTTGAATAATTGCAACAGGCTGATTTGCAACTCTTTCCGCTTGGTCAAAGGCTTTTTCTATTTCGGTAAAATCGTGTCCGTTAATATTTATCACATACCAGCCGAAAGCCTTAAACTTTTCATCTATGGGATATGGACTCATAACCTCGCTTATTTTGCCGTCTATTTGAAGTCCGTTATTGTCTACCACTGCCACAAGATTGTCAAGCTGATAATGCGCCGCAAACATAGCCGCCTCCCAAACCTGACCTTCCTGTATCTCACCGTCGCCCAATATAGCGTAAACCTTGTAAATATCATTATCTAATTTTCCCGAAAGAGCCATACCGCAGGCGGCAGATATTCCCTGTCCCAAAGAGCCGGTACTCATATCAACTCCCGGCACTTTGCCTAAAACAGGGTGTCCCTGCAAGTAGCTGTCAATATGTCTTAAAGTCTTTAAATCCTCTACGGGAAAATATCCTCTGTTTGCCAAAACCGAATAGAGAGCGGGGGCTGTGTGTCCTTTCGACAGCACCAGCCTATCTCTGTCGGGCATTGCGGGATTTTTGGGATCAATATTCATTCTGTTAAAATAAAGGTAAGTCAGAGTATCGCATACCGAAAGCGATCCGCCGGGGTGTCCGCATTTTGCGTTGTATACCCCCTCAATAATTCCCATTCTTACCTTAGTGGCAGTGATTTCAAGCTGTTTCTTATGTACCTGATCCATTGTAGCAACATTCCTTTCTAAAGATAACTTGGGGAAATCCCCTTATTTTTGCATTATTATTTCGCTGTCATAATATTTTTCTCTAAAATCCACAGCCTTTTGAATTTCCTCTCTTGAAAATGAACAGCCATCCTTGGCAACCACCCATTTATCCTCATTATCGTTGTATCTGTGAATAACGGCAATCACCCTTCCGCAAAACTCGCTGACAGGCTTGTCCTCGCCTAAATAATATATGTCCTGCTCCTCGCCGTCGCCAACCAGCAGTCCCTCTATATAACCGTAATTAACTGTGTAAACCCATTTTTGATGCTCGGGATGAAGAGATCCAATGGGACGATCTATCTTTCCTTTTACTATTTTACCTAAAATATCGGAATAGTCAAGTGGCTTTTCTTCTTTTTCCAAGCTTGCCCAAATATGATAATGAGAATTATTCTGTATTACGCCGTCATAAATGCAATTATTTATATGTCTTACCCGCAAAAGCTTAAAATCGGGTTCAAACAAGTTCTTCACATCGTTTAAATCCACGAAAAAATGCGGAACGTCCTTTTCAGGTCCTTCATCGGTTTTAACGACAGTGTTTTCGTCTATCTTAGGGTAATTTGCTTCCTTAAAGGACCAGGTTTCTTTTGAACATAAGGTTAAGAATATTTCACCTTTCGGCTTTAATATCTGCTTTAATTTATTTAATATTTTTGTAAAGCCTTCCGTATCGGTATGAGAAATTGCCAAATAAGAAAAAATACAGTCGAAAGAATTTTCTCTGAAGGGCATATTAAGCATATCTCAAACAATGGTATGAATATTCAGTCCTTCCTTTTCAGCGGATTTTTCCACCGCTTTAACCGCATATTCGGAAATATCAGCAGATGTAACCTTAAAGCCGTTTTTTGCAAACAAAATCGAGTGCCTGCCAAGTCCGCAGCCTAAATCAAGAACCGATTTTCTGCCCTGCTTTTTCCATTTTTCACAGTAGTAATAACTTTCTTCGGCGGGATCAAGCCATATTGTATCATCTGCCGCCTGCCAATCCCAGCCTTTTGATTTTACCATATTCACCTCTGTACGCAATTATGAACATCTTAGCAATGAACCAATAATTTTAATAAACCTACAGTCTTTCTATGTAATCAATCACTTCGGCGATTGCGCCGCTGTTATTATCGCAAACCACCAAATCAGCAATATCCTTGGCAGCTTGCTGTGCAGAAGCCACCGCCACTCCTAACCTTGCGTCACGGATAAGCTCTATATCGTTGTTATAATCTCCTACGCCTACCGTAAAAGCGTCTGTTTTTCCCATAATTCTCAGCAGCTGTCCAAATCCGCTGCCCTTATTCACTCCTTCGGGGAGCATTTCATAATAATGTATCTCGCTGCGTACCCAATGGGCGTTCGCCAAATAATCGGGTCTTACGTTAACAAAATCTATTACGGCTTGAATTTTTTCGGGAGGGTATGCAATTAAAACCTTTAACCAATCGTCGTTTTTTATTTCATCAACGCCGCACATAATAGGCTGAACCGATTCAAGAGCCAAATGCTGCCTTTCAATTCGATTTATTGAAGGGACGTACACCTTTTCTTCGCATAATACCTCAATAGCTATATCTGGAAAATTCTTTATAAGCTCTTTAACTATATCTCTTGATGAAGTCTTTAGGCTGCTGTGCCACAAAAACTTGTCCCTTTGAAAATCGTAAACCGCCGAGCCGTTAAAAATAACCGCAGGTACATCTAAGCCAACTCTTTCCGCCACAGGCTTTGCCATTGAATAACCTCTGCCTGTCGCCAAAGTGAATATTCCGCCCTCTCTGCGAAAACGGTTAATAGCGTTCATATCCTTTTCGGTTATCTTCTTGTCATCGGTAAGCAAAGTGCCGTCCAAATCGGTCATAATTATCACATTGTCAAATTTCATAAGTTGTTTTCCCTGTTTTGTTCATCTAATCTGTTTAAGCATTTTTTCAAAATAATCAGGCAAAGGCGAGGTGAAATAAAGTTCCTGTTTTGTAATAGGGTGAACAAATCCTATTTCCTTTGCGTGAAGGCACTGTCCGTTAAGCCACTTGGGCTTTCCGTCGCCGTACACTTCATCTCCCGCCACAAAATGTCCTATATAAGCCATATGCACACGAATTTGATGTGTTCTGCCCGTTTCCAATGTAAGCCTTAAATGCGAATATTTGTCATAATCGGCAATTACTTCATAATGAGTTATTGCTTCTCTTCCCTTCGAGGAAACCGCCATTTTCTTTCTGTCTGTTTTATGACGTGCTATGGGAGCGTTAACTGTGCCGTTTTCTTTAACTCTTCCCATAACCACCGCTTCGTATTTTCTTGTAAAGCTGTGAACCTTAATTTGTTGGGCTAAGCCGTTATGTGCTGTATCGTTTTTTGCAACTATTAAAAGTCCGCTGGTATCTTTATCGATTCTGTGAACGATCCCCGGTCTTATTACTCCGTTTATTCCCGACAAGCTGTCCTTGCAATGGTACATTAAAGCATTGACCAATGTTCCGGAATAATGCCCGGGAGCAGGGTGAACCACCATTCCCTTAGGCTTATTGACAACCAATAAATCCTTGTCCTCATACACTATATCGAGGGGAATATTTTCAGCTCTTATTTCAACCGTTTCCTTTTCGGGAATAACTATTTCTAAAATATCTCCCTCTTTTAACTTGTAGTTTTTTTCACAAGGCAAATTATTAAGCAGGCAGCTTTTATTCTCCATTAAAGTAACTGCATATGACCTTGAAATCTCCGAATTATCGGAAATAAACTTATCCGCTCTTATTCCGCTGTCCTTTTCCGAAATTTTAAATACAAATTTATTTTCGTCCATATTTACTCAATTTTTTGTTTATCATCGTCTGAAGTATCTTTAATTTCTGCTTTTATAGGACTCTTTTTCTTTGAAGCTTTTACTTCTTCAATAATATAAAAAATGATAAGCAAGGAAGTTCCGACAACTGCGCATATATCGGCAAAATTAAACACGGCAAATTTAATTATTCTCACATCTATAAAATCAATGACGTAATTGTGAAAAATTCTGTCAATAAGGTTTCCGATTCCGCCTGCCAATATCAAAGAAAATGACCAAATATAAGAGGTTTTCTTAATTCTTTTTGTGAGTAACAATATAATAACCCCCAAAATAATTATGGAGGTTAATATAATTAAAAACAGCTGTTTATCACGCAGTATGCTGAATGCTGCGCCTGTATTTTCCTGATATGTGAGATTTATCCATTCTTTTTCGCCTATTGAAAGCAAATTTACAGTATGCTGGGGCTTTACATAGATTGTAACCAACCATTTTGTAAGCTGATCTATTCCAACTAAAACCGCAGCTACCGCCAAAGAAATATAAACCATTATCTTCCCTTTTCTGTTAAAACACATTATATGTAAATATAACTATTCTGTCTACCAAGAAAACCTTTTTTTATTTATTATCTTTATTTGTGCCATTGCTGCCAAATTGAAGCTTTTCATATTTGGGCTTGCGTTTGGGTTTTTCAAAAAGAGGACTGGTAGCGTTAAATTCTTCCACCTCTTCCGCCACTGCTTCTTCTTCAAAAACAGGCTTTGAAGCAATTTCAGATGTCTTTTCAAGCAATGCCTTTTCGGATTCCTGAGAAATTACTTCTAACCTTTCACTTGGCTGCTCTTGGCTGCTTTCAGCTTCTGCCGCTGCGGGAGCAGATGATTGAGCTTCACTTGGTCCTTGCTGCACCGATTCTTTATTTAACTCTACAGGTTCATTTTGAACGGGAGCAGGAACGCTGACCTGCGGTTTTTCAGCTGGCGTTTGTTCATCAAGTGCTAACGAATCCTTGGCGTTGATAATAAACTGATTTTGACATTTTTCGGGAATAGCGTTAATGAATGCGATATGATCCTGATACTCTTTTAACAACCTTGCAACAAAGGCGTTGCTTTCATCTCTTGTCTTAGCGATAATAGACTCCTGCTTTTGAGTTTCGGCTTCCATATTTGCCTTTATTTCGGCAGCCTTACGCTCACATTCGGCAACAATTCTTGTTTTTTCGGCATTTGCGTCGTCTACTAACTTTTTGCCGTATTCGTCCTTTTCAGCAACTCTCTGTTCCGCATCTTTGATCATTGTATCGGATTTTTCCTGTGCGTCGCTTATCATTTTCTCGGATTTTTCCTTTGCGGCAGCCATAACAGCGCTGCTTTGCTTTTGTGCGCCCAATAAAGCTTCCTTTATTGCGTCCTCGTCCTTGCGGTATTCGCGAATTTTGTCAGCTAAAACCTCCATCTTTTTCTCAAGCTCTTCGTTTTGCTTTTTCAAAGCCAAAAACTCTGTTGACACTTCCTGAAGGTATTCGTCAACTTCTTCCATTTTGTATCCGTTAAGACCTTTGTTAAACTTTTTTTCGATAATATCCTTTGCTTCCATTAAAAAGCCTCCGTTTTTTTATTTATATTTTTTGATTTCGATATAATCTTTTCCTTTTTTAGTTACACCGCCAATATTGGATAGTATGTATTTTCCGTATCCCTTTACGGAAAAAATATCGTCAATTTCAACTTTTTTTGACGGACTGTCTACCTGTATGCCGTTTAAAACAACAAAACCCGATTTTATCATAGACAACGCTTTTTCACGGCTTTTACCGCAAACGGCAGATACTATAGCGTCTATTCTTTCAGAAGAAACAATCAGTGAAATATTTTCATATTCCTGCCGAGGCAAATCTCCCTTTATTCCTTCAAAAATGCTGATCCCCACATTTCCAACCTTTCTGATTTCAGTCAGCAGGGGAAAAGAAACGTTTTCCAAAATAAAAACAACTGCTTTATCTTCAGATACTTTAATATCGCCAACAGAACTTCTCTTTAGTCCCAAAGACATTATAGCACCTAAAAAGTCACGGTGTGTAAGCTTATCAGATTGTCGAAAAGAAAATGTTAAAGCCTTTAACGGAAAATCGTCGGTATCTTTTATATTAACAGCGAAAATCTTTCTTGAAGCGTCGGTATAGCCGCCCCAAAACATACATTCGGTTTCTAACGAATTTGCTTCATATAACGCTAACTGCTGTTCCCTTTCAGTCAAAAAGCTGCTGAATTTGGGACGATTATTCTTTTCCGATGAAACAATCAAATCGCATATATGTCTGCAAAACTCTTGTTC
>CAZRRT010000092.1:0-1179 GCA_964602605.1 uncultured Ruminiclostridium sp.
GGCTGATTTTTTCTGAAACTTCTTTAAAGCTTGTCATATTCCGACTCCGTTTTATAAAATTCCTGTTTTATATACCAATATAAACATATAAACTATTATAAAACATAAAATGCTTGCTTTGTTATGAAAATATAAGAAATCAGGGAGATAAGCATTTTCCGTTTTTATAAGCTTTGCACAAATTATTATAAATTATGTTTAAAATATTATCATTTTTTTCGACATTTGTCAATAGTTTTAGTCAAATTTCGATGAACAAGCTGTTTTTTCGGTATTAGCGGGGTTATTTTATAGCTGCGGTTATTTTGCGAAACTATATTAAAAGGCTTGCTATTTTGCACTCCAAAAAGCAGGTTCGCAAATATTTTCACTTAATTTTCTTTGATTTTAAACGATTTTTGGAGGTTGTTATGGGCGAGCCTTATAAATAACCGTTGACTTTTTATGTATTTTGGGTATAATAGTAATTAAGGGCTATATGTAGCACTTGCACCTTACACGTATGCGTGATTGATACGCCAATAGAACAAAACAAATTAAAATCAGTGAAAAATTCTTGCACCTTACACGTATGCGTGATTGATACGCCACGATATAAGCAAAACCAAGCTGCTTATTTATCTTGCACCTTACACGTATGCGTGATTGATACGCTGTACCACCATAAAAATAATATTCGGGATACTCGTCTTGCACCTTACACGTATGCGTGATTGATACCTCATCTGTTGTGAGATTGAATGCAGACGCAATACTTGCACCTTACACGTATGCGTGATTGATACCCGATTGACATATATCCGTAATGGCTCAGTAAGTTGCTTGCACCTTACACGTATGCGTGATTGATACCCGACAATTTCAGACTTTGAAAAATCAAAAACCGCTTGCACCTTACACGTATGCGTGATTGATACCCACTAATTACAGATTTTATTTCCGGGTTAAAACTCTTGCACCTTACACGTATGCGTGATTGATACGACGACATCAATTCAAGCAGTCCCCACCATTTAAAGCTTGCACCTTACACGTATGCGTGATTGATACGAATCAAAATCACGGAGAGTCAATACTTGCCCCCTTGCACCTTACACGTATGCGTGATTGATACATTATCGTGTCCAATTCCTACCTCATTTCTACCACTTGCACCTTACACGTATGCGTGATTGATAC
>CAZRRT010000092.1:1279-8961 GCA_964602605.1 uncultured Ruminiclostridium sp.
CCAATTCCTACCTCATTTCTACCACTTGCACCTTACACGTATGCGTGATTGATACCACGATATAGTTAACGCACATAACGTTGGTATATCTTGCACCTTACACGTATGCGTGATTGATACTCGTAATCTCTGTAATACATTCTGAAGAATCTAATCTTGCACCTTACACGTATGCGTGATTAAACCTCAAATCACCCCCGCAAAATCATTTCAAAACCGACTAAGTTTTCAAGCAAAGAATATTTAGTCGGTAACTTTTGCTGTTTTAAAAAACAAATCTCCTAATCAAAATCAAAAAAAGCCTGCAAAAAAGCCTAAAAAGCTTTTCTGCAAGCTGTATAAGTATTTCACTAAAAAATATATTAGGTATATCTTAAAATTCCAATCAAGTTATTTAGCAATAATCGTTAAATAGTATGTAATTTTATTTTCAAATTACGATTACTGTAATCCTTGAAAGCCCACGGTCTCCCGATCACACCAAGAAAACATTCCGTTATTTTTATTCGCTCTCCTTCTTTTTCCTTAACGCATTGTCAATATTGCCCAACGCTCGCCGAATGTCGTTTTTAAAGCCTTCGGGATTGATAGCGGCATTATTTCTTCTACCCAATGAGGAAAAAACATAATCTCCATTTCTTATTCCGTGCTTGTACAGATATACTGCCCTTCCGCCGTATTGATTTGAGTCTGCGGCATGATTGACCTTGTTTCTCACAAAGCTTACAAAACTACATGCAATCAAAATATTTCTGCATTGCTCCAAATCGATATAATTGACCCAAATCCCTTCGGGAAGCAGCTCATTGCAGAACAGATACGCCCCATACGGCTGCTTAATGTATTTTACTTTTTCCAAATTATATGCAGTTTTCATCTCGTCATTTTTTAATGCTTTTTCAAATACCTTTTCAAGAACATAGTTGATTTTTATACTGTATATCGCTGCATTTTTGCTGATTTTCTGTTTTTTCCTGATTTCCTCCCCATGTATGGCTTCATCTATTTCTATAAAATTATCATCAATCAGTATTTCTCTTACTTTTTCATTAAAGATAGTTAAAACTTGCTGAATAAGTCCGTTTTCAAGGCACCAATACATAACATTTAATTCGCTGCTGCTGTATTGCTTTGCGCCTATATGAAATTTTTTTCTGAAAAGCGGTATCATGGTGTTGATTATATACAAATCCGCATTGGTATCGGGAGCGGCTTTTGCAATAATTTTTTCCAGCTCGGACAGATTTGTTTCAACTGCTTCAAGCTTCTTTGAAAGATCTGTGTCGCAGAACCGAACGCTGTTTTCAAACTGCTCCATACTGTCGAAAAGGCTGTTGATATATTGCTTTACATTACTGTCGCCCGTATTTTTAAGATACTGCTTCAGCAAGCTGACTGTTCCGTGCCGAACAAATTCGTTAACGGCGTCAAGTGTATTCATCTGAACAAATAACGTGTCGGTATTAACGATAGTGCCTAATTTCTCGCTGCTCTCGCTTGTCTGTGTTATATCAGCATAATATGCGTGAACGCCGTAGCCGTAAAAAGACAGCAGCTTTGTCAGCAGTTGGATCAGAATAAAATTATCCCTTTTTCCGCCTGCCACGTCAAGATATATATTTATGAAGCTATCATCTTTTGCAATTTGAAAAATTCTTTGAGATATTTTATTGAGAGCTTTGTCATATCTGTGCTGTTCTTCCTCCAAATTTGAAAGAGGGCAAGCTTTAAAATGCGGCATTTTTTTAAGCCTGTTTTCGGTGCAATAATCCTTGACAGCGTTCCGAATATGCTCCATTGTAAAAGGATCTTTTTGGACATTGGTGCTTTCAACGCAGATACATTCATCGATACCGCCGCATCCATCCAATTTCTTCATTAGGAACTTTAAGCAGGCCTCGTTGGTTTGGTGAGCCTCAACGCTTATCCCTTCCGAAGTATATGTATACGGTTTGATTTCAGTCAGATTTCCAAAGGGGTCCTTTTCGTACATTTGATCATAACCGTAGTAGCTGATACAGGCTATAAGAATATTTTTCATTTACTGTGTCCTCTTCCGATACTGCTCAGTGCTGTTTCAAGGTTTTCCAAAGCACGAAGCAAGTCTGCTCTAATATTAGCGGGAGTGATATTATCCCAAGTGACGTCATTGTGTTCAGGGAGCGTTAAAAAGTGATAATCGCTGCTTTGAAGCAGATTGATTACTCTGTGGTCATAAACGGCTGAACCCGCCGCATGATTTACACGGTTTCTTATAAGAGAAACAAAATTGCAGTCTGTAAGAATTTTTCTGCAAAGCTCCGGAGCGATATTGATCTTTATGCCGTAAGGAATGTAATCCTTGCTGAAATAAACCGAGCCTATATAGCTTTCGGTTTCATTGTATTTGTATTCCCCATCGGGACATATAGGTCCGGCCGGATTATTTCTTCTATATCTATCCATAGTTATTCTCAGCCTTTCCTCACCTATTCTTGCAGAGCTGTACATTACATCAAAAACAGAGCGCATAACAAGAATTACCTTAATGTTATTTAGCTTTGACGGGTGCTTTCCTATCATCATTCGCTCAATAGCTTTCCCATAAACATTATTGTCTATTTCAATAAGCCCTTCCTCAATAATCATATTTTTTACAATTTCGTTATAAATTGTAAGCGCCTGTTGTATCAATCCGTTTTCAAGGCACCAGCGAATAATACCAAGCCTGCTAACCTCTTTGCCATTTGTGGAAATATGAAATTTTTGACGGATAAGCGGGATCACGGTTTTTATTATGAAAAGTCCGTTGCTGTTGTCATTAACATTTTCCATACCGTTTAAAGCCTGATTTACACGGGTGAGGTTTTCATAAAGGTTTATGTCGCACAGCTGTATGCTGTTTTCAAAGTCTTCCATAGCAAGCAAAAGATCTCTTACAGTAGGGCTTTCGATTCCCGAAAAACAAGCCCTGAGAGAAGCAGCGGAACCTCGCCGGACAAACTCGTTGACAGCGTCGAGAATTTTCATATGATCAAAGGTAAGCCCCATATCCAATATTGGTCCGCTAAGATCGGTGTAGTAGGCATGAATGCCATAGCCGTAAAATGACAGAAGCTTTGTAAGAAGCTGAATAAACAAAGAATTATCCCTCTTTCCTCCCGACATATCAAGGTAAATGTGTATGTCGCTGTCCTCGGCGGCTATTTGCAGAATTTCCTGTGCAATGCTGTTCAATATGTTATCGAATCTATGCTCCCTTTCCTCGTTTTCATCGAGAACGAAATTTTCATAATCCGGTCTTTTAACGTGCAGTTCGCGGTTACAAAAGTTACTGATTGCGTCGTTAAGGTAGCGTATTGTAAATTTGTTTTCCTGCCGGGCAACATCTGTGCTTTGAATGCGAAAATATTTGTCAAGAACTTCATCCGACCCGTAAAGCTTTTTCATAAGGAATTTAACACAGGCTTCGTTTGTTTGACGGGCTTGTACCGATATATTATCCCCTTGATATGTTGTGGCATCTTTTTTGTTTCCGTTATTATCAATGTTAAAATCCGGTTTGATTAGACTTATACATGATATTAAAATATTTTTCATTACTTTTTCCTTCCTTTTATATTTTAAAATAAATATTCTCTGAAACGAACAAACTTAAATACGCTTTTTGTTACTGTAGCTCCATCACTGTCTGTAAAGGCTTCGGTTTTTCTTTCGGTTGTTGCGCAAAGAGCAGGCACACCGCTTTTCTTCAAACGTGCCGCAACGGCAAATGCCAAAGTCATTTCTCCCTGCACCAACACGGCGTTGGGCTTATGCTCGGTGATTACAGATATACAATCATCAGCAAGTCTTGAAATATCCGCCTCACCAAAATCAGGTGGAACGTTCGGAAAGAAAACGTCAACGACTTCTCCCCATTTTTTTGCTGCATCAAGCTGTTCGGACGACCAGCCTGCACTTGGGTGATTTGTGAAATTAACAAACATAAAGAATCCTCCTGAAATCAATACTGTTTTGGTTAATTGTACCATAAAATTGTAATTTATAAATGCACCGATTAAATTCAACTTTTCAATATGCGCACCAAATCCAATCGGCACTCCCTAAAATCCTATCCTCTTCCTCGTCTCCTCACTCTTTTTAAAAACTTCATATACTCGGAATCAATCGAAAATTCTTCTGCATCATTTTTCGTAACAGTAAAAGAAATCTCATCCTTCGCGGACAATATATGATATATTATCTCCCGGGAAAGCTCTCTTATCGTATTATAGCCGTCATAAATATTCGACCTGCTCATTTCGGTCATGCTTTCCCTCAACAGCTCTTCCGCATCCGCCGTAAGAGTAAATCCGGCAGCATTCAGCTTGCGGTTAAGGTACGCCGTCATTTCGGAGCTTTCGGGAAATGCGGTGTGAACAAGCTCCACCCTGAAAAAGCTGTGAATATATGCGTATAGCTGGGCAAGGGTCTCCTCCTTCGGGCAATTCGCCGTAAGAATAGTCAGCCAATCGCCGTCGTGCGCCTTGATATATTCGAGAAAGGAGGCAAAACGGCTGTCGCTGAGCTTTTCTGCCCAATCGGTAACGTCAATGCAGACAATACCCTTGAATACGTTGTGATGTCCCGAAACTGAGTTTAAAGCGGAATCAAGGCGCACAAGCTCGTTAAAGCTCCTCTCTTCCCCCTCCCTTTTTAATATAAACTCAATAAAATCCACGTTGCCCTTAAATTCAATCAGATGTCTTTCACGAAGATAATCGGCGATATAGCCTAACATAGTTGTCTGTCCCACGCCCGAGCGGGAGTACCACAGCATATTGGGCATCGTAACCTGTATTGAAGCCGAAGCTGTTTTTTCCAAGTTAAGCGCCAGCTTTTCCCAGCGGTTCACCACTTTTTTTAAGGTCGGCGTTACCCGCTAACTCCATAATTTTGTTATATGAATCATTCATTGCCTTCCTCCTGTTTTTTCCCTGTCAGCCGACTGTATGCCGCTTTCAGCTGTACGCTTCTTTTTGCCGCTTCACAGGAAAAAATATGCGGATAATCATCGGGACTGACATACTGCCCAATAGCCTTCACATAATTTTCAACGGCACTCAAAATGTGGGCGAACATACAATCATCGGGCGAATTTTCACATACGGTATTATAAAGCCTTAATACCACGGAAAAATATTTTCTGTGTCATCGGTATGAAATCCGTACTTTTCCTGTAATTCGCAGGCAAGCTCATAACATTTTTCAAATAACTTTTGTCAAACCGCAGCATAAGCATAAGCTCAAGATAGACGCAGGAAAAAGGTGTTTCCAAAAGCTCGATGTCTGCGTACATCAGCGCATTATGCAAAATATAATCCCATATTTGTTCGGCAGTACCGTATTTTCCCAATGTAATGAAAAATTCCGTATCAGTGCATTTTGCCGACAGGAGAATATTATAAGCATATTGCATTCCCGTCCTTGCCGCATACAGAATAAGTGGGTAAGTAACGGAGCTTTTCACTATGATTTCCTCGTATGTATTATGCTGAGGCGACAGCGAATTTTTGAGATATTCCGGAATCATATACAAATGCTGAAACAATATCTCTTCCATAAGATAGCCCCTTGAAAACACCACTGCACCCACTGTGAACAGCATATGATTAAATTCGTTGCGCTTTGTTTTACGCTGCTGAAGGTTTCTGAATTTTTTGTACAAATAAGCCGCATTGATCTCTGAATTCCGATTCAAAAAAAGCACAGGCGGCAATGGCGATTGTAAGTGCGGAAGGAGCGGCTTCAATCCTTCCAACCTTCTCGGAAACAATAAATTTGTCATACATAAGCCCGTATTCTCTGCATAAATCGGTAAAATTATCGTACTTCTTTGTAAAAGCATCGGTATGGCAGAGAATAACGCTGCACTTAAAGACAAATTCCTTTCCCAAATGCTTTTTTACCGTATCTAAAAATGTTTTGATCAAAGGAGCTTTTTTATTGTCGGGATTGGGTTCAAGCATTGATTTATCGGTCAAAATAACAACGTGACCGCTTTTTTCCGCTTCGGGACTTTTTAAAAGTGTTTCAAGCTCATTTACGGTTTCAAGCTCAACAATTTTGCCAATGAAGTTCAATCTGTAAGCGAATTCAAAATAAGCGCAGCTTAAAGATTTTTGCATGGCGGGGAATATTATCTCGGCGCATTTCATCGTCGGTTCGTTGGGATCCCTGCTTACAACGGCGGCAAGGATCGGCACATCTTTCATTTACTTCCCTTCCCCTTTAACCGTTAACTTGCCTGAGAATATTCTCAAATTCTTTTTCAAGCTCGTCCCTTACACTCGCCTGCATTTCAAGAGCTTCAAGAGCCTCCTTTTCGCTTATTTTCCGTGCGGCGGCTTCAAGCTCGCTGAGTTTTTTGTCAATAATTGCCGTCTGCTTGTCAACGACCGACTGTATATACTCGGCGTAGCTGCCGATATTCGTCTTTTCGCCGTTTTCTTCGGAAAACAAAACCCTGTTCCCTAACATTTCCTTTACCCTATCAAGGTTAAAGAAAGCAAGCTTATTGGGGATCTTTATTTCTCTTTCCGCCCGGGGCAGCTTTTCAAACACCCTGTAATCGTCAATATCGGCAAGCTCGGTGACAATAGGAAAATTTCTTCCCTGTATAATAAGTGCCTCTCCCATATCCTTGCGCAGGTGCTGAAGCTCCGAGGTGTTTATGAGCGGAACATTGTTATTGCGGCCGCATAGCTCCGATATTTCCTCTAACAGCGCAAGCTCCTTTGAAGCCAGGAATACCCAGTTTTCACAGTTTCCCTTTATGGTGTCGGAGGAATCGCCGTAACGCTCCCTAAGCTGATGCAGACTTTGAACAAAAAAATAAAACCGTATGTTGCGGCTTCCGGCGGCACTTATCATAGCCGGCATATCGTTGATTTTAGGTATGTTGCAGAACTCGTCAAGAACAAAGTTCACCCTTATGGGAAGTTTTCCGTCCTTTTCCTTTTGCGACTCGGCTATAAGCGTCTGATAAGCCTGTTTTATAAACGTTGTTATAAGAAAATTGTAGGTTGTTTTTTCGTCGGGGACAATTATGTAGACCGCCGTTTTGCGCCTTACGATATCGCAGATGTCAAAGGAGCTGTCTGAAAGCATGCGGGTAAGCTTTTTCTGAGTGTTAAACACATTCACCATGGCGAACAGCGATACAAATATGCTTTGCTTTGTTTTGTCCGCCGACACGAATACGCCGTTATAGTTCATACCTGCAATGGATTCGGGGTCTATGTTATATCTGGCAATATCTTCGAGCTTGTCCAAGCTTTTTGCCGAGCAAAGGTTCGCAAAGCTTGCGGGGTGCACCTCTTCCTTTTTTCCGCATTCCATAAGCAGCAGCAAATTGGCAAGTGCAAGAGACGAACTCATAGACGTCCAGAACGGATCGTTCCGTGTTCCGTCATAGGGTGCCGCAATAGAAGCCACAAAATCGTTGAGCATGGTCACCGCCTCGTCCTCGTTTCCTGCTGTGTACAGCTCATAGGGCTTTGTCAGAGGGTTCCACATATCCCCCGCACTGAGATTGCGGTAATCGAGAGTGATTATATTGAACCCCTTGGCTTTTGCCTCTCCCGAGGTGCGTTCAAAAAGCTATCCCTTGGGATCGGTCACTATAAAGCTTTCGCCTGCTCTGCAAAAAATGTCGAGCA
>CAZRRT010000093.1:0-6857 GCA_964602605.1 uncultured Ruminiclostridium sp.
GCAAGCTTCTGAATAGGGGACTGCAAAACGAAAAGGAACTTTGCGATAAGAGTATCCTTGTCGGGCAGCTTTGCATATTCGGTAACTTCCTCGGCGGTGATTGCTTTTCCGTCGATAAAGCCCACTTTAATGGAATATGCTCCCTTTGAAGCCTCAACCTGCTTGTAAAGCAGCTTTGGAGCGATAATAATATCCTCCTTGGAAAGTGCTATAGCGGTTGTGCCTTCAAGATGCTGGTCCAAGCCTTCAATTCCCGCTGCTTCTGCGGCTCTTTTAAGGAGAGTGTTCTTTACTACGAAGTAATCAACTCCCGCTTCACGAAGGCTTTTTCTCAGCTGGGTATCGTCAGCAACGTTAATTCCCTTGTAATCAACGATTACGCCGCAAGCGGAATTTTTAAGCTTTTCCGCTAACTCATTAACATACTGCTGTTTTGATTCCAACACCTGTTTGCTTGGCATAGTTTAACCTCCTGTTTTAGTATTGCTGTACTAAAAAAAGGAAATAAAAAATCCTTTTCTTATATAATAGGAAAAGGATGTAAATTGATTTTCATTTCATTACTTCCCATTCCTCGGCAGGCGGATTAAAATCCGTTAGCACTTTTTATAAAGTGACCTGCTGTCTTTAGAACAGCGTATACATTATAGCAAAAATAATTATGTTTGTCAATAGTAAAAATAAAATTTTTCTAATTCTTAATTATATTTTAGCAAAAAGTGTGAAAAGCCGTACTTGGTAAAAAATGAAATTCTCAGATATATGCAGTATTTAAAGCAATTCTGACGTTTTAATAAGCACGGTATTTTCACCAATCGGACCGTATATAAATTAAAAAAAGTATTACAGTGCCATATTCCAATCTAAAGATGACGGACCGTCGGAAGCAGCCAAAATATCTTTGCATATCTGTTCTCTTGCTTTTATATCTTCCTGTGCGCCTTCTTGCCCGCTTTCGTTTCTCCAGCCGGTATAGCCGCTTAAATAGCTGCTGTAAAGCTCCTGCCAGGAATGATAGTATTTCTGCATTACTCGTCCGACCTTAAAGGACAAATCAAACAGCTCCTGACGCTCAATATATCCACCGACAAATCCCATTGCCAAGGTTTGACAGCAGCGGCATAAATCCCATGCGCCTATTTTAATATCCTCGTCCTCTACATCTTTTCCCTCTTCATACAAGGAAAAAAGATAGCTTAGATTATCCAAAAGCTCAGCCTTGCTGCTAACGCCCCAATCTCGTCTTAGCATCACCCTCATTGAAGCACCTTCGGGCTTGCTTTTTTCTTTAGATCCTGCGATATAGTGCCAATCGCCTTCCGCATACTTTGACCACATAGCATATGTATAGGTAACCCATTTCTCATTATCGGTTTTAGGCACGGTTATATCCGAGGGTTCTTTTTTTCCGAATCCGAATAATCCCATTTTTCTCCTTTCAAATATAATACTTTTTCTTGTCAAATCTCAGTCAAAGCCTTAATCTGCTCTTATTGTAAAATGCTAAATTCAATAGAAATCTGACCAAGGCAACAGCAGGGGCTTCCAAACTCTGAATCGGATTTCTCATATACGAATATTATTTTCTAAGGGGTTTTTCCGTTGGGAATGTCCATACTGTCGTATTTTTATGCTTTTTGTCAGAAATCACCATTAGCTTGCTATACTGAATCATCAAGTCATATTAACCCTTGCAGCAATAAATAATCACACCTGTACGTAATCAAGTGTGATTGTTTATATATTTATTTGATTATGCTCCGTACTTAACAGTGCTTACCTTAACGCCCGGTCCCATAGTGGAAGAAACGGTGCAGGACTTAATATATGTGCCCTTTGCAGCGGCAGGCTTAGCCTTAACAACTGCGGTCATAAGTGCGTCAAAGTTCTGCTCTAACTTTTCTCCGCCAAAGGAAGCCTTTCCAATAGGGCAGTGAATAATGTTTGCCTTGTCAAGACGGTACTCGATTTTACCTGCTTTAGCCTCCTGAATCGCCTTTGCAACGTCGGGAGTAACAGTGCCTGCTTTAGGGTTAGGCATTAAGCCGCGAGGACCCAAAACTTTACCTAAACGTCCTACAACGCCCATCATATCAGGTGTTGCTATAACTACGTCAAAGTCCATCCAGCCGTCTTGAATTTTCTTTACGGTATCGTCGTCTGCAACGTAATCAGAACCTGCGTCCTGAGCGTCCTTAATCTTGTCGCCCTTTGCGAACACCAATGTTCTTACAGTCTTACCTGTTCCGTTGGGAAGAACAACTGCGCCTCTTACCTGCTGATCTGCGTGACGGGAGTCAACGCCCAATCTGATGTGGATCTCAACGGTTTCGTCAAACTTTGCCTTAGCGGTTTGACATACCAATCCGAGAGCCTCCAACGCTTCGTAAGACTTTCCTGTTTCAATAAGCTTTACGCTTTCTCTGTATTTTTTACCGTGTTTCATTTATTATCCTCCTTGTGGTCAATCGGTTCTTTGTGGGTGAACCTCCCACTTCATTATTGTTTGTAATAGTTATTTTATTAACAAGCGGCTGTATATCAGTCAACCACTTCAACGCCCATTGAACGGCAGGTTCCTGCGATCATAGACATAGCGGCTTCAACGGAAGCGGCGTTAAGATCTCTCATCTTCTGCTCTGCAATCTGCTGTACCTGTGCCTTTTTGATTTTTGCAACCTTAGTCTTATTGGGTGTTCCCGATGCGGTTTCAATTCCGCACGCTTTTTTAATCAAAACTGCCGCAGGGGGAGTTTTGGTAATAAATGAAAAACTTCTGTCAGCATATACTGTTATAACTACAGGGATAATAAGTCCCATATCTGCTTTTGTGCGCTCGTTAAATTCCTTGGTAAAGGCTGCGATATTTACTCCGTGCTGACCAAGTGCAGGACCTACGGGGGGAGCAGGCGTTGCTTTGCCTGCGGGAATTTGTAATTTAACGAATCCGACTACTTTTTGAGCCATTTTAATTTTACCTCCAAAAACTTAAGAACTAAGAATTTAATAATTGTTCTTAGTAATTATAAAAAATAATTATTAAAATATTTCCTTGACTTAATTGATTTTTTGAATTGCGGATATGTCCACTGTTGTGGGTGTCGCTTCCTTGCCAAACATCATAGAGAGTCCCACGACTGCCTTTCCCTCCGCCTCGTTTACCTCCATTACAGAGCCTTCAAAGCCTTCAAACATTCCCGATATAATGCGTACCAAATCTCCGGCTTTGACTGTTATGTCTGTAGGTGTGCTTACAACGCCCAAACGAGTTACTTCCTCGTCTGTGAGGGGAACAGGCTTAGATCCCGGACCTACAAAGCCGGTACAGCCTCGGGTGTTGCGGCAGATATACCACGATTCGTCGGTCATTACCATTTTTACATAAACATAGCCGGGATAGATCTTGCTTTCATAAGTTCTTTCCTTGCCATCGCTGTTTTCTGTAATCTTTTCGGTAGGTACCATTACCTCTTCAATAAGATGCTGAAGATTTCTGTTTTCAACTACCTTTTTGATGTTGTCGGCAACTTTTTTTTCATAACCGGAAAACGTGTGCAAAATATACCATTTAGCTTCTGACATCGGTAAACCCTTTCAATTACATTTTAAGCAATAAGCCCCAAATCTCAGTGAACAAAAGATCCAAAAGCCATACGCCAATGCTCGATGCAACGATAGATACAAGCACGACTACCGTGTTGTTGAACAGCTGCTTTTTTGTAGGCCATGAAACCTTTTTAAACTCTGCCTTGACTTCCTTGAAATACTTTGCGGGAGACTTTTTAGGCTTTTTTGCGGCAGCAGCCTTCATTGCGGCAAGCTGTTTTTCCTTTTTGGCTTTATCAGCTTCCTTTTGAGCCTTTTCAGCGTCTTTAAGGGCTTTCTTTTCAAGCTCGTTTGCCATTATGTCCCTCCTTACTTAGTTTCCTTATGGAGTGTGTGCTTGCGGCAGAATTTGCAGTATTTTTTCATTTCAATTCTGTCAGGATCGTTCTTTTTGTTTTTCTTGGTTGCGTAGTTACGCTGCTTGCATTCGGTGCAAGCCAAAGTGATTTTTACTCTCATTTCGGCACCTCCTATTAAATTGTTCGATACGGTCGAACTCAGCCTCCCTCTTTTATTAGTGAATGATTATTCACAGGGTTTATTTTAATTTTTTGCACAAAAAAATAAACCCCTTTTTGAGGTACTATAAGTATAGCACATATGAAAGAGGTTGTCAATAGTTTTTTAGTATTATTTTTAAATTACTTTTTTTAAATTACTTTTTGTTTTTGAAAATTACTTTTTGTTTTTGGAATATAAAAATCATACAGCTTGTCAAAAATCATCTATCTGCTGATATAATACTAATTGTTAATCTAAATATAAACAAACATTATAATCGGGATAACAAACTGCTGCTAAAAAAATCTGCCTAATTTGCTTTTATTTCAAGCTTCAGCGGTGAATTTACCTCCGCAAACTCCAATATTAAACCGCCGCCAAAGAAAATGAATACATCTCAGCGGCGGTTACATCTGCAAATAATTATTCCGTATGATTATTCCGTAAACATAGGAGTAGAAAGATAGCGGTCGCCTGTGTCGGGGAGAAGCGCCACAATAACCTTGCCCTTGTTTTCGGGACGTTTTGCAAGCTCAGCGGCAGCCCATACAGCCGCACCTGCTGAAATTCCCACCAGCAGACCTTCTTTTCTTGCTATGGTTCTTCCTGTTTCAAAAGCGTCCTCGTTTTCAACGGTTATGATTTCATCATATATCTTTGTATTAAGAGTATCGGGAACAAAGCCTGCTCCGATTCCTTGTATTTTGTGAGGTCCGGGAGTGCCTTTGGAAAGCACGGGAGAGCCTGCCGGTTCAACCGCCACCACTTTAACCTCCGGTTTTTTGCTCTTTAAAAACTCACCGACGCCTGAAAGCGTGCCGCCTGTGCCTACGCCTGCAACAAATATGTCCACCTTTCCGTCGGTGTCGTTCCAAATTTCCGGACCTGTGGTTGCAAAGTGGGTGGCGGGGTTTGCGGGGTTTACAAACTGTCCCGGAATAAAGCTGTCGGGAATTTCCTCCGCCAACTGATGCGCCTTTTCTATTGCGCCCTTCATTCCCTTTGCGCCGTCGGTAAGTACAAGCTCTGCGCCGTATGCTTTAAGCAGATTTCTTCTTTCAACGCTCATTGTTTCGGGCATAGTGAGTATTATTCTGTAGCCTCTTGCAGCTGCAACGGAAGCAAGACCGATTCCCGTGTTGCCGCTGGTAGGCTCGATAATAACGGAATTTGGCTTAAGCTTGCCCGATTTTTCGGCGTCGTCAATCATAGCCTTTGCAATTCTGTCCTTAACGCTGCCTGCGGGATTAAAATACTCTAACTTAGCTAAAATATCCGCCTCCAATTTATTTTCGGAGATATAGTTGGTAAGCTTTAACAGCGGTGTTCCTCCTATAAGATCGGTGATTCTTTCATAAACATTCATACTGTTGTTTCCTTTCGTTATTTATATTTTCTTAAAACCTATATGTTTACTGTGATTTAATTATAGCACTATGCTGCGGATTTGTCAAGAGAATTTTCGCTTTTTTTCCAAGTAAATTATTCTGCAAAAGCTTTGTTTATCATTGTTTAGTGCTAATTGCCTATATATGCGGGAAAATTGCTTTGGATTTTGGGATATGATAGACTGCATTGGGATTGGTAGGCTGAATATAAAATATTTATTTTCCAACTTTTCTATAAGCTAATACCAAAAATTCCGTCTGAACATTAAGGCTTTCAATCCTATCCAGCTTCTGCTGATCCTTTTGAGAGGTTTTATAATAATAAGGCGTCATCATAAATAGGTTTTTTACATCTTGGCTGCAATTCAAGAAAATATCCTTTTTGCATTCCTGCCTTGAAATAAGCCGGAAGCCGTTTAAATCAGTATTTTCGGGCTTATTTTTATAAGGCTTGTCATATACCGCCTTTTTTAATTCAAACAAGTGATTTTCCAAAGGAACAGCGGTAATAAATATACCCTCGTTTTTTAATACTCTGTAAAATTCACTGACTGCAAGAGGAGCGAAAAGGGACAAAACTATATCGAAGCAGGAGTCCGAAAATGGCAGGCAATATGCGCTGGCGGCGGCAAAGCTTATATCGGGACAAGATTTTGCGGCAATTTTTAAGGCTTCTTTTGAAAGGTCGATTCCGAAAACTTCACAGCCGTATTTTTGTGAAACATCATATATTCCCTTTGTATAATAGCCCTCTCCGCAGCCCGAATCCAATATGCAGGCGCTTTCCTTTAAGTGTTTTTCAATTTCTTCACAAACCGTATTTTTTAAATGCTGATAGTAACCCTTGCCCAAAAAGCTATTGCGGGCGTTTACCATAATCTTATCGTCGCCGTGTCCCTTTTTTCCTCCCCTTATCAGCAGATTTACATATCCTTGCTTGGAAATGTCAAAGCAGTGCTTATTGCAGCACACAAAGCTGTTTTCCTTTTTTTCAAGTGACTTGCCGCAAACAGGGCAGATATAGTTGATTTTCATATAATTCCTCGATTTTGACTTTTATATTATATTTACTATTTTTATTTATATTATATTTACTATTTTTAATAGTATATAATTTTATTCTGCAAATGTCAATAAAATATCAGCTTGTCAAAAAACCTCGCCTCACATTTTTTTAGACAAACTATGTCAAGCCTCAAATGAAAAAATCGGACAAACCCTTGCTCTGACACAGCTTTTAGGCTATGACTGCAACTCGGTAAAAACAGTTATGGTTATCCCATAAAATTTTTTCGACAATAAATATTTTTATTATCTCAGTAAAAAAGATAATATTATGTTAATATCTAACAAATACATTTG
>CAZRRT010000093.1:6867-8936 GCA_964602605.1 uncultured Ruminiclostridium sp.
GAAAATCGAACAATACACGACAAATAAAATACAACTCACTATAAAAAAAATGATATTCAAAATCCTTTCAAACAAATCATAGCGAATATAACAGAACCACAATTCCACAAATATTAAATCACAAATAAAAAAAACTAAAAAATACATTTGACAAATGTTAAAAAATATGATATAATTTGTTAAAATCAAATTATTAAAAAATTACCTTACACATAAGGGAGAGAATGGAGCTTGTTATGGAAATCTGCCGCAATAAAATGATGGATTTAATGATTAATCAAAACGTTTACATATATTTTTATATTGATTTTATCAATAATTGCTGGTATTTGGAGAACAACCCCAATTTTACGGATTTTGTTATGTCCGAAGAATATAATCCCATAGAAGATTTGCTTAAAAACGAAAGAATCGTTGCGGAGGATCGGGACAGAGTTAAATTTTTCCTTAACAGACTGAAAAGCGATCTTGTCATATCCGAAAATTATATGAAAATACAGTTTAGAGCGTATACGGACGATACTGTTAATTGGTATGAAATGAGAATATATCCTCATTACAATAAAGAGGAAAGCAAGGTTGACTGCTTTAACGGAACGTTTATGAAAATGAACGAGCGTGAAATAAAGAACCGCAATATTCTCAATTTTTATACTAACGATAAAAACCCCGCCATATTTGCGGACATAATGGCAAGGCGAATCCGTGAAGATACGGACAGAACATACGCTGTCATTCAGTTTGACGTAATCGGCTTTAAGTTTATTAACGATAAATACGGAGAAGCTATTGGCAACGAAATACTTCACCGTATCAACGATGTTTTGGATATGTACTGCACCGAGGAACAGATTTATTCCCGCCTCAGCGCAGATGTGTTTATGGTTGTTATGCCCTATAGCGAGCTGTCCGATATTTACAGCTTTTTAAGAGGATTGGAAGCGGGAATGAGCGGCTACAAGAATATTAAATACTCCTTTGCTTTCGGCGTGTATCTTGTGGAGGACAGAACTATGTCCACCC
The DNA here is from genome assembly GCA_964602605.1 of uncultured Ruminiclostridium sp. Taxonomy (GTDB): domain Bacteria; phylum Bacillota; class Clostridia; order Oscillospirales; family Ruminococcaceae; genus Ruminiclostridium_E. Next base: position 7,891 of record CAZRRT010000093.1, read on the forward strand.
GTCTTATGGGCGACAGTGCGGGAATAGCAAGGGCGGCGGTAAAGGGAAACGCCCTTGAAAATATCGGATTTTTCAATAAGGACGTTAAAGCGGGTCTTAGAACCAAGCGTTCTATTGAAGAAAGAATGAAGCCCGCCCTTGAAAACAACGAATTTGTAATGTATCTTCAGCCCAAATACAGCATTTCCGACAGTACCGTTATCGGAGCGGAAGCCTTGGTAAGATGGATAGATTCCGAAGACGGAGTTGTACCGCCCGATAAATTTATACCCATATTTGAGAAAAACGGTTTTGTGGTGAAGATTGACGAGTTTATTTGGGAGTGTGCCTGCAAGCGCATACGTAAATGGATAGACGACGGAGTGAAGCCTGTGCCTATTTCCGTCAACGTTTCAAGAGTACATCTCACCGATTCAAAATTTGTGGATATTCTTGATCGGCTTATAAAAAAATACGATATTCCCAAGCATTTGTTGGAGCTTGAAATAACGGAAAGTGCAGACACTATCAACGCCAACACTATGATAAAGCTTGCCAAGGTTAAAGGCTACCGCCTTTTAATGGACGATTTCGGATCGGGCTATTCCTCTCTCAACACGTTAAAGAATACTCCTTTTGACGTTTTAAAAATAGACAAGGACTTTTTATCATCTTCTATGGAATCCCAAAGAGGTCAGAAGATAATCTCCCACACAATAAATATGTCGCAGGATATAGGACTTGAAATGATTGCGGAAGGTGTTGAAACAAGGGAACAGGCGGATTTTCTCTATCATTGCGGCTGTAATGCGGCGCAGGGATTTTTGTATTCAAGACCTATTCCCGCCGATGATTTTGATAAGCTGTTATATTGATTTCTTATCGAAAGAATCATACCGATAGTAGATTTGGCAGAGCATAACAAGAGCCGAAACGGTTATTGCACTAAGCTTATATTTAACGCATTTTTGATAAATAAAAGGGGCTGTAAAAACATACAGTCCCTTAATTGTTTTAAAGCGCAGCTTAAACAAGCTGCCGAAATTGCGAAGCAATTTCGAGGTTCA
>CAZRRT010000094.1:0-8924 GCA_964602605.1 uncultured Ruminiclostridium sp.
TATCTCGGGTTCGGGCAATGTTGCCATTTACGCTACTAAGAAGGCTACAGAGCTTGGCGCAAAGGTGGTTGCACTTTCCGATTCCAACGGCTATATCCATGATCCCGACGGAATCGAACTTGACATTGTTAAGCAGATTAAAGAGGTTGAGCGGGGCAGAATTAAGGAATACGCTAACCGCACTACACATAAAAATGTAACATACACCGAAGGCTGCAGCGGAATTTGGGGCATTAAGTGCGATATTGCTCTTCCCTGCGCTACACAGAACGAAATCGACGGAGCAAGCGCTCAAAAGCTGGTTGACAATGGCTGCTTTGCGGTTGCGGAAGGTGCAAATATGCCCTCTACTCCCGAAGCTATCGAGGTATACCTTAAGAACGGAATCCTTTACGGACCCGCTAAGGCTGCAAACGCAGGCGGCGTAGCTACCTCGGGTCTTGAAATGAGCCAAAACTCTATGCGCTACAGCTGGACTTTTGACGAGGTTGACGCAAAGCTTAAAGGCATTATGCAGTCTATCTTCAAGGCTTGCGACGAAGCGGCAAAGGAATACGGCACTCCCGGAAACTATATGGCAGGCGCAAATATCGCAGGCTTCTTAAAGGTTGCAGAGGCAATGAAGGCACAAGGCTGCGTATAATTTTCGTTTGTGTGCGAATTGTGTATATTGTGGAATAATAATGTGAATTTTTATGTATTATCCCTATTGACGAGCATAGTCGGCTTTGCTATAATAAATTAAAAGTTTGATTTTGATTTTTTTGATTTATGCAAATAACAAAATTCAAGCTTAAAAAATTTATTACATATTTATTAAGGAGAAAAAAATATGGTTCAGCAGAGAAACATTGCTTTGTGCATTATTCTTTCCATAGTTACCTGCGGTATTTATGGATTATATTGGTTCATAAAGCTTACCGACGAAACAAATATGTTAACCCCTCCCGATCCTACGGGAAAAGCTTACACTTCAGGCGGTATCGCATTGCTTTTAATGATAGTTACATGCGATATTTACGGTCTTTATTGGGCATACAAGCAGGGAGAAAAGCTTGACAATGCAAGAGCTTCAAGAGGCTTGCCTACAAATAATCAGGCTGTTCTTTACTTGATCCTTCAGTTGTTTGTTCCTATTGTCGGATGGGCTATGATGCAGAGCACCATCAATGAAATGGTTCCTCCCGCACAGCAATAATTTGATATTCTCGGCAGAATTATAGTGCTGCTTAAAATTGCCTGCTTTTTACGAGCGGGCAATTTTTATACCGATTTATATTTAGAAGTTGAAATGAAAATAATATAGCTAATATCAAATCCAAAATAGCTAATACTAAATCCAAATGAAATTCAGATAAATCGGATTGGGGAACAAGGTGCTTTGTATCAGCTCCCACATATTCTGCATAGGTGCTTACTCTATCGGAAAAGCTCCAATCCACCGTCTTTTTCTGTGTTTTTAATTGGAATAAGTATAAATAAATTAAGGAAAGGCTGAAAGGTGAGCGACAGAAAACTATTGTTGAAAAGGCTTTTGACGGCTTTATCAATAGGAATAATATATTTTATATGGATAAAGCTGACGAGAATAACCATACCTTGCCCAATAAGACTGCTGTCCGGCGGAAGGATAAAATGTCCCGGCTGCGGAATATCCACAATGTTTTTAAGAATAGCGGAGTTAAACTTTAAAGCCGCCTTTGCAGCAAATCCCTGTATATTTATACTTTTGATTGTTTGGGGAATTTTTATTTCAATACGGTTGATATTCTCCCCCAAATCCTTCAGAGAGGGAGGAATTGTTAATAAGATATTTTATTATTCCTCGTCGGTTGTTTTGTTGATTTTCGGTATTTTGAGAAACATATTTTAATAATAAAATGGGACTGTAAAAAACACACAGTCCCATTATTGTTTTTATTTTTAAGCTGTTTTTTTGATAAAAGCATTAGAAATTTTCCAATAAAGATTTATAAAATTCGCAGTAGTCCTTCCTATCCTCCGCAGTAAAATTCATTGCCTCCCGAGGGTGACGGTTAAGCTGTCCCGTGAACAGGTACTGCAAATCATAACCCCATTTAATACCGCTTTCCTTTAAGGGAATCATATATTTTTCAATAAACTCCAAAAGACCGTAAAGGCTGTACTTAGGATTCTTCAAAAATCCCAACAACAATTCCATAGCGCAGTTGCCCGCTCCTCTGCCCATTCCCATAGCGGTGGCGTCAAGGTAAGATACACCGTAGGAAAGGGTTTCGATTGTGTTTGCAAACGCCAAATTCTGATTGTTGTGTCCGTGAAATCCCACTTTTTTCCCGTAGGCTTCTGCGGTGCTAAGATAGGTTTTTGCTAAAACGGCGGCATTTTCGGGATAGAGAGAGCCGTAGCTGTCAACCAAATAGATTACGTCAACGGCGGATTGTCCTATCATTTGCAGCGCCTCGTCCACTTGATTTAAATTAGCCTGTGAGATTGCCATAATGTTACAGGATGTTTCATATCCCAAATTGTGAAAATAATTTATCATCTCCACTGCGGCGGGGATTTGGTGAATATAGCAGGCAACTCTGACCAAGTCTATAACACTTTCGCTTTTGGGAAGAAAATCGGTTTTGTAGTCGCATCTGCCTACGTCCGCCATTACCGATATTTTCATATCCGACACATTTTCACCAACAATTTTTCTTATGTCCTCCTCGTCGCAGAATTTCCATTTTCCGAAATCGGAGGTTTTAAAAAGATTTTTGCTGGCTTTATATCCGAATTCCATATAGTCAACTCCGCTTTTGACATTTGCCTTGTACAGCTCGGTAACAAATTCGTCGGTAAAATTAAAGCTGTTGCACAAGCCCCCGTCCCTGATAGTTGCGTCCAAAACCTTGACGTCGGTTCTGACGCTCATTAAATTACCTTTTCTTTCCGCCATTTTGTTTCTCCTTGCTTTTGATTTGCTTTTATTTTTATTTCACTTTAGCGATTTAAATTGTGTTAGTCCCTACAATATGATATTATACCAAAAAATTTTTATATGTCAAGGGATTGTATTTTTATTTATCTGAAAATTTTAATTTGTTTTTTTGACATTGAAATTATTAGGTAATGATTAGCCATTTTTCAGCATATATTTTAATAAATTCTCTGTGGATTAAACTTTGCTGTCTTATTAAAAACATCATCAAGTTTGACAGAGAAATAGTAAATATAATGCAAAGGGGCGAAACAATGTCAGCAAAATCATCAACTCTAAACGTTCAAGATTTTGGAACAAAACAAGAAAGATGCGTAAGCCTCGGAAAGTACATAATTGACAACGGAGCAACCGTAAGAAGTGCGGCAAAGGTATTCGGAATAAGCAAAAGTACGGTACATCAAGATATAACCTCAAGATTGGAAAAAATAAATCCCGCCTTGCAAAAACAGGTAAAGGAGGTGCTGGAAAAAAACAAGCAGGAACGGCATATAAGAGGCGGTCTTGCCACAAAAAAGAAGTACAGCGAAATAAGGGAGAAAGGGGGAAAGTCAGAAAATATTTAAAGATGTAACGCTGTAATCAGACTTTAAATGAGAGTAACCGTATTATTCTGCTTACTCTCATCAGATTTCCGAAAAATTTCAAACTTTACGTTTCGGAATGAAAGGGCTCTTAGGGGGAAACCATCAGGGTTTCCCCCTAAATTGAGATCATAGCCTTAAAATCGAGTTCGAGCAAGGCTCCGCCCGATTTTTGTTTTTTTAGGCAAGCCGCCAAAAACGGCGTCAGCTTAACGGAAAACCGACCAAAGGCAGGTTTTTCGACGAGCTGAGTAGACTTACTATGTTTACTCTCACATATTTTAGAAAAAATTTCAAAATTGTATTGACATTTAAAATTAGAATTGTTATAATTATAATTACTTAAACGGCATATATATGAAATAAAATTTTTTAAACAATATATGTGGATTTGAGCCTATTTTTTAAAATTATTTCAATTCATTTTAAAAGGAGAATTAAAACTATGAAAAAATTTGTTTGTCCTATTTGCGGTTATGTTCATGAAGGTACGGAAGCTCCCGAAAAATGTCCTCAGTGCGGCTGCCCCGGCGCAAAATTCTTGGTACAGGAAGCGGAAGAGCTTGCATTTGCATGTGAGCACGAAGTAGGTATTGCCAAGGATCTTGACAAGGAAGTTGTTGAAGGTCTTAAAATGAACTTTAACGGCGAATGCACCGAGGTAGGTATGTATCTTGCTATGTCAAGAGTTGCGGACAGAGAGGGCTATCCCGAGGTTGCGGAAGCATATAAGAGAATCGCTTATGAAGAAGCTGAACACGCAGCAAAGTTTGCAGAGCTTTTGGGCGAGGTTGTAACTCCCTCCACCAAGAAGAACCTTGAACTTAGAGTTGCCGCTGAACACGGCGCAACCGCAGGCAAGCTGGAGCTGGCAAAGAAGGCTAAGGAGCTTGGCTATGACGCTGTTCACGACACCGTTCACGAAATGGCAAAGGACGAGGCAAGACACGGAAAGGCTTTCAACGGTCTTTTGAAGAGATATTTCTGATTTAAGAATTTTTTGACGCTTTAAATACATATAAACCGCCCTTGTATTCCTTGGGCGGTTTTTCTGTTATATAATAAATTTTGATTTCTGAAGATATTTTTATACATATTTTAAGCTGTTTGGGGAAACTTTTTGTTAACTAATTTTTCTTTGATAAATATTGACTTTTACAAGGAAAAAAGTTATACTTTTATTAGCAATATCAGCAATTTTATTATTGCTCACACGGACGGCTCTTTAATATTTTACTGTTTATTGTCCGAGGACAAGGAAGAAAGCGAAGAAATATATGCGTATTTCAAGGATTTTTGAAGTCGGGCAAGGAGAAAAATTCAAGAGATAGTTTGGAGAGCAGCATATTAAAGCTTATTATTTCACAATTTAAGGAGGCTTATTATGGCGGTATTGGTAACAGGCGGAACAGGTTTTATCGGTTCTCATACAGTGGTTGAGCTTTTAAACGCCAACGAGGACGTAGTAGTAATCGACAATTTCTACAACTCAAAGGCGGGAGTTATCAACTCTATTCAGGACATAACAGGCAAGGGTTTTGGCTTTTATGAGGGCGACGCTGCGGACAAGGAGCTTTTGAGGAAAATATTCAGAGAAAACTTTATTGAAGAGGTAATACATTTTGCAGGCTATAAGGCGGTTGGTGAAAGCTGCGAAAAGCCTGTTATGTACTACCGCAATAATATAGACACCACACTCTCTTTATTGGAGGTAATGGAGGAGTTTGGCTGCCGCAGATTAGTGTTCAGCTCCTCCGCCACCGTTTACGGCATACCCGAGAAAGTACCCGTAACGGAGGATTTCCCCCTTTCCGCCATAAACCCCTACGGCAGCACAAAGCTTATTATAGAGAATATGTGCAGGGAGCTGTGCCGTGCGGATAACCGCTGGAGTATTGCACTTTTGCGTTACTTTAACCCCATTGGCGCACACGAAAGCGGAAAGATAGGGGAAGATCCCAACGGCAGACCCAACAATCTTATGCCAATTATTCTTAAAGTCGCTTCCGGAAAATCTCCCAACTTATCGGTTTTCGGCAACGATTACCCCACCCCCGACGGCACTTGCATAAGAGATTATATTCATGTGGTGGATTTGGCAAAGGGACATCTTGCCGCCATTGAATCGGTTCGCAAGAATGTTGGAGCTATTCCCTATAATTTAGGCACAGGCAAGGGTTATTCGGTGCTTGAAATAATCAACGCCTTTGAAAAGGTAAACGGTGTAAAAGTGCCATACGTTATTGCGGGCAGAAGAGCAGGAGACGCCGCAGAATGTTATTCCAATCCCGCAAAAGCAAACAAGGAGCTTAAATGGAAAGCGGAAAGGGGAATCGAGCAAATGTGCAAAGACGCTTGGAACTTTGCTAAGAACCATTAAGACTGCTTTAAGGCAACAAAGTTTATTGAATATAACGGCATAAAGGAGTAATTTATGGCATTTATGGGAATGGTTTTTGCGGGAATATTTTTCCTCGTATTGGGAATTATGGTGCTTATCGGTTTTGCATTGCTTATAATCGGAATGGTGACAAGAAAAAAGCATAAAACCACATCAAACGTATTGTTTGTTTTTTCCGCAGTAAATATTATAATTCCCATAGGCTTAATTATCTTTATGCTATCTCCCCACGCAGAAGAATTTGACACTCCGGAGGGAAAAATCAGATTCAGTCCACAGTGCATTTCAAGATATAAGGATAATTTGAAAAACGGCGACGCAGATAATATGCGAAAGCTTTTTGATGAAAATCCCAAAATGATTTATTATTTTGATATAAACGTAACTACATTGTTGGAATACGGCAAAGGCAATCTTAACATCGACTTTATGCAAATCGCCCTTGATCACGGAGCAAGGTTTGACGATCCCTACATATATAATAGACTTATATATTGCTGTTCCTTTGAATCCTTTTTCAGAGACCTTGATTATCCTAAAAACGAAAAAACCGTATTGCACACAGCAGGAGAAACCACCGATGATATTATCAAAACAGTAAAGTTTATGATAGAAAATGGAGCTGCTGTAAAATATCCCGAAAGCAAATACAGTCAGTACGAAAATTTTTACCAAGCGGCGGCGGATTGGGTTATGAGGGACGATTACGAAAGCCCCAAGGATAAAGAGCTTTTGAATATAATTAAAGATGCCTTAGATTGACGCATAACGGAATAAAAAACATAAGCACGGCAAAATACAGCTTTTCGGAGGGAATTTATGTTAGAAACAGTTGCTTCCTGTCAGCTTAGCGTTGACGAAACTGCGGTTATTAAGAAAAACCGTTTAGAGCCGAAAGAAGCCAATGAAAATCACAAAAGAATAGCGGTTGTGACAGGAATTCACGGGGACGAGTTAGAGGGACAGTACGTGTGTTACGAGCTGATACGCAGAATTAACCGCAACTTTGCCGATCTTAACGGAATTGTGGACGTGTACCCAATGCTTAACCCTTTGGGAGCAGACAGCGTTTCCCGTCAAATTCCCAAATACGATTTGGATATGAACAAGATTTTCCCGGGGGACGACTGTACAACGCCGTGGGAGCATATGGCAAAACAGATTGTGGAGGATATAAAGGGAGCGGACTGCTGTATTGACATTCACTCCAGCGACGTTTTCCTGAGAGAAATCCCGCAGGTGAGAATAAGTCCCGAAAATTCCGTAAAGCTGCTGCCTTATGCAAAGCTGATGAATGCGGACTTTGTGTGGGTGGGAAACAGCTCTGCGGTAAGACCCTCCTCATTATCTCACACCTTAAACAGCATTGGAACGCCTTGCCTTGTGGTGGAAATGGGTGCGGGAATGAAAATAACAAAGGAGTACGGCGACCGTATTCTTGACGGTATTTTTGCTCTTATGGCGGAATTGGGAATATGGACGGGCGAGGTTAAGACCGTTTCCAATCCCATTGTTTCCAGCGACGGAGAAGTCACCTATATTCACTGTGAAAAAAGCGGGGTGTTTATTCCCGCAATCAGTAATTGGATAGGAATTTGCAAGGGCGACCACATTGGCGATGTGCTTAACGTGTTCACAGGGGAAATAGAGGAAGAGATTTTCTCCAAAACCGACGGAATGGTATTTACCTTAAGAGAATACCCGGTAGTTTCGGAAGGCAGCCTTATTGCAAGAGTATTGGGAGGCGGAAGATGATAAAGGATATTATCTACAAATTTACATCTGCGTACAGAGGCGACTTTAACGTAACCGCCTACCGCTTTAACAAAGGGGAAAAAGCCTGCTGCATAGTGGGAGCGTTAAGAGGGAACGAAATACAGCAGCTTTATGTTTGCTCCAAGCTTATCAAGGCTTTAAGCGATTTGGAAAAGCAGTGCAAAATAAGCTATAATAACGAAATAGTCGTTATTCCCTGTGTCAATCCATTTTCAATAAACATTGGACAGAAATTTTGGTGCAGCGACGACAGAGATATAAATCGTGATTTTCCCGGAAATAAAACGGGAGAGCCTACTCAAAGAATCGCAGCCGAAGTATTAAAGGCTGCAAGCGGCTATCAGTACGGCATACAGTTTGCTTCCTTTTATATAAAGGGCGACTTTATTCCCCACGTGCGAATGATGGAAACAGGAAAGGAGAGTGTAAGCCTTGCCAACCTTTTCGGACTTCCATACATTGTTTTGAGAGAGCCTAAGCACTTTGACGAAAGCACCTTGAACTACAATCTGCAAATGAGCAATACCGCCGCTTTTTCCGTTTACACCAACGAAACGGAAAACATTGACGAGGCAAGCGCAGATATGGCGGTGGCTTCGGTACTGAGATTTCTCTCCCGTATGGGAATAATAAAATATCAATGTCACGGCGGATATATGTCCACTACTTTGGAGGAAAACTCTCTTATGCCCGTAAAATCCACAGCAGGCGGAATACTCCGCAGAATTAAAAAGCCGTGGGACGAGGTGGTTCAAGGCGAAACAATGGCGGAAATATACCACCCTTACGAGCATACGGTTTTGGAGGAGATTAAGGCAAGCTGCAACGGAGTTGTATTTTTCTCTCACAACAGTCCCCTTGTTTCCCAATCCACCGTTGTTTACAAAATAATCAAAAGAATTAAGAATTAGGGAAACACCTGATAATTATTCAGACTGCCGAAAAAGTCAAAACATAAATTTTTCGGAAGGAAAAGGCTCTTAGGGGAAAACCATTAGGGTTTTCCCCTGAATTAAGATCATAGCCTAAAAATCGAGCAGAGCAAGGCTCTGCCGATTTTTGTTTTTGGCGGCAAGCCGCCAAAAACGGCGACGGCTTGACGAGAAACCGACCAAAGGGAGGTTTTTCGACAAGCCGGGCATAACCGCTGCAAAGATGTCCCCCGCCTCTTAGGCGGCACGGGTTTATAAGACTT
>CAZRRT010000095.1:0-8923 GCA_964602605.1 uncultured Ruminiclostridium sp.
TCATTAAGGGATATTACCCTTAATGATAATATACCATATATTTTTATAAATTACAATAGTTTTTACAATATTTTTGCACTATTTTCATCGGATTTTGTACAAATATACAAATTATGGGTTTTAAAATTATTTCAAATACAAGGTAATCTATTCGACAACATTTTTGCATATGGTGTAATAAAATAAATAGGGTGATGAAATGAGAGTAATTTACCTTGACATATTGGTTTTGATGAACTTTTACATTACTTATTTTTTAATAGCGGGTACTTCCTGTATGCTGCACCGTGACGCAACTTTTAAACGGCGGCTTATAGGATCGGGGATAGGGGCGGCTTTTTCTCTTGCTATATTTCTGCCGCCCCTGCCGCTTGCTGTAAACCTTGTGTTAAAGCTGATTATGTCCGCCGTTATTGTGCTTATCTCTATGGGCTTTTGCGGAATAAGGATTTTTTTGAATAACACCCTTGTTTTCTTTCTCACTAACTGCCTTTACGCAGGGGTTATGTTGGCGGTATGGCTTTTTGCCGCTCCCTCGGGAATGATGTATAACAACGGTGTGTCTTATTTCAACATTCCTCTTTGGTTAGCCTTGGTGTCAACCGCTCTTTCTTATTTTGTTATAAAAATAATACGCAGGGCTTTGGATTCAAAAACCGCTTTTGACAAAAAATATACTATTATTATAGAAACGGAAAAAGGCACAGCAAATTTAACCGCAATAGCCGACAGCGGAAACAAGCTTACCGACTTTTTCACAGGACTTCCCATAATATTCTGCAAATTGGAAAAATGCGCCGAAGTTTGTCCTCAAAACGTTGTTGCTTTTCTTGATTCGAAAGAACAGGAGAATCCCAATATAAGGGGAATACGGCTTATTCCCTGCTCCACGGTTTCGGGAGCTTCAACTGCGGTATGCTTTAAGCCGAAAAAAATCACAATATCGGACGGAAAAAGCAATACACGGGTTTCCGCTTTAATAGGCTTTACCAAAACGGGTATAAGCGGAGATACGGACGCAATATTCAACCCTCGAATACTATAAAAAAAGAAATAAAGAAATCTAAAAAATCAAATAGTAAACGGAGAAAACAAAAATGAAATTAGCGGAAATAATACAAAAAACAAGGCTTAAAATCAAAATAAAAAAAATCAGCCAAAATATTAAAATCGGAAAAGTCGGCAAATTCGGAAATGTTTTTTACGTCAACGGAGCAGACTCTCTTCCCCCTCCACTTTCAAAGGAGGAAGAGCAGAAAATGTTGGATCTTATGGATACGGATTTTGACAAGGCAAGAGAGGAGCTTATTGTACATAATTTACGGTTGGTGGTGTATATTGCAAAAAAGTTTGAGGCAAGCGGAGTGGGGCTTGAGGATCTTATTTCAATAGGCACAATAGGGCTTATAAAAGCGGTAAACACCTTCAGCAAAGGGAAAAATATCAAGCTTGCCACCTATGCCAGCCGCTGTATTGAAAACGAAATCTTGATGTATCTCAGGAAAATCAGTCAGTACAAGCACGAGGTATCTATTGACGAGCCGCTTAATGTGGATTGGGACGGCAACGAGCTTTTATTGTCCGACGTTTTAGGCACTGAAAACGATGTGGTAAACGTTAATATTGAAAATGAAACGGAGCAGCAGCTTTTAAGGAAATTGGTGTCCGCCCTGCCTGAAAGAGAACGGGAAATTATGGAAATGCGGTTTGGCTTAAACGGCAGAAAAGAGCTTACGCAAAAAGAGGTGGCAGATAAAATAGGTATCTCCCAAAGCTATATTTCCCGCCTTGAAAAAAAGATAATAAAAAGACTTAAGAAGGATTTGGAAAGATTGTGCAATTAGGGGAAGGATTATGTTATAGAATACGAAAGCGTTAATCCTGATTTATCATTTCCTCTTGACAAAGTGCATTTTAAAGCTATAATAATAGTATATTTTATTAAAGGAATATGCTATGATAAAAAACAAAATTAAAAAAGCGTTGCTGCTTTTGCTTATCTGCTGCGGCTTTGTGGGCTGTGCCAACGAGGGGAAAGAGGATAACACAACAGCTGCAACCGCAAATTCAACCAATCCAATAATAACCGAAACAACAACATCTTCCGCCCCAAAGTCGCAAGCTCAAACCCCGGCTGTTACAACAGAGCTTTACTATGACAATATAGACGCAAGCTTGGAAAGCTTTTCCATATCGGAAGAAAACAAATTCATAGCCTCTCCCAAAGACTTTGAAATAGATAACCAAAAGGGAGAGATACGGCTTAATGTCACCTATGAAAGCTATGTGGATTCCTACACCCTGCAGCATTGTATATTGAATGTAAGCGTATCGAACGGAGAATACAGCATAATAGGCGACGGAGCGAGAGATGACGGCACTTTTGATTTAACAAAGCGGACAGGGCTTATTCTGACTGACAAAAAAGGAAAATCCAAAAAATACTCAATACTGCTGAAAAGAGAGGTTTTGGATATTCCCGTTGTAAATATAAATCTTGATAATAATGCCGACATAAATTCCATTGACAGAAATCAGTATTCTCAAATGACCTTTTTTATGGACTGCACGGGAACGGACGAGTTTGAATCCTCCCCCGTTGTAAGCGGCAAAATCAGGGGCAGAGGACATTCCACTTGGCTGTGGGAAAAAAAGCCTTATAGGATTAAGTTAGATCAGGGCTGTTCCCTTTTGGGGCTGCATAAGGACAAGGATTGGATTTTGGTTGCCAATTATATGGATAAAAGCCTTATCAGAAACTGCGTCGCCTATGATATGGGAAAGGAATTGGGCGGCTTTGTATGGAATCCCGTGGGGTATCCCGTTGATTTGTTTATTAACGGAGAATATCAGGGTGTTTATTCCCTTGGAGAGCAGTTGGAAGTGAACAAGCATAAAATCAATATAGATCAAAGCGGCGATACCGACTGCGGCTATCTGCTGGAAGTTGGGGGAGTGAACGGACGAGACTATACTGTAGACTACGACTGCTTTTTCACCGATAACGATTTGGTTAAGTTTATTGCCTTTAAAGAGCCTGAGCCCGAGAATATGACAGAGGAGCAGAAGGCTTTTATCAAGGACTTTTTTAACAAAGCGGAAAAGGCGATAATAAACGGAAAGGGCTATGATGAATATATAGATACCGACTCCTTTTGCGATTGGATAATAATACACGAGCTGACCTATAACAGGGACAGCTGTTTCAGACGCAGCTGCTTTTTCACCAAGGATAAGGGCGGCAAGCTTAAATTAGGTCCTATATGGGATTTTGACACTGCCTTCGGAAACTATTCCGCCGATAATCAATATTACAATAATTGGTGCACTGTGGGCTATGAGGGCGAAAACGCCTTTGTTTCCGTTAATTGGTGCAATTATCTTATGAACAATCCCCAATTCAGAGCAAAATTAAAATCACGCTGGCAGCAGGTGGGAGATAAGCTGGTTCAAAGAGCAATGATATGCATTGATTATTACAGCAATAAGCTGTACAAGTCACAGCAGGAAAATTTCAAGCGCTGGCAGATATTGGACAAAAAGGTGGGCTATCAGCCCGATTGGATTGCAGACTTTAATACTTATGAGCTGCAAATTGAATATTTAAAGGCTTTTATTATTAAAAGAGCCGAATGGATAAACGAAAATATTTAAGACATTTTTATATTCTTAAAAAATAAAAGGACTGTATATTTTTGCAGTCCTTTTAGTATTTAATAGTTTAATTTTTCTATTCCGAATTGTTAACCTCATTTATCAGCAAATCGGAAAGTGAAGCCCAATAAAGCGGGAAAAGCGCATCTGCACAGCCCAAGAAGAACAGGTTTCTGTTGGTAATGGCTGAAAACTCTTTTCCGTGAGTGTAAACATAGGTCTTGAACCATTCGGTGTCAAATATAGGCTCGTCTTGATTTTTTGACTTAATCGCCTTAAGATTGTTCTTAAAATCAGAGGTTACAAGTCCGTCTATGTTCTCTGCGCCTTGTTCGCACATAATATTGAACAATATCTTTATGTCCGTGTCGGTAAAGTTTGTTTTTTGAGGAACGTATTTTTTCAAAAAAGGAAGTCTTACCGCAAAAGCGTATCTGATAAGCTTTTTTACTGCGGCAAAATTAGAATCCTTTAAATCCCCTATAGTTTCCGGCGACGGTCTTAATCCCAAATTATCCAATATTTTGGCATTGGTGATGTTTGACAGTGAAATCTTGAAAATATCCTTTACATTCAGTCGGTAAAAATCGTTATAGGATATAAAGCTGATGTATTTCAGTGCCTCATATATTGAATCCGATGCGTCGTTGATTATTGACGCCATAGATAAAAGTTCTGCCTGTGTCATGGGTATCCTTTCTTGTTTGCCTTAATTTGAAATAATTACTGATTTCTGATTTGGGTTATTCTTTTGTTTAATTCCGCATATGCGTCGGTAAAACCGTTTTTCTCACGCTTTTTTACTATTATGGTATTTTCCTCGGGAATATTAAGCTTTTCCATATTTATGGAAAAATCGGTAAGCAGCAAAAAAGTCCATTTATAAACCTCTGTCTGATGCTTTATCATTTCCGCAAGCTGAGGATAGGTGTATTTTTTGCTGGCGTTATCTCTGCCGTATGTAACCAAGACTACTATTACCTTTGAGGGGCGGTCGTTCTCGTTTGTTTTGCAAAGTCTTACTCCCACGTCGTCAACGGTTTTTGCTGCGGAATCAAGTAAGGTGCATACTCCGCTTAATGGGAAAAGCTCTTTTTCCGTCTTGAATTTTTGAATAGGCAAGCCGTCGCTTATCTGCCAATAATCGTTTCCGAAAACGTTTAAAGTGACGTTAGTGTTATAGGAAGCCTTTTTCTGCTGCACAATAAGATTTTTGAAGCCCTTTTGAGCCTCATCTATCTGATCCTTGATCTCTGTGCTTTGATCCAAAAGAAATACCAACTCATGTAAATTGCTGTTCATTGCATAGCCCTCCTTAAAGCCATTTGCTTGATTTTTTTACATTTTCACCGTGATAAGTCGGCTTTGGTTATATCAAAATTGCAAAAAATTTGATATATTCGCCCTCTGCCGTAATTTCTTCTGCATAATATTCAAGCAATCTTTTACCGTTATATTTAACGTTTTTAAGATGTATTTAATAAAGAAAGGAGGTTGCCGTAATAAATTAGCATAAGAAACTCTTTTGAAGCTTTTGCCGTATATTGCTTAATAATGCCAAAATACCAAAATAACTTTTATACAACAATATTTGTATTTTTTAAATATTGCTTTTCAAAGTTATTCTTCTATTATATTATTTATTATATCAAAGAACTGAATAATTTGCAAGGGATTTTTGTATGTTTTTTCAAAAAAATATTGTTAAAAATATCAAAAAATGTATTATGCTTGCAAAAACAAAAGATATTGCATTTGTATTGACATTTTACCTTAATAATGTTAAAATAACGTATATGTAAGACAGCATCAATTTATTTCTTGTTTAAAGCGCAGCTTAAACAGGCTGCCGAAATTGCTCAGCAATTCTGAGGTGTTCAGCGGGGGATTTTACTCCCACTGAACCTAAGATGTAACCCGCTGCCTAAGAGGCGGTGGGACATCTTTGCATCGGTTATATATCAAAAGCAAAAAGGAGTCTTATATGGATAACTTAAAATGTCCCTCCTGCGGTGCGACGCTTGCAATAGGCGAGGAAAATTGTCACGCCTGCGGTTGTCCCGTAAGCGTAGTGGCAGGTCAAAATCTCAACGGCACTCCTATCGACAATAAAGCGGCTATCGACTCTATGTTGGAAAATGCCTCTGCTTTGGTAGAGCAAGGAAAAGAAATGGGCTTAATTGAAGAGGACAATGATGATTTGGATTTGCCGGGAAATGATTTAAGTCCCGACGAAGCCTTGCCATCCTCATCGTCAAGGTCTAACGAACCTATAATAGAAAACGATCCGGGAATTATGCTTTTTGATTTGGACGACAGCGGAAACATAATCGAGCCTGAACCGCCCAAGCCTGAAAAGACAAATGACAAGAAGAAGAAAAAGGCAAAAAGGGAAAGAGTAAAAAAAGAAAAGGAAGCTCGTGCGGACAAGGATCTGTACAATGAACGCTCCGAAAAGAAGCAAAAGAAAAAAGCCTCTGTGGGAAGCATTGCTTTGACGGTGGTGATTTCTCTTGTGATAGGTATTGGCGCAGGCTATGCGGGTAAGATGTTCTTGTTCCCTCAGCTTTCAACTCCAAAATGCCAATTTTTTGCGGAAAAAGCCGTTAAATCTCTTTACTCCGTTGTAAACCACACAGGAGATTTTTACATAGCAGAGGCTTATGTCAAGGAATTGTCAACCTCACATCAGTGCATAGTGAGAGTGCTGCGAAGTGAGGGCGATAGCGTTGCAAGCCGCTGGTATCGCATAAAAAAGGATACTGAAAACGATAACAACATTCACGTTTATCTGCCTTTTACCGACGCCGAGTATCAGGCTCTAATGTCAACCGGCAATAAAGAGGATCAGGCAAAGGCGGCAGTTTTGGCTGCAAATCAAGCGGAAACAGACAGATGCGTCAAGGAAATGAAAGAATCGGGCGGTTGGGAAAAGGCTAATCCTGCATTGCTAAACAACGCTATAAATCCTTTTGTTATTGCCGAGAAAAAAGAAAAAACGGAAAATAAAACCAAATAAGATTTATTTGACGTTTGCCGCAATTATCAAATTTTTCCGTAAATACATTTCCAATACCAAGCTTGCTGAATTTGAAAAACATAAAAAGTTCAACAAAGCCGCATATCGCATATATTAAAAATAGACTTTGGGTTTTATTTTGCGATATTAAATAATAATATATAAAGATGAAAAATTATGGATAAAATTTATTTTGAACATTGGGTGTTTATGTTTTTCATATTCACTATGATTGGCTGGGTGCACGAAACAACGGTAGAATCCCTTTATCATAAAAAGTTTATAAACCGAGGCTCCCTGCACGGTCCGTATATTCCAATTTACGGATTCGGCGGCTGCGCTATGGTAATTTTTGCCTGCCCTTTTAAGAATAACGGGTTTTTTGTGTTCCTTTCGGGTCTTATCTGCTGTACCGTTTTGGAATACTTCACGGGCTGGCTTATGGAAACCTTATTTCATAAGCAATTTTGGGATTACAGTATGATGAAGCTTACCTATAAAAACCGTATTTCTCTTTTAAGCTCCCTGTGCTGGGGTGCAATGTCCCTGCTTATGGCATATGTTATATATCCTTTTATGATATGGCTTGGGCATATGCTGGGAAGCACATTTATGACGATATTTGACTGCGTGATGATGATTATTTTCGCAGTTGATATGATTATTACGGTAAGGGATAATATAGGCTGGCGCACTATTGCAAAAAAGCTTTCCCCCGAACAGATAAAGCTTGCGCTGCAAAAGAAAAGAAATCAGGTCGGAAATATTTTCGGACATTTCAGCGCCGTATTAAGGCGTGAAAACAGCAAAAGCAGAAAAAGAATGATCAAAAACAATCAAGAAGTAAAGGAGAATAATAATAGAAGTGAATAAGGAATACATTTTCTTTAAATACTCTCTGCCGATTTTAAAGGATAAAAATATGCTGTCTTCTTTAAAAAACACACAGCATGGAGATATAAGCGTTTTTACCCACTGCCTTATGGTAGCGAAATACTCGTATATTTTAAACGAGCTGTTTGACTTGGGCTGTGATGTGGGTGCGCTTATCAGAGGTGCTTTGCTTCACGATTTTTTCCTGTACGACTGGCATCATATTCCCGAAAAGATTGCAAAAGAGGGACTTCATGGATTTAAGCACCCTGTTCTTGCCGCAAAAAATGCAAGAAAGGAATTCGGCATAACTCCCAAAGAATACGGAGTGATAATCTGTCATATGTGGCCCTTGACCTTTACAAGAGTGCCGTTTAACAGAGAGGGCTGGATAGTTTGCTGCGTGGATAAATACTGCTCGCTTTTGGAAACCTTGGGCGTTCAGCCTTACAGCAACACACAGGTGAAAAATTGGATTGTCAATAATATAAAAAAATACAAGGGCTTCCGCAAACAAAGTCCGCAAAACGTTTACTCTGTTTTCAAGCAATTCAGTAAGGTTTAATTGACAAAATAATACTATGCTGACAGCAAGTCATATTCGCAACGGAATTTAGAAACACCGCCGTATGCAATATGTATGTGATTTGATTTGCGTTGGCGTAAGCTCTGCCCGTAGCACAATGGATAATGCGTTGGACTCCGACTCCAAAGACTGTCGGTTCGACTCCGACCGGGCAGGCCACCAGCGTGACGCTGGACCCAATACGCTCCCAATCTCACAGGAGCGTATTTTTATGTTATTTCTCCAAAAAATCTATTTGGCAACAATAACACAGCGGCGTAGCGCCGCTCCTAATAAGCTCGGCTAAGTCGGGCTTTTTTTATTTTTCACACCAATAAAATCTTTTTGGTAACAATAACACATTGACATTCCATAGGATAAAATAAACTCATCTACTATTTGGTTTTTATATGTCACAGATTTGGAATCTTTTTGCAGCAAATAGAAAGGTAAAAGTCGGATTCACCGCTGTCGTCTTGTTTTGCACTATAGTATCAAATTACAGACTTGCTCTATAGTTTGATTGGCAATTAGCATTACAAGCCGTAAGAAATAAAAGAGCAATAAAAAATAACCGCCTAAAAACGTGTGAACGTAAGGCGGCTATTTTTTGAAATTTAGAAAAATTACAGCGGTCAATTATTATTATAGCATATTTTTTTGATTTGTCAAGAGTTTTTGCTTAAAAAATACGTTTTTTATGTATGTGTTAAAATGATATGAACCAAACAAAATGAGAAGTGACTTCAAAATATGGTATAATAACACCAAAACAAACAAAAAAGCCTTATACAAAAGGCTTTTTCATTTTA
>CAZRRT010000096.1:0-8747 GCA_964602605.1 uncultured Ruminiclostridium sp.
TCCCCCACTGAACCTCGAAATTGCTTCGCAATTTCGGCAGCTTGTTTAAGCTGCGATTTAATATAAAAACTCGGAAAAGGAGGAACGGCAGTTGTGGAAGTTTCCAACAGCGTAAAAAAACCAATAAAAACTGCGGGAGCTGTAAAATCAGCGCAAAAGAACGGCAGCCGTAATCATAGCAGCTCACAGAATATAAAAATGGCAGAAAACCGTTCCCGAAGCGGCTCTCATCCAAGCTCACAAGGAAGCACGGGGAAAAAATCCGATTATTCAAAATCGGCAAAAACTACCGCAAACGGTTCAAAAAACAATAAATCCCAAAATAATATAAAATTTGCGGAGAGAAGCAGTAAATATCACAGCAGCCGAAAAGCCGCAAGAGCTAATGTACAAAATCAGGGAGGAGCGGCAGCTATTTCCGTTGCAAAATCAGCCGGCAAAAAAGCAAGCCGTGTCTTTTTGGGCTTTGACTATCCTCTTTTCACCATTGTAATCATTCTTTTGGCTTTCGGACTTATTATGATGTTCTCCGCCAGCTATGCCACCGCATATTCCCAGCTTGGTGACAGCTTGTTTTATCTGAAAAGACAGTCGATTTTCGCCGCAGGCGGTATTGTGGTAATGCTTGCTGCATCGTTGGCAGATTATCATATATTCAAATACAGACCGCTGCTTATCGGACTTTGTACCCTTTCCTTGGGACTTATGGCGGCGGTTAAGGTGATAGGAACAACGCAGGGCGGCGCAGAACGGTGGATTGAAATCGGAGGTATTACCTTTCAGCCGTCGGAAGTGTTGAAATTTGCAATTATAGTTTTGTTTGCTTATTTTACCGAGAAAAGATTTGAAATGCTGAAGGATTTCAAAAAAGGCTTTTTGCCTTACGCTATAGCACTGATAATTTCCTGCGGCTTATTGATGCTTCAGCCTCATCTTTCAGGTACTATTATAGTATTTGCCATAGGCTTTGCAATGATGTTTGTGGCGGGAGTAAGACCCAAGTATATGGTGTTTATGGCAGTTGGAACAATAATCTTGATAGCCATAGCGATTCCTATTCTTAAAGCTGCGGGACACGACTATTTCGGCACGAGAATAACCAGCTTTTTACACCCCGAATCCGATATTCAAGGCGGCACCTTCCAAACCTATCAATCACTTGTAACAATCGGAAGCGGCGGATTATTCGGCTTGGGATTCGGCAATTCAAGACAGAAATACAGTTATCTGCCAATGTCGAGAAACGACTTTATCTTTTCAATAATCTGTGAGGAATTGGGATTTTTCGGAGCAGTTCTTGTTATACTTTTGTTTGTTATTCTGATAATAAGAGGATTTTACATCAGCTCTCACGCAAGGGATAAGTTCGGTATGATGCTGGCTTTCGGAATTACCTTTCAGATAGGACTTCAAGCATTGCTTAATATTGCGGTGGTATCCAACTCCATTCCGAATACGGGAATTTCGCTGCCCTTTTTCAGCTATGGAGGCTCGGCACTTTTGATGCAGCTGGGGGAAATGGGGGTATTGCTGAATATTTCACGAAATGCGGAATTGCAGTAATGCTGATACTTGACTGAAAACAGTATGAGTATGGCAAAAATACAATAAGGATCGAAGGATTGACAGCTTAATGAGAGTTTTAATTGCGGCAGGCGGCACGGCGGGACATATTAACCCCGCTCTTGCCATTGCGGACAAGGTAGTTAACGTTCTTCCCGAAAGCAAGGTGCTTTTTGTGGGCAGACCTGACGGTATGGAAGCAAAGCTTGTGAAAAAAGCAGGCTATGATTTTTACGGAATAAAAATGGCAGGCTTGCAAAGAAGCCTGTCTTTAACCAATATAAAGAGGAATATTAAAGCGGCTTATTATTATGCGGCGGCTTTTCCACAGGTTAAAAAGCTTATAAACGAGTTTAAGCCCGATATTTGCGTGGGTACGGGCGGCTATGTCTGCGGCGCAGTGTTAAGAGAGGCGGCAAAAATGGGAGTAAAAACCGTAACCCATGAAAGCAACTCTTATCCCGGGCTTACCACCAAGCTGCTGTCCAAAACGGCGGATAAGGTATTTTTGTTTTCTCCTGACTGCCTAAAGCATTTAAAGCACACCGAAAACTGCATAATCACGGGAAATCCGCTGAGAAACAATATTCCCATAGAAGAAAAAAAGGCTGCAAGAGAGAGATTGGGTCTTGAAGAAGGCTTTACAATTCTTTCCTTAGGCGGCAGCTTAGGCGCAAACAGAATAAACGAAGCAGTGGCGCAGCTTATGGCGTGGGAGCAGCAAAAAGGCGGTATTAACCACATTCATTCCTATGGCGGCAACGGCAAGGACACATTCGGAGGTTTGCTTGAACAAAACGGGGTGAACAAAAATTCTCCAAGGCTGATATTAAAGGAATATATTGACAATATGTACACCTGTATGTGCGCCGCGGATTTGATAGTTTCAAGAGCAGGCTCAATGACTCTTACCGAGATAATGGCAATCGGCAGACCTTCAATATTGGTGCCTTACCCCAATGCTACTGAAAATCATCAGTATTATAACGCCCTTACTCTGCAAAAGGCGGAGGCGGCTATTCTCAGAGAGGACGCAAAGTTAGACGGCAAATGGCTGATAAAGGAAACGGAGAAGCTGTACTCCGATAGGCAAAAGCTTACCTCAATGGGAGTAAACGCAAAGAAATTGGCAAAAACCGACGCAGCGGATATTATTTTAAGCGAAATGATAGATTTGGCGGGTCATTGATTATATTAACAAAACGGACTGAAAACAGACAATTTTGCGGTCTTTTTTCGCATTTTTTCGATTAAAAAGAGATATTAGCCGTTATTTGCCGTAAGCTATATTAAATAAGAATAAATAATCTGATTTTCATTCATTAACAAAAAATCACCTAAAAGCATAGACTGAAAAGTAAATGTTTTTTGAAAGGGTGATTTTTATGGCGGAGCAACAGCGTATTGTTATAAACGGCGGAAAAAGGTTAGAGGGAGAAATAGCCGTTCAGGGAGCGAAAAACGGTGCTTTGCCCTTATTTGCCGCCGCAGCTCTTTGCAGCGGAGAAACGGTTTTACATAATTGTCCCAAGTTATCCGACTGTGACGCTGCTTGCAGAATATTGGAATGTATAGGCTGCAAATGCGGTAGAGAAAAAAATTCCGTAACGGTAAACGCATCTGTAATAAATTCGGTGGAAGTGCCTGCAAATCTTATGCGGGAAATGCGCTCCTCCATTATATTTTTAGGCTCTATACTCACAAGATGCAAAAGCTGCCGACTGTCCTTTCCGGGAGGCTGTGAGTTAGGACCTCGTCCCATTGATTTTCATTTGTGCGCATTAAAGGAAATGGGGGCGGAAATCGAGGAAAGACACGGTTATTTGGACTGCGCCGCACCAAAGGGACTTCACGGAGCAAGAATAGCCTTGTCCTTTTCCTCGGTGGGGGCAACCGAAAACATAATGTTGGCGGCAACCCTTGCCAAAGGCGTAACCGAGATACACAATGCGGCAAGAGAGCCTGAAATTGTGGATTTGGCGGATTTTCTCAACAAATGCGGCGCAAGAATAAGCGGAGCAGGAGGAAGCACGGTAGCAATAGAGGGAGTTGAAAAGCTTTACCCCTGTCAGCACAGGGTCATATCCGACAGAATAGCTGCCGCAACCTATATGTGCTGCGCCGCCATAAGCGGAGGAGAGCTTATTCTCACAGACGTAAGCTTTAACGATATACGTCCCGTTACCGCCGTATTGGAGCGAATGGGCTGCAGCATATACACCTATGGGCAAGGCAGCTTGTATATAAACGCAAAACGTCCTCTTTCTTCCCCCGGTACTGTCCGCACCAATGTTCACCCGGGCTTTCCCACCGACGCACAGCCGCCTTTAATGGCGTTGTCCACAATAGTGTCGGGTACTACGGTTTTTGTGGAAAATATTTTTGAAAACCGATTCAAGCACTCCTCCGAGCTGGTGAGATTGGGCGCAAAAATCAGCGTGGAGGGCAAGGTGGCGGTTGTAACGGGAGTAAGGGCTTTATCGGGAGCGGAATTGGTGGCAACAGATTTAAGAGGGGGAGCGGCACTTATAACCGCAGCTCTTTCAGCAGAGGGTACGTCACGAATATCGGGGCTTTCACATATCGACAGAGGATATGAAAACATAGAAGGAATACTCAGAAGCGTTGGCGCTGATATAAGAAGGCTGTAACCAATCCAAAACCATTAAACAATCGAAATCTCACAGTATAAAAGGAATTGCGGCACAACACCAATTTGCGGTTTTACTAAGTGCAAATAATATACAGACATAAGATTAAAATGAAACAGTTGGGTTAACTGACTTGTAAGTTCATTCTCCGCAGGGTTTTGCGGGGATTTGCAAATAGTAAATGAAAAAATAAATCCGTCGTTTACTATATTATTTTCAAAAGGACGAAAAAATGCCTGAATTTGAACAAAGAAAAAGAAAAAGCTTGAGCCGACAGGAATTAGAGGAAGAATATTACGGCTTAAATCAAAATAAGGAAAAAAATCCCCCAAAAAGCAAGAAAAAAAGGGGATCAAATAGCTCTGCGACCGCTATATCAAAAAAAACGTCAACCGCCAACAGTGAAAAAACGCAGCAGGAATTAAAGCAGCGGCAGTCACAGGCAAAAAAATCCAAAACCTATGCAGGAAAAACGTCGGGAAAAACTCCGGGCAAGAATTATACCAAAAAACAAAGCGGCTCGGCAAAAGGAAGCTCCAAAAAATCGGGAATCAGGCAGGGAAGATATACTCTGTATTACGTTCTTATCGGAATATTGGCTGTAATCGCATTAGCTGTTTTATCCAACACTGTTTTGTTTAATATAGGAGTATTTGTTGTAAACGGGGAAACTCCCTATTCCGATGAGGAAATAATCAACGCCTGCGGAATAGAAAAGGGAGAAAATCTTCTTAGGATAAATACGGGCAGAGGAGTTAAAAACATTCTTGATAAGATGGTGTATATCGAATCCGCAGAGCTGCACAGAGGCTTTCCAAACCGATTGACCATTTCCGTTAAACAAGCGGTTCCAACTGTTGCTTTTGCTTACGGCGGCAAATACTATGTTATTTCACAAAACAAAAAGCTGCTTGAAATAAGCGATACCCCTTCGGATTGTACCACAGTAAAGGGAGTGACAATGTTGGTAAAGCCGCCCGACAGTGAAAAAGAGGGTGACGTTACCACTGCGGATAAAAGCAGCGGCTCTTTTTCACAAATCGCACAATCAGAGGGAATAACCCTTGAAAATGAGGCAAAAGAGCTGATACCGGGAGTATTTTTGGGAGAGGAAAAGGAAAAGAGAATTTACCTTGCCCTATACATAGTGAATTGTCTTAACAAGTATGAGTATGATAAAAAATGCGAAATAAATTTAAGCGACACGTTAAATATCACCGTGAAATACGACGACAGAATCGAAATAAAATTGGGAACGTCAGCCGCTCTTGAGGAAAAAATTTACAACGCAGGCAGAATAATAGCGGAAGATGTGGCAGACAACGAGAAATGCACCATAAATATATCAAATCCCAACAGAGGAGTAAAAAGACCCATACACGACGAAAAGCCTGCGGAGGTAACTACCTCAGCTTCAACAACGGAAACCTCAGCGCCCGAAGAAAAACCGGCGGCGCCGGAATAAAAAAGAATTGTACAAATAAAATGGAAAATATCCAATAATTACCATATTTATATATTTTTTTCACAAATAGTATTTTATAAAATATATGGATTTATGTTAAATATTACAATTTCAAAATATTATTAAACAGGTTAAAGCCTTAGAATTGTGCTGTAGGACTTGATTTTTCTACAATATGTTGTAAAAAAGGCAAACTTTTGATAAAGAATTTGAAAAAAGGTATTGAAATCAACACAAAAATCTGTTACAATAGTATAGTGCAAAATAATATATGTGTGGAATAAATCGGAGGTACAAAATGAGCGTAATTATAGACGAGGACGGCTTTGAAACAGAGGAAAGGGATAGTTTTGATGATAACGCCGTCTATGACGTTAAAATAAAGGTTGTGGGAGTCGGAGGCGGCGGCTGCAACGCTTTGGCGCATATGGCAAAGCTTTACGCCCAGGAGGCGGAGGCTTTGGCAGCTTCAGGCGACGATTTTATGGAGAATTTGCGCAAAAAAATCGAATTTATTGCTGTCAACACTGATGTTGCCGCACTGAAAAATAAAGACAAATCACTTATGAGCCGTATTCAGATAGGCAGAAAGACCTGCAAGGGCAGAGGAGCAGGCGGACGTCCCGAGGTTGCCGCCGAGGCTGCAAAGGAAAACAGGGAAGATATTGAAAATGCGTTAAAGGATTCCTCAATCGTATTTATTGCCGCAGGTATGGGCGGAGGAACAGGAACAGGCGCAGCTCCCGTTATCGCCGAAATAGCACAGGAAATGAATATAATTACCGTAGGCGTTGTTACCAAGCCTTTTGAATATGAGCGTGAGTTTAAGATGAATCAGGCTATGAAGGGCATTGACGAGATGCGTAAGCACGTTGATTCCCTTTTGATAATACCGAACGAAAGACTGCTTAAAGTATCGGAAAAGAATTTAAGCGTTAAACAAGCCTTTGCTATGGTAGACGATGTTCTTTACCGCTCGGTTAAGATTATTTACGATGTTGTATACGAAAGCGCAACAGGCACAATCGGTACTGACTTTGCCGACCTTTGCTCCATTCTCTCCAATTCGGGCGACGCACATATTGCTTTGGGCGTAGGCACGGGAGAAAACAAGATACAAGACGCTGTTTCTCAGGTTATTAACAGCCCTCTGCTGGAAACCTCTATCAATCACGCTACCAAGCTGCTGGTTAACATCACCTTGGCTGCCGACAGCGCTATTAACGATTTGGACAATGTTGCCCGCTTGATTTCCGAGGCGGCAGATCCTTCTGTTGAGATGATTCAAGGCGTAAGTATGGACGACAGCATTACCGACACTATCAGCATTGCCGTTATTGCAACCGGCTTTAAACCCGGCGGTCCTGAAATTAAATCCACCTTCAGCAAGATTGGCACGTCAGGTTCTGCTGCAGCTCCTTCTGAAAAATCGGGTGTCACACTTGCGTCCGCAGGCGACACAGCAGAAAATAATAACAATGATCAGGTTACCACTTCTCAGGCTTCCGACGATCTTTCCAAAATCATTCAGAATACATTGGGCGGATTGCAGCAGCAGGAAAGATTTGCTGATTTGCAGGATATATTTGATAACAGGGATAAGAAAAAGAACTCCTAAATAGGGACTGCTTTGGATTTGATTTATACTGTTTGTAAATTAAACTGTAGAATTTTGCATATAGTGGACAAACAATTAGTTTTATAACGGTTAACAGATTATTGAATATATAAATAAAAGGGACTGTGAAATTACAATCCCTTTATTTTTTTCTGAAAACTAAATTTTTGCTCTTTTTTCAATAGACTTTTTTCTGATATTAGGCTGTTTTAATGCTTCCTCCGAGGATTGGTATTTTTTGGAGGCTGAAGCGTTAGGCATTACCAAAGCATTTTCAAGAACAGTTTCAATGGTTTTTGCGGGAATAAACTGCACGTTGTCCTTTACCACCTGATCTACCTCCTCCAAGTCGGGATTGTTTTCATAAGGCATTATAACTGTCTTAACTCCTGCCTTATACGCAGCCATTGATTTTTCTTTCAATCCGCCTATGGGAAGCACTTTTCCGTGGAGAGTAATTTCTCCCGTCATAGCCACCTCGCGTTTTACGGGAATACCCGAAAGAGCGGAAACAAGAGCGGTGGTCATAGTAACTCCCGCAGAAGGACCGTCTTTGGGAACAGCGCCTTCGGGAGCGTGAATGTGAAGATCCTTATTTTTGTAAAATTCGGAATCTATACCATATTTGTCTGCAAGACTGCGTACAAGGCTTACCGCAATCTTGCCCGATTCGGTCATAACCTCTCCCAAAGAGCCTGTAAGCTCCAATTTTCCCGTTCCATCCATTACAAGCACTTCAAGAGGCATTGTAACTCCGCCTGCTGAAGTCCAAGCCAAGCCCGTTACCGTGCCTACCTCGTCATAAAGAGGGATATTTTCGGGCAGGTATTTTTTTACGCCTAAGAAATCCTTTAAGTTGTCGGCGGCGACAGTTACCTTTGTTTCGCCCTCCAAAATCTTTTTTGCGGCTTTTCTGCAAAGGGAGGCGATTCTTTGCTCCAATTTGCGTACCCCCGCCTCTTTGGTGTAAAAGTCTATAAGGGAATAAATTCCGCTGTCGGTTATTTTAAGCTGTGATGATTTTTCACCGTGCTTTTTCAGCTGCTTGGGAATAAGGTGCTTTTTGGCAATATTGAATTTTTCCTCTCTTGTATAGCTGCCGATTTCAATAATCTCCATACGATCCAACAACGGAGCGGGTATGGTGTCTAACGAGTTGGCGGTGGTAATAAACAATACATCGCTTAAATCAAGAGGAATTTCCAAGAAATGATCCGCAAAGGATACGTTTTGTTCAGGATCAAGCACCTCCAATAATGCGGAGGCAGGATCGCCCTTGTAATCGGAGCGCAGCTTGTCAATCTCGTCAAGGACAATAACGGGATTCATTGTTTTTGCCTGTATGATAGCTTTAACTATTCTGCCGGGCATTGCTCCAACATAAGTCTTTCTGTGACCTCTTATTTCAGCTTCATCGCCCACGCCGCCTAAAGAAATTCTTGCATAGGAG
>CAZRRT010000097.1:0-8688 GCA_964602605.1 uncultured Ruminiclostridium sp.
GTGCCGATAGTAGTGGGAGCTGCACTGTACGGCGTTAAGGCGGGAGCGTGGCTGGGCTTCGTGTTCGGCGTTATCGTAACGCTTACCGATTCCGCCGCTTTTATGGTGGTAAACGCACCTGCGACTATCGCCGTATGCGTTTTAAAAGGCACGTTGGCCGGTCTTGCAGCAGGAGCGGTTTATAAGCTGCTTGAAAAGAAAAACCTTTACGCCGCAACTGTTACGGCGGGAATTGTATGTCCTGTTGTGAACACGGGAGTATTCACATTAGGCTGCTTTGCCTTTTTTATGCCCACTATTGCTCAGTGGGGATTGGAAAAAGGAATAGAAAACGCAACCTACTTTCTTTTTGCGGGAGTTATAACAATCAATTTCTTTGCGGAATTGGGTATTAACCTTGTTTTAAGTGCGGTGATAGTTACTATTATTAAATTGGCTAAAAAGAATTCATAAATACTATAAAAATAAAAAACGGGGGTGCTGCCCCTGTTTTTTATTGCCAAGTAATATTAAGTTTGCGGTTGGTTTTTGCACAATCGGACAAATATAAGTTGATAAGCGTTTGATAGGGCAAGCCTATATCTTCTGACAGCTTTTTAAAGTAGTCGATAGTGCTATTGTCTAAGTTTATTGTGATTTGTTTTTTAAGTCTCGCCGAATAAGGATTTTTTCTTGGATTTAATGCGGCAATATCATATTCTTCTCTCATATTTTTACCACCCTTTCAGATAAATTTTCGTTTCATTCTTTGTTGCTTTTCTTGCGGATATTATGCGTATAATGTTGTCACGGTAACAGTGGCTTACTATACATATTTTTGGCGATGCTGTAATACCGATAATTAAGAATCGTTCTTCCCCAAAAGAATTGTCGGGATCGTCAAAAAGGATAGCGTTGATGTCGTCAAAACCTCCTTTGCTTCCTCAAATGATAAGCCGTGTTTTTTCTTATTTGCTTCATTTTTGTTTTCGTCCCATTGAAATCTAATTCTTTTATAATTATATTAGAATTAAAAAATAATGATTTGTCAATAGCTATTCATATATTTTGTTGTATATTCCAATCATAATCTATGTACTGTTGATTTTTTTAAAATAATGTGATAGAATATATTTTAATAAATCAGAAGGCGGTGATATAATGCCCAATATTAGACCTGTTTCCGACCTTAAAGATTATGACAGGGTTTTAAGCGAAATATCGGCGGACGATCCTGTTTTCCTCACCCAAAACGGCAGAGGACGGTATGTAATTTTGGATATTTACCAATACGAAAAACAATGTGCAACATTAAAGCTGCTGTCCCAATTAGAAAAAGCCGATGAGGATATAGCAGAGGGCAGGGTATATTCTTCCCAAGAGGTTGAAAGGCTGCTGGGATTTAAAGAATATTCAAAACTATATTTCATACAATCTGAATAATCCGCAGGCTGCCAACAGAAGTGTCGGCAAAATTATCAAAACATATTCACAGCTTGCAGATTTCCCCTTTATCGGTACTCCTTTAAACAGCAAAATAAGTGTAAACTCTTCATACAGATTTTTAATATGCGAAAAATATTTAATTTTTTACATTGTAAAAAAGAAAGCGTTGTTATAAGCCGAATAATTAACTGTAGGCAGAATTACATCGATATATTATTTAAAGACGATATAAACTTAGAATAAAATTAAAAATAACACAAGGGCGTAATCCGTTTTACGCCCATATTGTCATTTTTTAAGTTAAAGGGAGAAAACTATGAAATTAAAAAAGAACATAATGGCAATAATCACCGCAGCAGCACTTACAGCAGGCAGCATTACCGCTTGCAGCAGCGGCAATACACAATCAAGCGGAGATAAAACAGCAAAGCCTGCGGAAAGCAATATTTCAACCCAATCGGAATTACCTGCTTACGGTTCTATGGGTTCTGTCACTGTTTCGGGTAAGGAATTTGATATTGCAACTACAACAACATTAAGAATAGTTAATTCAATATGGCAACAAATGGACAGGTACTCCGATTATGAAATGAAATTAGATGAACCAATCAGCGAAAATGACATTATAAATATTTCAAAATTACAAAATTTAACTCATTTAAGCTTGGTTTGTTTCGACATTTCAGATATAGCACCTCTTTCACAGCTTACTAATTTGACGGATTTGAATTTGGATTATAATGATATTGCTGACATAACCCCTCTTGCAAAGCTTGTCAATTTGACAGCGTTGAGCCTTAGCGGCAATCAAATCACCGACTTAGCCCCTCTTGCACAGCTTACCGATATGACATATTTGGATTTGAATTTCAATCAAATCACCGACATAAGTCCTATTGCACAGCTTACTAATTTGACGGTGTTAAATTTGAAAGAAAATAGAATCACTGACATAACCCCTATTGCGCAGCTTAGCAATTTGACGTATTTGGATTTAGGCATAAATGAAATTGCCGACATAACTCCTCTCGCACAGCTTGCCGATTTGAAATGCTTGTGGCTGTATAACAATAATATTACCGACATAACCCCTCTTGCACAGCTTACCAATTTGGACGGCTTGTGGCTGTCATACAATCAAATCACCGACGTGGCACCTCTTGCCCGGCTTACTGATTTGAGTACGCTGTCCTTGTGGTACAATCCAATCGACGAACAAGACGTAAAATCTCTAATGTCCAAGCTTCCCAACTGCGATATATCATAATAACCTCACGAAAGGCAAAATATGGACTACTTTATTAACATAGCAAAAAATCTCCCCGAATACTCACGGGCGGAAAAAGCAATGAAAAACCCCCTTCGCCCCTCTCTTGTAACAGGTCTTGCGGGAATACACAAGGCTCACCTTTTGTCACGGCTTGCCCTTTGCGGCGAAGCTCCCGTTTTGGTTATCACAAAATCCGAGGCGGACGCAGCAAGGCTTGTTGCCGATATAAACACCTTAAGCGGATGTGAAAGGGCGGTTTTGTTTCCCGCAAAGGATATGATTTTGGGAGAAACGGAGGCGGTTTCGGGAGAATACACCTGCCGCCGCATTGATGCACTTTACAAGCTGTCGTTGGGTACTGTGCAAATGGCGGTTTGCTCTCCCGACTCTGCGTTACAGCTTACTATATCGAGAGATACGCTGCTTTCAAATTCCGTCGTCTTGAAAAAGGGAGAGGAACACAATATGGCGGAATTGGTGCAAAAGCTGATAAATTCAGGCTTTACAAGGTTTGATGCAGTGGAGAGCAGAGGACAGATTTCTGTCAGAGGCTCTATTTTGGATATATTCCCCGTAAATTCACAAAAGCCTGTCCGCATAGAGTTTTGGGGCGATGAAATTGACACTGTGGCGTATTTTGAAATCGACACCCAAAGAAGAACCGATAATCTTGAAGAAGTCCGAATTGCTCCAAACACCGAACAGCTTATTCCAAAAGAACAGCTGATAGAAAAAATTCAAGAGCTGATCTCAAAGCAAAAGGGGAAAAATGCGGATAAGGTTGTAAAAAATCTGAGGCGGGATTTAAACAGGCTTAAAGACGGACTTTCTCTTATGGGAGATAAATATTTTCCGCTGTACTGTCCTGAACCCTCCTCCGTTTTCGATTATGTAAAAACGGTTATAGTCTGTGAAAACAGCGGCTGCATCGAAAATTTAAAAGCCGCACTGTCACAGCACACCGAGGAAATAAAGCTGCTTTTCGAGGAGGGAAGCCTGTGCAAGGGACTTGACCGCTACTGCCTTACAAAAGCCGAATACGCAGAAAAGCTAAGCGGCAAGCTAAGACTTTATCTTGACAACTTTATAAGAGGGGGAGGACTTTCTCTTGACCAGATTATTCCCGTGCAGGCTAATTCCGTTTCCTTGTGGAGCGGCGAATACGGCGTTTTAAAGGAGCAGCTTTCCGACTATAGGGATAACGGCTATAATATCGCCATATTTGCAGGCACAGAAAAGGGTGCGAAAAATTTAGCGGAGGATTTAACAAGGGACGGATTTTCCGCCGAATATTGTGCAAATCCCTCTAAGCCCGTAAAAAACAAGATAACAATACTATCGGGTATGCTGTCCTCGGGCTTTGACTACCCCGATGCAAAATACGTCTGTCTTTCCCACACCGCCGTCACCTCTATAAAAAAAGCAGCTCCCAAACGGAAAAAGGCTGAGATAATAAACTCCCTCGACGAGATAAATCCGGGCGAGCTGGTGGTGCATAATACTTACGGAATAGGCGTTTTCAAGGGCGTTGAGAATATTCGGGACGGCAAGGTCAATAAGGATTTTATTAAAATACAGTATGCGGGAACAGATGTGCTTTATGTGCCTGTAACTCAGCTGGATTTAATTTCCCGATATATCGGAAGCGCAGATACAAATACGGTAAAATTATCCAATCTCCACACAGACCAATGGCAAAAAGCGAAAACCAAGGCAAAATCAGCCGCCAAGGAAATGGCGAACGAGCTTATAGAATTATACTCAAAGCGGCTTAAAAGCAAGGGCTTTGTCTTTTCTCCCGACGACAGAGAGCAGGAGGAATTTGAAAACCGCTTTAACTATGTGGAAACAGAGGATCAGCTAAGGTGCGCCGCAGAGATTAAGGCGGATATGGAAAGAGAAGCGCCAATGGATAGGCTGCTTTGCGGCGACGTGGGCTTTGGGAAAACCGAGGTGGCTTTAAGAGGTGCGTTTAAGTGCGTTATGGACGGAAAGCAGTGCGCTCTTTTATGCCCTACCACCGTTCTTGCATGGCAGCATTATCAGACGGTATTAAGAAGGTTTGAGGGCTATCCCGTTAAAATTGCCTTATTGTCGAGGTTTATTACTCCAAAGGAACAAAAGCAGGTGCTGCTTCAGCTTAAAAAAGGTATGGTGGATATGGTTATCGGTACTCACAGGCTTGTTCAAAAGGACGTGGAGTTTAAGGATTTGGGTCTTGTTATCATTGACGAGGAGCAGCGTTTCGGCGTGGCGCACAAGGAGAAGTTTAAGGAAATGTTTTCGGGAGTGGATATATTAACTCTATCCGCAACGCCTATTCCCAGAACCTTAAATATGGCGATGACGGGAATAAGGGATATGAGCGTGCTTGAAACTCCCCCCCAGGACAGACAGCCTATCACTACCTTTGTAATGGAGCACGATTGGGGAGTTGTGGCAGCCGCAATTAACAAAGAGCTTAGAAGAAACGGACAGGTTTATTATATCCACAACCGTGTGGAAAGCATAATAAGCTGCGCCGCAAAACTACACGAGCTTGTTCCCGAGGCGAATATCGGAATTGCACACGGAAAAATGGAGGAGGAAGAACTGCTTGAAGTGTGGACTAAGTTGTTAAACGGAGAAATAAATCTGCTTGTCTGCACAACTCTTATAGAAACGGGCGTGGACGTGCCTAATGTAAATACTCTTATAATAGAAAATGCGGAAAATATGGGGCTTGCCCAGCTTCACCAATTAAGAGGAAGAGTAGGACGCACAAACCGCCGTGCCTTTGCTTACTTTACTTTTAAAAAGGGGAAAATATTGTCTGAGATCGCCACCAAAAGGCTTGAAGCAATACGGGAATTTACCAAATTCGGCAGCGGCTTCAGAATTGCTATGCGTGATTTGGAAATAAGGGGAGCAGGCTCTATTTTGGGAGCGCATCAGTCGGGACATTTGACGGCGGTAGGCTATGATATGTATTTAAAGCTGTTGGATCAGGCGGTTAAGGAGAAAAACGGACAAAAGGCGGAGGAGGCGAAAGCCTGCCTTATCGACTTAAAGGTAGACGCTTACATTCCCGATACCTACGTGCCAAGCTCCGCACAGCGCATAACCTGCTACCGCAAAATAGCGTCAATTAAAAACGAGCAGGACAGCCTTGATGTGACAGACGAGCTTATCGACCGCTACGGCGATGTGCCGAAATCGGTGTTCAGCTTAATAAAAATCGCTCTTTTGCGGAATATGGCGGAAAAGGCAAATATCACGGAAATTGTGCAGAACGAGGACAGCGTTATATTCTACACCGAAAAAATAAGCTTTGAAAAATTAGGCAAATGCAATGAAAATATTGCAAAGCGTTTAAGCCTTAACACTATCGAAAAAGCCGGAAAGGTCAATATAAAAATTGCCCTTAATCCCAAGGACGATGTTTTGGCTGTAATGAAGGAGTTTTTGGAAAGCTTTTCGGAGTAATGGGGGAAAATATGATTTATTCGGTAAACACAAAGCAAATGTCAAAGGCTGAAATATTATCCGAGCAAAAGGGAGTAAGCCGTGTTGCCCTTATGCAAAATGCGGCTAAAGGCTGCTTTGAATTTATAAACGCAAAATTAAAGGCTTTGGGAAAGGACTTGAAAGAAACCCGTTTTGCAATAATCTGCGGCAGCGGAAACAACGGCGGCGACGGAATGGAGCTGTCCTATTTGCTTACGGAAAACGGGGCAAAGACAAGCGTTATACTGACCTCTCACATTCCCGATACCGATACAGCTAAAGCCTGTATAGAAAGGCACGATATTCCGCTAAGCACTGTGTGTTGGCAGGGGGAAGAGGAAAAAGCAAAGGGATTGTTAAATTCGGCAGATGTTATTGTGGACTGCGTGTTCGGCACAGGCTTTCACGGGGAGCTTGATGAAAATGTGTCAAGGCTTTTTGATTTTACCCACAATGCAGAAAATTGCAGGGCGTTAAAAATATCGGCAGACATACCCAGCGGTATAAACGGAAATACGGGAATTATCGCCCCTCACAGCTTTCAGCCCGATATAACCCTTGTGCTTGCGGCTATGAAAACGGGACTGTTAAATTACCCGTGCCGTGACTTTTGCGGGGAGATTTGCATAATAGATATTGGAATTTCCCGCGACTGCTATACCGATTATGACGGAATATTTACGGATAATGACATATTAAAATATCTTCCCAAAAGAAAATCAAGCGCCAACAAGGGCAGCTTCGGAAAGCTGCTTAATATTGCAGGCAGCAGCTGTTACAGAGGCGCAGCTTTGTTATCCTCAAGGGCGGCTTTAAGAATAGGGACGGGACTTGTTACCTTGGCTTCGGTAAAGGAATGTGCCGACGCCTGCGCCGTTAGCCTGCCGGAGTGTGTTTTTAATGTTCTTCCTCAAAATGAAAAAGGATTTATTGATAAAAGCTGTGTTGGGGAGCTGGAGCAGCGCTTGAAAAATGCCACAGCGGTATCCTTGGGCTGCGGCATAGGAAATACATCGGACGGAATAGAAATTGTTGATTTTGTGCTGAAAAATACAAATTGTCCCATAATTTTGGACGCAGACGGAATAAATTGTCTGAAAAATAATATAAATGTTCTAAAGGACAACAGCCGTCCAAAAGCTCCGCTGATTATGACGCCTCACCCGGGAGAATTTGCAAGGCTTACCGGAAAAACGGCAGCTGAAATTCAGTGGGACAGATTAAATCTTGCCCGCAGCTTTGCCTGTGAATACAACGTTATTTTGCTGTTAAAGGGAGAAAACACAATAATCGCCGCTCCCGACGGAAGGGTATATATTAACGGCAGCGGAAATAACGCTCTTGCAAAAGCAGGCTGCGGCGATGTGCTTACCGGCATTATTGCGGGACTTGCAGCGCAGGGAACAGATCCATTTTATGCTGCTGTTTTAGGGGCGTATCTTCACGGGAAAGCCGCAGACAGCATTGTTAAAAGGAAAAATCCCGCCTGCGTTTTGGCAAGCGAGGTGGCGGAGGAGCTTTGTGTGCTTCCCGAGTTGAGATAATGCTGTATTATCCGCTTAAAGGCAAATTGCTTTAGGAAAAATTTTTAAGTCGGATTTGGTAATATTTAAAATGGTAAAGTGACGGCTAATAAAGTGGTCCTTTTGGAGGACATATGAAGTTTTTAAAAGAAGCTTTAAGAACGGGATTTATATCTGTTTGCGCCTTAATTTTGGCGGCTTGCGGCAGCAACGGGGGAATACTTACGCCAAAAGCTCCCGATTTAAACAAGTGCTTTGATATGACTGCAAAAATAACGCAGGGAGAACAGCACTGCACCGCAAAAATCAGCCGCAGTGGAATCGGCACTTGGAACGTAACCTTTACAGAGCCTTACCCGATGCAGGGGGTAACCTTTTCCTACTCAAAGGAGGGGTTTTCTGCGGCGCTTGACGATCTTTCAGCCGAAAAGCTGACCGATGATTTTTCCAATTCTATGACGGGAGTTATTATTTCGGCGTTGGAAACCTTTGTGCAGGATTCGTCGGCAGCTGTTAGTTACACCGAAAACGGATTTACGGCGCAGTCGGGGGAGTGTATTCTCTCGTTCCCAAAGGGAAGCGTTTCTCCCGAGAAATTTGAAATTCCCAAGGAGAAGATTACGGCGGAAATTTCCGATTTTGAAATTAAAGGGGATATTTTTAAAAATGGGGCGGAGGTTGTGATTGTTTCTTGATGCCAACTGCGTTGGGCTTGCTCACTGCGTTGAGGTTGCTTCACTGCGTTGGGCGGTTTATCTCTGCTGCTGCGCTTTATTTTTATAGTATAATTGCCATTTGGGTTTTGTATGTTCTAATTATCGCTTTAAGATTTTGCTCTGCTGGCAGATTTATGTTTTATTTGATTTTTCACATCTGCGTGTGTCACCTCTGTTTTATTCCCACTGACAGTGGCGGCTCTGCATTAGCGCTTTGCTCTGCTGGCAGATATATGTTTTATTTTGTTTTTCACATCTGCGTGTGTCA
>CAZRRT010000098.1:0-658 GCA_964602605.1 uncultured Ruminiclostridium sp.
ATTAAGGAGTATAATGTTGAAGAGTACCGCAGAATGATAGGCACAGTGTTTCAGGATTTCAAAATTTTCGCTGCAACGGTAAAGGAAAATGTTCTGCTTGATTTTGAAGAAGCTGCCTCGGACAGCAAGGTTATTTCGGCTATTGAAAAGAGCGGCTTCGGAGAAAGACTGAAATCTCTTTCTAACGGACTTAAAACCAATCTTACTTCCGAATTTGAGGATAATGGCGTTAATCTTTCGGGAGGCGAGGGACAGAAGCTTGCGGTTGCAAGAGTTTTCTGCAAGGACGCCAATCTGATTATTCTCGATGAGCCTTCATCGGCGCTTGATCCCATTGCGGAGTATCATTTAAATCATTCTATGCTTACAGCCGCAGAAAACAAATCGGTGGTATTTATTTCTCACCGACTTTCCACCACAAGAATTGCAGACCGAATTTATATGCTTGAAAAAGGCAGGATCATTGAAGAGGGAAGCCACTCGGAGCTGCTTGAAAACGGCGGCAAATATGCTGAAATGTGGAGAGCTCAGGCAGGACAATATATTTGATTTTGAAAGGAAAACCCCATACCCGTATATCAAGAAATTTTTGAAGTAATAAAACAGCGTAAAACCGACTATGAAAAGGGAATTGCACAGGAAAACAGCTACACTGCTT
>CAZRRT010000098.1:758-8590 GCA_964602605.1 uncultured Ruminiclostridium sp.
ATCTTTTTGACAAGGGCGTTGACAAGATATGCAAAAAGGTTGGCGAGGAAGCAACTGAAAATGAAATTTATTCGGAAGAATAATATCTGCAAACTTCTCCGATTTAAGAGAAAAAATTATAAAAGTACCATTTATCCCATATCGGAATAAATGGTACTTAATGTTATTTAATACTGTCCCTAATCTGTTGGATAATTTGCTCTTTGATTTCACCGATGTCAATATTACACATCAGCTCGTCCGCCAAATCGTCAGCGTTCAACTCGTCCTCAAGCTCCTCCTGAATACGCTGTTTTACCGCTTCGCCGATACTCTCCATTTTCTCGTCGTCAAAGCCGAAAGCGCTTGCAATACTCTTTGACATAATATCGCCAAAGCTGTTATTCTGAGAGGAATTATTGTCCGAATCCGATTGTCCGTTTTTCTGAGGAAAGACCTGAGAAGACCACCAGCTGTTTCTTGGGTAACCCTCGCTGAAAATTATGTTGTGGCGTTGAGGAAGCCCCTCAATAGGCGTTTCCTCGGGCAAATCCGCATATTTTTCCAAAGGCTCTGCTCTCATAAGAGTGCTGTATGTACGGGTGGAAATGAAGCGGAATTTGGTATAGCAGGAATTTCCTGTGTTAAAGGGAATAACGTAGAGATACCAACCCTTGTAATACTTTCTGTACTTGATAAAGTTGCGGTTCAGATTGTAAGAATACCGATTTTCGTAATCGTTGTCAAACATTATCTCAAATCGGCAGATCTCGTCGTTTCGGTCATTTTCTCCGCCGTTGAGCCAAAAAATAAATTCGTAATCGGTGTTCTTTTCCAAGGGTATATCCTTGGTTTCAATCTGCGACCAATCCCAAGACCAATTCCCCACGGTGTAAGCCTCCGTAAGTCCGCCGAAGGGATCGGAAATAAAGGAACGGGAAGCGACTGATTTGTCGCAGTCCTTGCTTGACTCCCACTCTCTTGCGTTAAAGAAGATAAGCTTTGCTGAATTACCGCTCATATCCTTATCCATATCGTATACACTTACGGGTTCATTGGCGTGAAGCATATCTGCGCCAGTGTAAATTTTTTCTTCTGATGCTTCGATTGCTTCTCCCATTTCGAGATCAATGCTGATGTTATTATCGGTGAAATTATTTAAAGTGTTCATTTTATCCTCCTGACAAGGCATAACCGAACAGCTCAAAAGACGAATTTCGTTTTCACCGATCTGCTCGGCACGCCCTTTTTTAATTAAGCCCTTAGCCCTTTTAGGGTAAGTCTGTGCAAGCTTATTTCCGAATTCGTCTGTTACAATAATGTTTTTTGTGATGGGTTTCTTTCCCCCTTGCAACTGTATAATATGTGTATGCTGTTTTTTATTATGGGTGCCGTCCCCTATACATTTTTTATTATAACACTATATATAAATTTGTCAATGTTTTTATAAAATATTTTTTGGATATTATTATTAACAATAAACCTTCTTGACGTAATTTATATAATGTAGTATAATGTTCATCAATGGATAATGCACATATTTTGCAATAAGTAAAACCACTAAAATATTTCTCGGAATTTTGGTGCAAAACAATATACTTGAAAATGAAAGGAAAAACCATGACCGTATATCAAGAAATTTTTGAAGTAATAAAACAGCGCAAATCCGACTATGAAAAGGGAATTGCACAGGAAAACAGTTACACCGCTTATCTTTTTGACAAGGGCGTTGACAAGATATGCAAAAAGGTTGGCGAGGAAGCAACGGAAACGGTTATTGCCGCCAAAAACGGAAATAACGAGGAGCTTATGAACGAGATAAACGACCTTTTGTATCATATAATGGTGCTTGCCGCCAATCAAGGGCTTGAATGGACGGAAGTGGAAAAGGTTCTTGAAGAAAGAAACGAAAAAATCGGCAATTTAAAGCAGTTTCACCAAGTAGACAAAAACAGCTGATGAGAAAAAACGGAAATAAGAAAAAAAGCGCCTTGTATATGCTGCCTGTGATACTTTCGTTGGCGTGGCCCACAGTTTTGGAGCAGGTTATGCAAACGGCGGTACAGTACATAGACACCGCTATGGTGGGAGCTTTGGGAAAGCAGGCTACCGCTGCGGTAGGCTCGACAGGAACGGTTAATTGGCTTGTGGGAAGCACCGTTTCCGCTATCGGAGTAGGCTTTCTTGCTTACATTTCACAGGCTATGGGGGCGGGCAGACAGCAGGATGCAAAAAAAGCCTCGGGACAGGCGTTTATGGCGGTTATCGCAGTGGGGATACTGTTCACTGTTATAACCACCTCGTTAAGCGGACTTGTTCCCGTGTGGATGCAGGTAGACGTTAATATAAGAGAAATGGCGTCCCGTTATTTTCTCATTTTGTATTCTCCTATGCTATTCAGAACGGCAAGCATTATTTTCGGAACAGTGCTGAGGTCGGTAGGCGATACAAAGTCACCTATGATAATCGGAATATTTGTAAATATTATAAACATAGTGCTGAATTTCTTCCTAATATATCCCACAAGAGATATGACCTTGCTCGGAATGGACTATACAGTTTACGGAGCAGGCTGGGGAATTGAGGGAGCGGCGTTTGCCAGCGCAGCTGCTTACACCGTCGGAGGAATACTGATAACCGTTATTTTGTGGAAGCACAAGATTATTTCACCGAAGGGACAAAGACTTCGCCCCGATATTGCCATATTAAAGCCTTGTATGAGAGTTGCTGTTCCCAATATGCTTCAAAGATTTGCAACATCCTTCGGCTATGTGGCTTTTGCTTCAATGATAAATTCCTTGGGAGAAACGGCTACTGCCGCTCACACCATAGCAAATACGGTTGAATCCGCCTTTTACATTCCCGGCTACGGAATGCAGACCGCTGCGGCTACTCTTTCGGGCAACGCCTGCGGAGCAAGGGACAAGGAGCGGCTTTCAAGTCTTGCAAAAGTCGCTATTCCTTTGGTAATAATATTGATGATTGTTTCGGGAGGACTGCTGTTTTTATTCGCCACTCAGCTGATGAGAATTTTCTCCAAGGATAACGAGGTAATAAGCTTGGGTGTTGCTGTATTGCGTATGGTTGCTGTTTCCGAGCCTTTCTATGGCGTTCCTATCGTTGCCGAGGGAATTATGCAGGGAGCGGGAAAAACAATAACGCCTTTTGTTTTTAATGTGCTTGGTATGTGGGGAGTAAGAATTGTAGGAACATTTATCTGTACGCAGATTTTAGGCTACGGTTTAATCTCCGCTTGGGCGTGTATGATTGGGCATAATATTTTATTGTTTATATTGTTTATTATTCATTATGCAACAGGGAAGTGGAAGCCTAAATATATGACTTAACAGTTCCTTCTGCTTAATAACTTTTTTCTTATCATTTATTACATAAAAAAATCCGAGAATAAAACTCTTCTCGGATTTTTTTTATTATAAATAACTAAACATCATAGAATTAACGGCTTCAACTTTGTCGCTTAATTACATATATATTTTCTGCCATTATGCAGTATTAGTTTTCTCCTCTAAACCACTTTCTTATCCATTTTCCCGATTCCGACATATCGGATTCTTTCCAATTTCCGTTTGCGGAAGCACTTGATTTAAAGGCGGAGGAGGCTTCGTCCTTGTTAGCCAAATTCCAGTTGCAATAGCTT
This sequence comes from uncultured Ruminiclostridium sp., assembly GCA_964602605.1. Classification (GTDB taxonomy): domain Bacteria; phylum Bacillota; class Clostridia; order Oscillospirales; family Ruminococcaceae; genus Ruminiclostridium_E. The sequence goes on from CAZRRT010000098.1 coordinate 4,396, forward strand.
ATTCCATAGCTGTCTAAAAGACTGAGCCATTCTTTGGTCTGAGAGAAATCGTTGGCGCCGTTGCCTGAAGCGTCACAGCAGCCAAATTCAGTTACAAAGATAGGCAGCCCTTTGTTATAGCAATCAGTAACCCTTTGTCTTAGCCATTCTTTATGAGTAGCCGCATAAAAGTGAAGCGCATACATCACGTTTTTCTCTTTAATAGGATCTGCCGCCGCTTTGTCAATATCCTGACTCCATGTGGGAGTTCCTACTATAATAACCGAGTCGGGTGAATTTTTGCGGATAATCGGTATAATTTCCTCGGCGTAGCTTTTTACATCGCTGTTCCAAGAAATGCTTCCGTTAGGCTCGTTGCATATTTCGTAAAGAACATTTTCGTAATTCTTGTATTTGGCGGAAATTTCTTTGAAAAACGCCTTTGCTTCATCTTTGTATTTTTGTGGACTTTGCTCCTGAAGAACGTGCCAATCTATAATAACATACATTCCCAAATCGGTTGCCGCTTGAACGCCCTTATCTATAAGGGATTTAAGGTAATTCTTATCGCCGCCGCTGCAATAACCGCCGTATTCGTGAGTGTACATAGCAAGCCTTATAACGTTGGTATTCCAATCGTCGCGGAGAGTTTTAAATGCGTCCTTGTTAATAAAATCGGGAAACCACGCTATTCCGTGTGTGCTCATTCCTTTAAGCTGAAAGTTTTTTCCGTTTTTGTCAACTAATTGAGTTCCTTTGACCGAAAGCTTGCCGTGATCCTTGACCAATCCGTTGGATACAGGTGCGGGCAGCGGATTTACAGGATTCTGCGCTGTGGTCACGGGAGGATTATTGCCGCCTTCGTTTCCTCCGCCGCCGCTTCCTGCGGATTTGCCGTTAATGGTAATATTAGAAGGAGGGGTAAAAGCAGAAGAACAGCTGTAGTTAAAGCCTATTGTTATAGAAGTGCCGTTTGCAAAATTGCCGTTATAGGTTTCGTTTTTGACATTAACCGTTGTGCCGCTAACGGAAAAAATTCCGCTCCAAGAGGAGGTTATAGCAAAGCCGTTTGGCACGGTAAAAGAAATATTCCAGCTGCTAAGATTACCGCCGCTTTTATTGGTGACAGTCAATTCGCAGGTGCCGCATTTCTTTCCGCCTTCCTCCCAAGTGTTGCCTGTTTTCCAGCTTGCTTCAAAATTTCCGCTTGGATTTGAAGGAGGGTTACTTGGCTTTTTAGCGGTTGTGGTAATTACGGGCTGCGTTGGCGCAGTGGGCTTTTGCTGTGTTTGTGAAGGCTTTTGAGTTGATGAAGGCTTTTGTTGAGCAGCGGTATGGGTCGGGGACTGTGAATTATTATCCTGTGAGATGTTGTCCAAATTATTGGCAGTTGTGCTGTTTTCAGATGAAGAGCTTGAGTTTGATTCTGCTTGCGCAGTGTCAACAGTTGTGTGAATGCTTTCGGTTATATCGGCGGCGCTTTCACTTGCAAAGGGAGTGGATACATAATCGCCTTGCGGAATATCCACCTGAGGCTGGTTACTTGAACAGCCCGTTAAAAGGCAAGCCGCCGAAAGAATAAGGGTTAATGCTCGTTTAATATTGTTTTTCATAGCCGCCCCTTTCAAAAATACAAAAAAATTCAAAATATGTATATTATAATAATACTATTTTAAATTATAAATGTCAATAAAAATACAAATAAAAATTCCGATATTCTCACAGTAAATGAAAACACCGGAAATCAGATAAAACGTTATTTTAAACGCTCAAACCGTCAAGACCTTCAGCCAAAACGGCAGTAGGATCGTCGACAGCGGCGGTATCGGAAATTGCGGAAACCAAAGAATCATTTTCAGCGTTCTCGTCATCATCGTCCAAAACGCTTTTATATTTCTTTGGTTCGGGATTATGCTGTTTTAGCATAATTGCATTTCTGAACATATCGGGATTTTTTTCCGCCAAAAACTTCATATCCTTCATCGGAACTTTATCGCCGTGCATTATACGGGCGGCAATTTTCATACATTTTGCCAAATCCTGAAATCTGTCGCTGCTTTTGTCCTTTTTAGATTCCTCAAGCTGTTTCATATAAGCCTGCATCTCTATAAACGAGTTGTTTTTATCCTTTAAAAAGCCGTCCTTTTGCAGTATGGAATTTTCGGTTTTTTCGGCGTTTTTTCTTGCTAAATAATCCTGTCCCTCTTTTGTAAGCACAAAGGTATCGGTTTTGCCTGATTTTGTCTGTTTATCCTTTGAACCGTATTTAGTGGGAGTGTAGGTAATCGGTGCTTGCATCGGTGAGCCTAACTTGTTTATTGCCATACAATGCCTTCTTTCATCTTTGCTTTAGTCAGACTTTATCTCTTATCTATATTATCGGCAGTAAATTCAGAAAATTTAGGGAATAAAATCAAAACCAATTTAAGATTGACAATTATAATATTATATGGTATAATTATACTGTTTTGAAAAGAAAGACCTAATGCAATTCACCTATTTTAAGTAATTAGTTTTGATTTTCAATTCATATAGTGGACTGAAAAAGAGGAGCATATTGCGTAATATCAATTATGGTAACGGATAAGCTTACTGCTGTCTAAAATGAATTTGATAAAAAATAAAAAGAAAAGAATAATTTGAAAAGGAGAATTAAAATGACAAAAAAAGGAAAAGTATTGAGATTTGGTTTTTATGCAGCCTGCGCATTATTATTGTTAACACAGTCGGTTTGCGCATATATAGATCCCGCCACCGCCAGCTATGTGATTCAGATTATCGTAGGCGTGGTAATCGCATGCGGCACAGTGTTCGGAATCTTTTTCAACAAGATAAAACGTGCGTTTAAGAAAAACAAAGGCGAGGAAGAAGTACAGAATATAAAAACCGAGAACGACAGCGAAGGTTCTGTTGTAAGCGCAGACGATTTGTTGGGCGATGACGACGACAACGACAAAAAACAAAACAAATCCGAAGAAAAAGACGATTTGTTGGGCGACGATTAAAAACATTTTGAATAAAAACAATTTACAGTAAACGGCAATTTTCATTACTATTTACTGTAATTAAACAAGAAAAATTGGTTTTTACCTTATATTAAAGGTGGTATATATGGATTCAATCATTGAATTTTTAGTAAGCATTTTAGGCTATGTAATGCTGTTTTGCTATTACTTGGTAAAAAACTACGGACTGAGCATCATTGTGTTCACCCTGCTTACAAAGGCAATTCTTTTTCCCGTAAATATTCTGCTGCAAAAAAACTCTATCAGAATGGTTAAAATGCAGCCTGAGCTTAACGCTTTAAAAATCAAATACATTGACGACAAGGATAAATTTACGGACGAGCAGTTGAAATTATATAAAAAATACAAATATAACCCGTTTCTCAGCACTGTTCCTTTGCTGATACAAATTCCGCTGGTTTTGGGATTGGTGGGAGTTATTTATCGTCCTCTTTCTTATGTGCTTAACATTCCGAACGATGTTATTATGCAGATGAAGGATTGGCTGATAAACACCCTGCAAATCACCGATGCAGGAAATATGTACCAGCTGTCAATTTTGGAGCAGATAAGAAACGGCGTTTTTCCCAACGGCGTTTCAAGCGATATTATAAACTCCATACAAAATCTGAATATGAACTTTTTGGGACTTGATTTAAGCTTGCGCCCCTCTTTTACCGAGCATCAGGAAATGCTGATATTCCCTGTGCTTTCGGGCTTCTCCGCATGGCTTATGTGCTTTGCCCAAAACAGAATAAACGTACTTCAGGTTGCTCAGGAGAAGTTTTTAAAAATGGCGACAACAGTGTTTATGATTGCTTTTTCCACTTACTTTGCCTTTCTTGTGCCGGGCGGAGTAGGTTTATATTGGATTTTCGGAAATTTGTTTGCAATACTTGTTATGTTTATAATTAACGCTGTAATTCCACCGAAAAAATATGTGGATTACGAGCTTTTGCTGAAAACAAAGGAGCAGGCGCAGTTAAAGGAGCAAGAACGCCGCAAATACTCCAAGCGTGAAAAAGCTGATTACAAAAGATTTTCTTCCGAAAAAAACAAGGAGCTTATGATTTATTCCGAAGCTAACGGCTTCTTTAAATATTATGCGGATATGATAGACTAGATCTGTGATCATTCGGATTTAACCATTCACTATGTCACCAGCGATCCCAACGACAATATATTTAAAGATCCGAGAGAACAGATAAAGG
>CAZRRT010000099.1:0-8398 GCA_964602605.1 uncultured Ruminiclostridium sp.
ACTGAACCTCGAAATTGCTTTGCAATTTCGGCAGCTTGTTTAAGCTGCTCTTTAATTATCTTATAGGCGTCTTGTTTGTATCCGTCCACCTCTTCCAAGGAGTTACCACATTGCCTTCTTCATCCAAATCAGGCTGATAGCAATTATAAAAGTAAGAGTCAATTATATTTCTAAGACAGTAACGTGAAAATTCACCCTTGCTGAAAATAACTCCAAAAGCAATCTGAGGATCTTCTGCGGGATAATAGCCCATAACGGTTGATGCAAAGTATTTTTTTATAGAGTCCATTTGGGCAGTACCTGTTTTTATGGCAATCTTTCCGGGAAGATAATCAAAAATGCTGTTTTGTCCTCCCCAAATAGGCCAAGTACACCATGAGCTTACCATTATCATACCTTCCCGCACCGTATCAAAAGCGTTTGTGCCGTTATCGTCTATTCTTTCGGCAACGGTAGGCTGGGTTTTGGAAATCTGCTCCGAATAGTCATAATTCCATACCGAGTCCACCAAATAAGGCTTATATCTTACACCCTTGTTTGCCAAGGTCATTGCCTGAACAGCTAAGTTCAATGAAGTAACTTGAGTTACGCTTTGTCCTATTCCCGCTTGTATAACCTGTCCCACGTCCCACTCCAATCCTGTGGAGCGCTCATAGTTTTCCACTGTGGTCATCTGTCCTTTAGCGCATGGTATTTCAAGACCCAAATCTGTTCCATAACCGAATTTTGTTGCATAATCCGCCAAAGTATCTATTCCCATACGCCTTGCCAAATCATAGAAGAAAATATTGCAAGACACCCAAAGAGCTTGTGCAACGTTATATCCGTAATGATGTCCGGAGCATATAGGCTGATAATCGCTGTAATAAGTATACTTTCCCGTGCAAATTCCAGGAGTGTTGCGATCTATATATCCTTCACACAAGCCCGCTGTGGCGTTTATAGTTTTAAACGCAGAGCCGGGGCGGAACAAGCCTTCGGTAGCCATATGAAACATAGACATTCCGTCTTTTCCGTTGGCTACACCCGCAGGATCTTTTTCATATTCCAACAAATCAAAGGTGGGATAGCTTGCCATTCCCAAAACAGCACCTGTTTTTACATCTAACACAACTATTGAGCCTGCGTCGCAATCGTGTCCCCATACAGGATCTTCAAAAAAGTAATGAAGCCAATTCATATGATTTACAACTATATCCTGTAAATCCTTTTGAAATTGAGTATCAATAGTAAGCTTAAGGCTGTTTCCCGGATTAACCGGCGTTGTTACGGTATCTGAAACCACATCGCCTTTTGTGCTTCGTACAATGGTACGCACTCCCTCAGTTCCTTTTAAGGTGGATTCCATACCGTATTCCAAGCCTGTTTTGCCTATAAGGTCGTTGAGAGTGTAAACAGTGTTGCCGTTGGAATCCTTGGTGGCTTCGTACTCGTCCTTGGTAATTGCGCCGATTGTTCCTAAAATATGAGGGGCAATATCGCCTCTTGTATAAACACGGACAGGCTCTTGAGAAACCTCCACCCCTTGCAGAACAAAGCCCTTCTCCTTCAGCTTTAAAACGGTGTCAATGGAAACGTCATCGGCAAACACAAAGCGGTTGTCTGCGGAAAAGTCCTTTTTAACCATTTCATAGCGCACTCCCGCAATAAGCCTTACCATACGCTTGTCATATTTTTCGGTGTCGATCTTATATCTTTCCGCCATTGCCTTAATGCAGTTTTCTTCCGTTGCGTCAACGTTAAGCTTTATGCTTTCCTTAAATTTATCCAGCTGCTCTTCCTTGACATCGGATAAAAAGGTAAAGGGCTGTTCCTTGGAAATCGGTACTCCGTCGTTCCATTCTTCGTTATTTTTTTCAAGAATGGATATGGTTTGAGCTATAATGTCATTTTGTCTGTCAGAGGGAAAAAATGACTTTTGGATTATGATTTTATATACGCTTTTATTGGAAATCAATACATTTCCCTTTGCATCGGCAATTTGCCCTCTTGCGGCGGAAATAGACTGCTGTCCCTCCAAAAATTTTTCCGTTTGAGAGGCATAGTAATCGCCGTCGACAATTTGTATTTTCATCAGCTGTACGGCTGCCAAAAATGCAAATATAAAAGTTATTATAATTAAAATCGTACTTCTTATAATTGAACCGATTCTCATTTACAGTCCTTTCAAAACTCTTAATTTTTATCTTATTTGAATTATAATCTGCAACTTAGTTATTATTTTGCTCCTGCGCTTTTTCTTCCATTTCTTCTAAAGCGTTTTCAAAGCCCGGGTCATTAGTCAATCCAAACTTGCCTGAAATAAATTTAATCAGAAAATAAACAAGAGGAGCTGTTAAAACCGTAGCAAAAAAAGAGGGAATAAGAATTTCCGTAATAATAATACTTCTGTCCGCAGTGTTCCAAATCACATAATTAAACAAAAAGCTCATTCCAAACGAAAACAAGGTGCTTGCGGCGGTAAACAAAATATGGTTGACAAAATTCACCTTTACCAAGTTTCGCGAAAACAAAGAAGCCAAAAAACAGCAGGGCATCAGCCAAACGGCATAAAATCCGAAAATAGTTCCTGTGGCAATATCTAACATAAAGCCGCATATTATTCCGTATATAGACGAGGAAAACTCCTGCTCTCTCATTGAAACCGCCATTGCCAAGGAAATAATAAAATAAGGCATAGAAATACCGAATATTCCGCAGCTCATTACAGAATAAACAACAGCCAATGTTAAGAAATATAAAAACCACCTGAAAAACACTTTGGTTTTCATCTTTCTTGTGTATGCAACAGGAGAATTTATTTTATATCGCATTTAATTATCCTTTGAGAAATTATACAGCTATACTATCAGTCTTTTCCTTTGCCTTCAAAATCAATAAGTACAAAAACGTTGGAAACGTTAAATAAATTAACGGAGGGTTCTATTAAAACGTGAATAGATAAGCCGTCGTCCCCTTTTTCTATCTCTTTAACGCTTCCCACTATAAGCTTTTCGGGGAAAAATGTGCTTCCCGAGGTAATAATAAGCTCTCCCTCTTTTATTCCGCTGTCCCCGCTTACATAATTCATTACGCAAAGTCCGTCGGAAGCGTGTTTTAGATCGTTCTCGATAACGCCCAGAGCTGAACACTCGCTGCCTTGAACGCCAATATTTATATCGGGAGAAATTACGGTTGAAACGATTGAATAGAATTCGGAAACCTCCACTACCGTTCCCACCAGCCCTATCTTGGTAAAAACGGGGTCGTAAAGAGAAATCCCATCCTTAGTTCCTCTGTTTATGGTAAAGCCGCCTGTTATATCGGAAGCGTTTCGTGCAATTACGGAGCAGGGAGGACTCCACTTGAAATCCTTGTGATTCTCCGATATTTCAAGCATTTCCTTCAGCTGATTATTTTCCTTTTCCAACTTTTCTTTATCGAGAACATCTTGATAAATTCCCGCCAACTGTTCCTTTAAAAGCTCGTTTTCTTTCTTGTATTTATCTGCGTTTGCAAATTTGTCAACAGTGTCCTCCATCCAATCGGAAATGGTAGTGGAAAGATGAACAAACGGAGTGGTTATTGTTTCAAGTATCTTCTTAGGCCACGTGGAAGCTCCTGCCGATATTGCAACATATATCAAAAAGCCCAAAAGCAGCGCAAATATACAGACAAGTATTTTAAATTTTAGCGTGTGAAAAAACTCTTTCATACATACTCCCCATATATCAAAAGCCGGTATAAACCGACTTTAGAAAGCTTGTCAAAATTAGGCGGCATACATTTTTACCGTTGCAAACCTTTTATTCAAATCACAGCTATAAAAGAATACAAATACTGCCTGATATTGAACATAAGAGTATACAAACAAAATCAAATAAGAAATACTAACACCTAAATTTATTAACATCAAATATCAAATAATCATCAAAAATCCGTTCACAAACCTTTTTTTCAGATTATAATGATATGTTATTTCGAAGTAAAAAATCAATAATATGATTTTTCATCGTCGTCAAGAACATCGGCAAGCTTGTCGATATTTTCCAAAACAGCACCTGTTCCGTCGGCAACGCAGTCAAGAGGACGCTCCGCAATTTTTACCGGCATTCCCGTTTCGTGGTTGATTAACAAATCAAGACCTTTTAATAATGCGCCGCCGCCTGCCAACATAATTCCTTGATCTATAATATCCGCCGCAAGCTCAGGAGGCGTTTTCTCAAGAGTGATTTTTATTGCTTCGATTACATTGCTTAAAGGCTCTGCAAGAGCGCTTCTGATTTCTTCGCTGGACACTGTGATGTTCTCGGGCAAGCCGTTCATAAGATTTCTGCCCTTAATATCAAGCACAGGCTCGTTGTCAGCATAAGGGTATGCGGAACCGATTCCGATTTTAATGTTTTCCGCTGTTCTTTCACCGATAAGCAGGTTGTATTTTTTCTTTATATAATTTATGATAGAGGAATCAAATTCATCGCCTGCAACTCTTACGGAACGAGAGGTTACAATTCCGCCTAAGGATATAACCGCAACCTCGCTTGTGCCGCCGCCAATATCCACTATCATACTTCCTGTAGGCTCAGCCACGGGAAGTCCCGCTCCTATTGCCGCCGCCATAGGCTCTTCTATAATAGATACTCTCTTTGCTCCTGCGTTTTGGGTTGCTTCCTTTACCGCACGGCGCTCAACCGCAGTAACTCCCGAGGGTATACATATAATAACTCTTGCTTTTGTGAACGCTCTGCCTTTTAATGCTTTTTTTATAAACTCCTGAAGCATACTTGTGGTTATATCAAAGTCTGCGATAACTCCGTCCTTTAACGGTCTTACAGCTTTTATAGAACCGGGGGTGCGTCCGATTACGTCCTTTGCTTCCTGTCCCACATAGCGTACTCTGTCATATTTAACATCAACGGCAACAACGCTGGGTTCTCTGATGATTATTCCTTTTCCTCTCATATAAACCAAAGTGTTGGCAGTTCCCAAATCAATTCCAATATCCTTTGTAAACATTTGTCCTCCTAATGTTGTTATTCATAATTCTCTATATCAATGTTTTAGGAATTTTATATACAAAGAGAAATTTCGATTATTCCTCAAGCATTTTTATAAATATGAACATAATTATATATTTTTTATAATACTTAAATATTATAACACGATTTACCTGTGTATACAACCACAATTTGAGAAAATTTTCGTCATTTTTAAGTAAATTTTTGGAAATTTTTACCAATCCGGCTTGTCGAAAAACCTCCCGCTGGTCGGTTTTCCGTCAAGCCGGCGCTTTTTTTGCGGCAAGCCGCCAAAAACAAAAATCGGCAGAGCCTTGCTCTGCTCGATTTTAAGGCTATGATCTCAATTTGGAGAAAAACCCTGACGGTTTTTCTCCAAGGCTCTTTTCCCTCAGTAATTTTTCACTTCTGACTTTTTCGACAGGCTGGGGGAAAAACCTTTTTTCTTCCGAAAAATTTAGGTTTAGGCTTTTTCGACAGCCTGTACCAATTTTCAGCTTCTTCCGGTAGAGCCAAATCCGCCTTTGCCTCTCAATGTGTCCGAAAGTCCGTCTGAAATCTCATAATCCGCATTTTCAACGGGAATAATAACAAGCTGGGCAATTCTGTCGCCGTTTTTTATTATGTAATCCTCGTTGCTGTGATTTATTAAAGGAACAAGCAGCTCTCCCCTGTAATCGCTGTCCACCACCCCCACGCAGTTTGCAAGGGATACTCCGAATTTTGACGCCACCGAGCTTCTGGGAAATACAAATCCTCCAAAGCCCATAGGTATTTCTACAGCTATTCCGATTGGAATAAGCTTTCTTTCATTAGGCTTTAAAACTATTTCATTGTCGACACAAGCGTATAAATCCGCTCCCGCACTGCCCTCTGTGGCTTTAAAGGGCAATTTTGCATTTTCCTTTAATATTTTTGTTTTTATTCTCATATTTTATTCCACTCCTCTGTAGTAAAGTCCTCTTGTAAAATCGCCTTTTGGCTTCTTGCCGCTTATAAAGTCGTTTGCAATGGAAATAAGGTCTGTTTCGCCCGTAAACATCATCAGCATAAAATCCACCGTGGGAAAATCGGATTTTTTGTCGCCTATATTCAAAATATCGGGATTAAGCAATTCGACGGTATTTGAGCATAATAATCGAATACGCTTTCCTTGTCTGTCCGTCAAATATCTTCCGCAGCCTTTGCCGCTTTCGCCGTTTCCGCCATATCCGCATACTTTGCCGTCTTTTACGGGACATCTTCTTGCAATCATCAGGGGAATCCTGCCGTAACCCATAATGCCAATGGGAATATTGGATTTTATATTCTTTATTCTTGCCGATGTAAGCTCGCAGGAAAGGATAATATCACATAAGCCTTGTGTTTCAAAAAATTCTGCCGATAAAGAATTGGTTATGTTTAATCGCATTCCACCGTGAGCCGTCATATCAGCCTTTTTTATAATGGGCAAATGACTTGCGGTATGAGCTAAACAGTGATTAAATCCCATATCCTTTAAGCTTCTTAATCTGTTAAATGTCTTTTCTTCACAATCTCCCAAGAAAACATTAGGTACTGCTATTATTTTTTCCTTATTTGGCGTATCGGCGTTAAGCAGCCCTTCATAAGCGTATATAAGCTCAAATTTATCAAAGCTTAACGCCTGATCCAAAGCCTGCTTGTCCGAAACCATAGCTCTTATTTTTATGTCTTTCATTTTAATTCCTCATTGCATATAGATTTTCCTGTATTATTGTAGCATAAAGAAAATATAAAAACAAGCGTTCTGTTATAAATAGTTGCCGCTTGCTAAAATAAACATAACAAAAGCAATCTTGCCGCATTTTGCGTAATAGCAGCTAATGTCGCTTTAATATTTATTTGATTTTGATATTATAAAAGATATATCTGAAGTTTTTACGTTGTTGTTTCAGCCTTTCATATTTTTATGAAAAAGCTCCTTACAGCCTACAAAAAGCAATAACCCGGCAAACAATTTTTGCAAAAAATCCACATTTATATTTGTGCTAATAAAAGAACCCAAAAGTATACCCAAAATACCTCCCGGTAAAAGCTTTATCAAGGTTTTCCAGCTTATAAGGCGGTTTTTTTGATGTATTATCAGCGAAACAAGGGCAACGGGGAGAAAAAACAGCAGATTTACCCCTTGTGATGTGATTTGATTGATATTTTCAAAGACGGTAAGGTAAATTATCAGTACAAAACCTCCGCCAAAGCCCATTGAAGCGGCAATTCCCGACAGCAGTCCTACAATAATATTCATAGTTTAATAAAGATTCTTAACGCCGCAAAAATCATTACTCCGCCAAAAATACGCCTTAACAGAGAATTGGGAAGCTTATTAAGCAATATTGCGCCAATAATTCCGCCAATAATTCCATAAGGCATATACTGCCAAGTTAATGAAAAATCCAACTTGTCGCTCAAATAATAGCTTATTGTAGTTGCTGCGCTAAGCAGAAAAATAAATGCAACCGAGGTGGCGTGGCTTTTTTTCGGTTCAAGCTGCGACGACTCCAACATAGGAACAGCCGCCACTCCCCCGCCCGAGCCGAATAGTCCGTTTAACAATCCGCAGACAATACCCATAAAAAATTTTTTCATTTTATTCTCCATAAGCAATAATAATGATATTTTTTGCTGTAGACTATGCTTTTATTCATAAGTATTGTTTTGGATTTATTCATAATTGCATATGCGGTAAAGTGTTACGGTTCATAAAACCAATGATTTTTAAGAATTTATTATTCATTACAAAAATGTAATATTCTTAAAAATAATGTAACAAATTCAGATTTCTTATTCTCAATTTATAATGTAAAATATATACAGATGAGCAAAGCAGAGCTATATGAGGAATATAACAGAGCGTTAAAAAAGTTTTGCTTATGAGTATATATAAAGGAGCGAGAAAATGAAAAACAGAATTGTTACAAAGCTTTCAATAATTGCACTTACGATTTTGGCGGTTATCATTTCGGTGGGATATGTGATTTACAATAATATTCAAAAAAGGAAAAAGTACCTTTATTCGGAAAGTGAGGAACTGTATGAAAAAAATGATTAAACGTATAGTTGGCGGGCTTTTGCTGTTGATATTTGCTGAAATTGCAGTAGTGGTTTCAATAGGATACAAGGAATATAAAAACGCTTTAATCAATAAACCCCTTTCGGAAGCAGCGGCAGAAATACAAGAAAAGGAAAGCTTTACTGCATTAAACGAGCTTCCAAAATCCTATCTTGACGCTGTAATTTCCGTTGAAGATCACCGATTTTACTTTCATTCGGGTATCGATCCCATTGCAATAGACAGAGCGATTAAAAACGACCTTATAACCCTAAGTATTGCGGAATGCGGAAGCACAATAAATCAGAAGTTAGCAAAAAACATTTATTTC
>CAZRRT010000100.1:0-8226 GCA_964602605.1 uncultured Ruminiclostridium sp.
ACTATGATAACGACACCGACGAGCTGTATTATTTCCGTCCAAACGGAATAGAAAAACGTCCCACTTTGATTTCACAATATTCCGAGAACAGCGATAAATTTGCAATTTTAAACAGCAGCGACAGAGAATCCTTTGCAGCACTGATTGAAAAGCTGTCCAAATCTCCTTCCGCCTCTGCGGAGCTGATTGTTACAATCAACGTGGACGGTTATCCAAGGCGTTTCCGCTGTTTCTTCAAGAGTATGAACGATCCTTTCGGAAATGTGTTCAGAATTATCGGAAAGATAGAGGACGTAGACGACGAGATGAATCACCTTGACAAAATCAAGGCAAAGGCTATGTATGATTCTCTCTGCGTGGATATTTACAACAAGGCGACCACAGAGGAGCTTATCCGTGCGGAATTGGAGCATACCACGGGCGGTGCGCTTATTATGATCGACGTGGACGATTTTAAGAGTATCAACGACATTTTAGGTCATATTTTCGGCGATGAGTTCTTGAAAAATTTTGCCACTACCGTTAAAAGTGTTTTCCGTGACAGCGACATTGTGGGACGGTACGGCGGCGATGAGTTCTTCATATTCATAAGCCACGCAAACGCTTCATTGGCGGTGAAAAAAGGACAGCAGATACTTGAAAACATTTCAAAAATCCAAATTCCTAAAATCGGATCAGTTAAAAGCAGTATCGGTATAGCCTCGGTAAATCCCGACAACAGAGATTACCGCCAGCTGTTAAGGCAGGCGGACAGTGCGCTTTATTCCGCAAAAAACAAGGGCAAAAACCGCGTCGTATTGTTCGACCCCAATTCTATGAGCGAAGGAAATTACCGCACTGAGGAAGCGGTATCACAGGGAAGAACAAGCCCTGTAATACTCAGCAGCAACCCCAACAGCTCCGCCTCCATTATATTAAGAATATTCAGCGCACTTTACTCCAGCTATGATTTATCCACAGGTATTAACCAAATGCTTGCATTGGCGGGAAAGACCTATGATGTAAGCCGTGCCTACATATTTGAGGACACAGAGGACGGACTTTACTGCTGCAATACCTTTGAGTGGTGCAACGAGGGGGTTGAGCCTGAAATAGAATCTCTCCAGCAGGTATCCTATGAAGAGGACTTAGGCGGAAATTACCGTGAGAATATGAACGACGACGGAATTTTCTACTGTCACGATATAAAAACTCTCAATACCCCACAGCGTGAAATTTTGGAACGACAGGGTATAAAGTCGGTGCTTCAGTCCGCAATTATGGATAAAGGCGAATTTAAAGGATTTGTGGGATTTGACGAGTGCAGAAGCAACCGTTTTTGGACTCAGGAGCAGATAGACGGACTTGCCTTTATTTCAAAGGTTATCTCTATCTTTATACTTAAAGACAGAAGCACCAAAATGACGGAATATTACGCAAAATCCATTAAGTCCATATTTGACAACTATCCTCAATACGTTTACCTTGTGGAAAAGGAAAATATGAAGATACTGTATGCTAACAACAAGGCAAAGGACGTATTAAAGTTGGACGTAATCGGAATGAAATGCTATGACGCAATCTGCGGCAATAAGGATTTGGAAGGCTGCCCCATAAAGGCATTTATCGAAAGCGGTCGCAGCAAATCAATGAAGCTTATCAGCCCCGTTATAAAAAAGCCCATACGCGCCATAGCCTGTGAGGTTGAGTGGGAGGGCAAGCCTGCTTACCTTGTTTCCTGTATGATGTTAAATGATGATGAAACGTGTTAAATTCAGCTTTTAACTGCAAAAATATTCTTATACTGATTTCAAGTTTTATTGGAAATAGTATTTAAAAGCAAAACCTTTTAAAAAAACAGTGCGGTTATGTGTTAAAAGTCACATAGCCGCACTGATTTTGTACTATTTCCAATAAGGTATTAGTATTATTGCTCTTTTTCTTGCTCCGCCTTTTCCCACTCCTCCATAAGACCTTCCAGCAGCTGCTCCAATTCGGACAAACGGCTGCTGTCCTCCATTACCTTTTGATAATCAGAGCCGTTTTCCGACAAGCGGTGGTTTATTTCGGCAATCTCCTTTTCGGTTTTTTCGATTTCGTCCTCCAAACGCTTTATTTTGGTATTAAGCTTTCTAAGGCGGCTTTGCTCTTCCTTTTGCTGCTTGTATGCGTTTGCTTTTTCGGATTTTTCCGTGTTTTTGCTTATTGTATCCGAATCCGCCTGTACCGATTCATTTTTCTTTGGGATTAAGCCCTTTTGACTTACCGCCTCTCTCCACTGATCGTAATTTCCTTTAAAGCTTTCAACTCCGTCGCTGTGTAAAAATAACAGCTTTGTGGCAAGGGAATTTATCATAGTACGGTCGTGGGAGATAATAAGCATTGTACCCTTGTAATCGGACAACGCTTCGATAAGTCCCTCTCTTGCGTCTAAGTCAAGGTGGTTGGTGGGTTCGTCCAAAAGCAGCAGGTTCGGTCCTTCAAGCATTATTTTCAGCAGTATCACCTTTGCCGCTTCGCCGCCCGACAAGGTGTTGACAGGCTTTTGCAGCTGATCACCGTACAGCTTGAACATAGCCAAAGCAGATTGAATTTGTGTTCTGTTCAGCTTGGGAAAATCGTCCCACACAAAGTCCATAGTGGTTTTGGTGCTGGTAAGCCTTAACTCCTGAAGCTGATCGAAATAGCCTATTTTCAGCCAATCGGCAATATATGCGCTGCCCTCTCCCTTTACCTTGCCCAAAATCATTTTCATTAAGGTGGATTTGCCGCAGCCGTTTGCTCCCAGCAAAAACACCCGCTCTCCGTATTTAATCTCAAAGGCGGCGTTTTTAAAAAGCAGCTTTCCGCCTATGCTTAGGGACAGGTTATTGACGCTCATTACGTCCGTTCCGTGGGCGGTGCGGCAGGGAATTTGAAAGTGTATCTTTTTTCTTGGGGGAGGAGGGGGAACAAGCTCTTTTCGTATGCGCTCAATCTGCTTCTCCTTGGAGCGTATGGTAATATAGTTGTGTTCCTGATTAAAACGCCTTTGCTGCTCGATTATTCCCTCTATTCTGTGTATTTCCTCGGTCATCTCCAAATACTTTTTGGTGAGATAAGCCACTCGTTGGTCATACTGCCTTAAATACTCGGTATAATTGCCCTTGTAGGAGTCAAGAGTGTTGTTGTCAAGTGCAAAGGTTTTGTTTGTAACCTTGTCCAAAAAATACTTATCGTGGGAGATTACAATATACGCTCCCTTAAAATCAAGCAAAAAGCTTTCAAGCCACTCACAGGCGTCAATGTCAAGGTGGTTGGTAGGCTCGTCCAATAACAGCAGCCTTGCTCCCGACAGCAGCAGCTTAATCAGCTGCAATTTGGAACGCTCGCCGCCGCTTAACACTTTTACGGGTTTAGATAAATCATCTTTTGAAAAGCCCATACCAATAAGCATACTTTCGGTTCTTGCTCTAAAGGTTAAACCGCCTTGGGACTGAAATTTTTCTGTTAAGTTCATTTGCTTTTCCAGCAGCCTTTGATCGGTTTCTCCCCTGTCAATTCTTTGGTGAAGCTCTTCAAGCTCCCGCTCCGTTTTTATTAAAGGCTCAAAAACCGACAGCGCTTCCTCGTATACGGAAATCTGGTCCCGCCTTAAAACGTGCTGCTCCATAAAGCCTACGTTAAGTCCCGCCTGCTTTACGATCTGCCCCTCCATATCCTCTAATTCCTGTCCCGACAATATGCGGAAAAGAGTGGTTTTTCCTGCGCCGTTTGCGCCTGCTAAGCCTATTTTATCATTTTCATCTACGGCAAAATTGACGTTGGAGAATAAAACTCTTTCGCCAAAGCTTACCGAAATATCGTTTCCTTGTAAAATAATCATTTTTTATTTCTCGTAATTACAAATATCAGGGCAGTCACGAATTACAGCAATCCATGGCACTGCCCCGATTTAGTTCTTTATAGCTATCTGCGTTTTTCCGATTAAATTAAAGCACAGCTTAAACAAGCTGCCGAAATTGCTTGGCAATTTCGAGTTTCTGTGGGGGATTTTACCCCACTGAAGCTAAGATGTCCGCTGCCTAAGAGGCGGGGGACATCTTAGCATCGGTTATTGCGACAAACCGCCAAACGCCGATGAATAGTAGTATATCAGATATTGAATCTTAGCCACGGCGTTAAGAGCGTTAAAGGCGTTTTGAGCCTGCTGCTTGCAGTAATCGGGAGCAGCCTTGTTATCTACGATAGTATAAGCGGAATATTCCTTTTCAATAACAGCGTCCATTTCATCGCCCTTTAAGCCGTCAAGAATAGCGCCGTCATACTGCTTTAAATAATCTGCTTCGTCCGTCAAAATATCCAGCTTGCTTACAACGTAATAATAGGAATCCGCCTTAAATACCATAGCGGTATTTTTAGCTTGTGCAAATAAGGAGCTTACAAATTCTTCCGAGGGGGAAGTGTCCTTTTTGTTGATAACACGGTTGTAGTCGCTGTCCTTTGGTCCTGTAGTCGATGCGGCTGTGCCTGTGCCTGTTTCCTTATCGGTTTTTGCTGCAGCAGCTGAGGTTGTTTTGTCTGCCGCTGTGGTAATTTCAACAGGCGTTGTTTCCTCGGAGGAAGCGGTTGTTGCTTCTGTAGGCTGAGGCTCTTGGGAATTGGCGGTTGTGGTGTTTTCGGAAGCTGTTGCTGCTTCGACGGGAGTGGATTCGCTTGCCGCAGTTGTAGGCTGAGGCTCAACCGGCTGTGCATCTCTGCCCTGCTGTGAACCGTCTGCCGCAGTGGTTTTTGCTTCGGTTTTCTTGGGCGCTGTGGTTGTGGCGGTTAACGCCTCCTGAGATTTGCTGTATTCCACATACTCATTGTATACGTCCTTAAAGCTTTCGCCGTTGTTCAGCTTTTGTGCGTACTCGTTGCAAAGCTTTTCCAATAAAGCAAGCTCTGTCTTTGATTCGATAACCTTTCCGCTCTTATCGGTGATGGGAACGGCAATATAGCGGCACAAAGCATAGTTTTCGTCCAAGTATTTTTCCTTGTCGGATTTGGATACTTCTTCAATACCGCCCTCGCCGTAATAATAGTTGAAGATTTTCGACGCCTTAAAATTATCCCAAATATAGGTTTTTAAGGAGGATTTTGCAACACCTATTGAAAGATAATAATCCCCTACTGTTTTAAAGCCTTTAATATACTCCATAGAGGTGGAAATCCAATCGGGAACTTCAAAATCCCATTGGCTGTTTAAGGTTTCGGTCAGCTCCTTTTTCTCGTCCTCCGTTTCGGTGATTTTAAGCTGATCGTAAAGCTTATTGACTGCCGAATGACGCTTGCAAAGCTTTAATGCGTCTTGTCTTACATACTCCAAAAAGTCCATATCCGAAACCTTTTGAGCAAAGTAGTCAAAATCCTTTGCAGAGGTGTCCAAATTAGGCTGCTCCTCGGCTAACTTTTGCTGCGCCTCCTGCACTGCCAAGCCTGTGTACAAAATGTAAAGACCTGCGGGGATTTTTTCGCCGTCTATCTCCATAGCGTAATTCACCTGAGAAGAACAGCCTGAAAATCCCAATGCCGCTGTTATTGCCATTACTGCGGCAGTAACTGCTGAAATAATTCTCTTTTTAAGTGACATATTGTTTCCTTCCTTTTTAATAATAATAACTATTTAAATATCTTAAAAAATCAAGCTCTTAGGGTAATATTGTTTTCCTTCAGCAAATCAATGATTTTAGCCATAATCTTGTCAAGCTCTTCATCGGTGAGAGTGCCGTCGGATTTTCTGAAGGTCAGCTTGTAGGATAGGCTCTTTTTGCCTTCGGGAATTTGCTCTCCCGTATAAATGTCAAATAATTGAAGGTTTTCAAGGTGCTTTGCTCTTGAAGAAATAATTTGAGAAATCTCACCGTTGGAAATTTCGTCGTCGCATACAACGCTAATATCTCTGACAGAAGCGGGGAACTTGGGGAGAGCGGTGTATTTGGTATCGCCGGAAGAGGATTCAAGCATTTCTTCAAGCTTTAATATGAGCATATAAATTCTCGACTTGTCAATGCCGTAATTTTCCGCCACAATAGGGTGAATTTCGCCGCATACGCCTAAAACCTTTCCCTCGCTGTCGGTTATCTCCGCACATCTGCCTGTGTGGAAGGTTTTGTTGGATCTTAAAGCGGTAAACTTCGCCTTAATGCCGCATTTATCCATTATCTCCTCTGCAATTCCCTTAACCGAGAAAAAGTCCTCGCCCTCGCCGTAAATGGTGCAGATAAGCTGATCCTTTTCAACGGGAAGAGTATTTACATCGCCTACGGGAATATAAACTCTGCCTATCTCGTAAAATCTGCCCGATAAATTTCGTGCGTTAATATTTCTTGCGGTAAGCTCCATCATCGAGGGGATAAGAGTGGTGCGCATTACGCTTGTGTCCTCGCCCAAAGGATTGATAAGCTTTACGCTTTCATGGCTGCTTTCCTCAATTCGGCACTTTTCGTATCCCTTGGGGCTGATAAAGCTGAAGGTCATTGTTTCACAGCAGCCTTGGGACAGCATTATTCCCGTAAGCTTTCTTTGGAACAGCTCCATAGGAGTTTGTGCGCTGTGGGAGGAAAGCTTTGGAACGGTGGTTTTAATTCTGTTGTAGCCGTAAATTCTTGCAACCTCCTCCGCCAAATCGCAGGGACGCTCAATATCTATTCTTACGGCGGGAGGGGTTACCATTTTGGTATTTTCGTCCACCTCAAAGTCAAGCCGTCTTAATATGTCAAACTGCTCCTTTTCGGAAATATCCGAACCCAAAAACTTATTTACCCAATCAGCGTCCAATTTTAAGCTGAAAGGCTTTGCGGGACGGGGATATTCGTCTATAACGGTGTTCACCACCTCGCCGCAGCCTAATATTTCAATAAGCTCCAATGCTCTGTATAGTGCGTTTTTGGCGTTTTCGGGATCAAGCCTTTTTTCAAAGCGGGAGCTGGATTCTGTTCTCACTCCTGCTTTTTTTGCGCTGCGGCGGATATTAACTCCGTCAAAGCAAGCCGCTTCAAAAATAACCTGGGTGGTGTCCTCTTGAATACCGCTGTGTTCGCCGCCCATAATTCCCGCCAAAGCCATAGGTTCTTTTTCATTGCAGATAACAAGCATATCGGGTGACAGCTTTAATTCGGGAGTATTTTCGTCCAAAAGCTTTAAAACCTCTCCCTCCCTTGCATTTCTGACTACTATTTTATTGCCCTCTACAAATCTTGCGTCAAAGGCGTGCATAGGGTGACCGTATTCAAGCATTACAAAGTTTGTTATATCCACTAAATTATTGATTGAACGAACGCCGCAGGCTCTCAGTCTTTCCGCCATCCACCTTGGAGAGGGCGCAATCTTGATATTCTTAACCTTAGCCGCCATATAGCGTGAGCAAAGATCGGTATTTTGAATAGTTACCGACAATTCCTTGTTAATGTCGCAGTCTATTCCCTTAAACTTAGGCGGATTTAGATTCAAAGGTAATTGGAAAGCAGCGTGGGCTTCTCTTGCAAGTCCGATTATTGAAAGGCAGTCGGGGCGGTTGTTGGTAATTTCAAACTCAACGCAGACGTCGTCAATGCCAACCGCCTTGCATATATCCTCGCCAACGGTAAATTTATCAAAATCGGGATCGTCGTTTAAAATAAGTATTCCGTCGGGGGAGGAATAAGGGAAATCGCTGTTTTCCATTCCCAATTCCTCAAAGCTGCACATCATACCGTCACTTTCAACGCCTCTAAGCTTGCCTTTTTTAATCTTGGCAACGGTGTTGTTGTGACGGTCTATGCAAACGCCGCCGTCCAAAACCACGGGAACAACCGCTCCCGCAAACACATTCTGCGCCGCTGTCACGATTTGTACAGGCTTGTCCTGTCCAACATCGATTTGGCAGATCCACAGCTTTTCGCTGTCCTGATGCTTTTCAATGGACAAAACCTTGCCAACCACGATATTTTTCAAGGGCTCGGAAAGACTGCGGTAGGTTTCAACCTTTGAGCCGCTCATAGTCATTCCCGCCACAAAATCTTTTATGGGCATATCGGCTTTTACATAGTCGTTAAGCCATTTCATTGATAAATCCAAGGTAATTTCCTCCTTGCGAAAATAGTGAAAATAGTAAAATTAGTGAAAAAACTGAAAACGATAAATCAGAAACAAGAGATAGCAAACAAAAAGCATTATTTAAAACTGCTTCAAAAATCTCAAATCATTCTCATACAAAAGCCGCATATCGTCAATTTCATATCTCATCAT
>CAZRRT010000101.1:0-8195 GCA_964602605.1 uncultured Ruminiclostridium sp.
ATGACGAATTATTATTTTTGATTGCTATGAAAACGTTTTCGAGAATATGTTATGTAACGTATTATAAGTTTTTTTAAAATCCTCACGAAATTATTTCTCTGTTTTAGATGTTTTTTACGTTTTTGTAATCAATTTGTAACAATTTTTGTGCATTTAAATGAGTAAAGTGTTATGAAACAAAATCTTAACAAAATCTTTTTTAAAACACTTGAAATTATTTTTCTTTTATGTATAATATATAGTATAAGGTTAAAAAAGGTAAAAGAAAGGTCCGAGAAAGGATAAGGTGTTGAAGCAGCCCTATGAAATACTTGTGCAAATGTAAAAAAAACAGCCTTATATCTTTTAACACCGCTTTTTGCGGCTTTATACCTTTATATGATTTAATATATGATTTATACACTGCCGTATACTGATTTTCTTAGTGAAAGTCAGTATTTTTGTTTGTGATTTATTTGTCAATAATAATTATTAACTGTATATGAAAGGATTGGATTATGAAAAAGGTTGCAATTATTATGGGAAGTGACAGCGATCTTCCTGTTGTTGAAAAGGCGGCGGCTTTGTTAAAGGAGTACGGTATTGACTATGAAATGCGGGTTATGTCGGCTCACCGCTGTCCCGCCAAGGTTGCGGAATATTCAAGAAATGCGGAGAAAAACGGCTTTGGAGTAATTATAGGTGCGGCGGGTATGGCGGCTCACCTTGCGGGGGCGATTGCCGCAAACACCACCCTGCCCGTTATCGGTATTCCCATTAAATCAGGCTTAGAGGGAATGGACGCACTTTTGGCAACCGTTCAAATGCCATCGGGAATACCTGTGGCGACTGTGGGAATCAACAATGCTAAAAATGCCGCTATTTTGGCGGCGCAGATTTTGGCGTTATCCGAACCCGAGCTTTCCCAAAGGCTGAAAGCGGAAAGAGTTAAAATGGAGCAGGAAGTGGAGGAAAAGGACAAAAGATTGCAGAATGAAACAAAGTGATTATTCTGAAAAATAATCGGGATAAAACATAGTTATTGTGAAAAACACAGTAATCATTCAAAACATACATATTTAACTAAATCAGGAGGAAGAAAGAAATGGAAAAGAAAGAACAGCTGTATGAAGGAAAGGCAAAAAAAGTATTCGCCACCGAGGATCCCAATTTGGTTATTGTGTCCTACAAGGACGACGCCACAGCATTTAACGGCTTGAAGAAAGGTACAATAACGGGAAAAGGCGTGGTTAACAACCGTATGACCAACTATATGTTCAAGCTTTTGGAAAAGGCGGGAGTTCCCACCCACTATGTGGAGGAGCTTAACGACAGAGAAACCGTTGTTAAAAAGGTTTCTATCGTTCCCCTTGAGGTGATTGTGAGAAACGTTGCGGCAGGCAGCTTTTCAAAGAGAATGGGCGTTGAAGAGGGCAAGGCTCTTAAATGCCCTATCCTTGAATTCAGCTATAAAAACGACGATTTGGGCGACCCGTTTATCAACGACTATTACGCTCTTGCATTGGGACTTGCCACAAAAGAGGAAATCGACCTTATCACAAAATACACCTTTATGGTTAACGATTTTATGATCGACTTTTTCAAGAAGCTGAACATTGACCTTATCGACTTTAAGATTGAATTCGGAAAAACCCCCGACGGCAAGATTATTTTGGCGGACGAAATCTCTCCCGACACTTGCCGCTTCTGGGACAGCACCACTCACGAGAAGCTGGACAAGGATCGCTTCCGCAGAGATATGGGCGGAGTTGAGGACGCTTATTCCGAGATGATGAAGAGAGTTTTCGGAGATAATAAATAAAGATATTAACAGTACGGATTTTGATTTTTATGGAATTTATGGAAAGGCAGAAGATATTATGGGCGGTTTTTTCGGAGCGGCATCTCACAACGACTGTATAAGCGACGTGTTTTTCGGCACGGACTATCATTCTCACTTAGGCACTCGCAGAGGCGGAATGGCAGCTTACTCGGAGGAAAAAGGCTTTCAAAGAAGTATTCACAGCATTGAAAACTCACCCTTTCGCACTAAATTTGAATCAGATGTGGAGGGAATGAAGGGAAAGCTGTGTATAGGCTGTATCAGCGACACCGATCCACAGCCGATTATGCTGCGTTCAAAGTTAGGGCTGTACGCTGTTTGCACCGTAGGTATAATAAACAACGCCAAGGAGCTGACCGATGAACTGATTTCAAGCAACTGTGCCAGCTTTGAAACTATGACCAGCGGCAATATAAACACAAGCTCCATAGTAGGCGCATTGATTTCCCAAAAAGAAACCTTTGCGGAGGGGATACGGTTTGCGCAGGAGAAAATAAAGGGTACTGTTTCCCTGCTGATACTCACCGACAGCGGAATAATCGCCGCTCGTGATAAAAAAGGCAGACTTCCTATTATAATAGGTAAAAGGAGCGACGGCTTTTGCCTGTCCTTTGAATCCTTTGCTTTTCAGAAGTTGGGCTATGAGCTGTACAGAGAGCTTTTGCCCGCTGAAATTGTGAAGGTTACCTGCGACAAGGTGGAGGTATTAAGCGAGGGTACGGACGATTTAAATATATGCACGTTTTTGTGGACGTATTACGGCTACCCCAATTCGGTTTATGAGGGAGTTACCGTGGAAACTATGCGCACACGAAACGGCGAAATTATGGCGCAGCAAGATATAGAAAGGGGCAAGCTGCCCGATGTGGACTATATCTGCGGCGTTCCCGATTCGGGAATACCTCACGCAATAGGCTATGCAAACAGAAGCGGAATACCCTTTGCCAGACCTTTTATTAAATATACTCCCACTTGGCCCCGCAGCTTTATGCCACAAAATCAAGCTATGCGTAACAAGGTGGCTAAAATGAAGCTTATTCCCGTAAGAGAGCTTATTGAGGGAAAAAAGCTGTTATTTGTGGACGACAGTATTGTAAGAGGAACGCAAATGCGCGAAACGGTGGAGTTTCTTTATGCCAACGGCGCAAAGGAGGTGCATATGCGTTCAGCTTGTCCTCCCATAATGTTCGGCTGTAAGTATCTTAACTTTTCCCGCAGCACCTCGGAGCTTGATTTGATTGCAAGGAATATTATAAACGAGCTTGAAGGGGCAGAGGGAGTAAATCATATCGAGGAATACAGCGACGGCGACACTGAAAGAGGAAAGAAGCTGAGAGAGGAAATATGCAAGCGGTTAAAGCTTACCTCTCTTGAATTTCAGTCACTTTCAGGCACTGTTAAAGCGGTGGGATTGCCTGAATGTAAGCTTTGCAGCTACTGCTGGAACGGAAAAGAATAATAAATATAGAAATAAAATCAGTAATTGACTATTGATAAAAAACGATAATAAGAGATAGAGAATTATCCGTTGTCAAATTATTTTGTGCAGGTACATATTTGGTTCAAAAGAAAGGACAGCACCATTTATGTTCGGTAATATTCATGAAGAATGCGGAGTTTTTGGAGTTTATACCGATAAGCCCGCAGAAAATGCAAACACAGTTTATTTCGGCTTGTACGCCTTGCAGCACAGAGGACAGGAAAGCTGCGGAATCGTTGTGAACGACAGCGGCGTGTTCAGCTATCACAAGGGCTTCGGCTTGGTAAACGAGGCGTTTGACAATGAGAACTTGGGCAAGCTGCCAAAAGGCAATATTGCAATAGGCCACGTGCGGTATTCCACTACGGGAAACACCACTGCCGCCAACATTCAGCCTATTGTGGTACGTCATATAAAAGGTCCTATGGCAATCGCCCACAACGGAAACTTGGTAAATGCGCTTCAGCTTAGACAAAGCTATGAGATGAAGGGTGCAATATTTCATTCCACCAACGACACCGAGGTTATTTCCTACGTAATCACCGAGGCAAGACTTAACAGCGGCTCTATACAAGAGGCGGTGGAGAAGGCTATGTACAAAATCAAGGGAGCGTACTCTCTTATAGTAATGTCTGCAAAAAAGCTGATACTTGCACGAGATCCCAACGGCTTCAGACCGCTTTGTATCGGAAAGCTGCCAAACGGCTATGCGGCGGCAAGTGAAAGCTGCGCTCTTGACAGCGTGGGTGCGGAGTTTATCCGTGACGTTGAGCCGGGAGAGATTGTGGTAATTGACGAAAACGGAATAGAGAGCATAAAAACTCACTGCGGCGGAAAATCGGCTATATGCGTGTTTGAGTATGTGTATATTGCCCGTCCCGACAGCGTTATTGCGGGACAAAGCGTTCACGGCGCAAGAGTGCAGGCGGGAAGATTTTTGGCAAAGGAGCACCCGGTTGAAGCGGATATAGTCGTGGGAGTTCCCGACAGCGGACTTGAGGCGGCACTGGGTTATTCCCTTGAATCGGGAATACCCTACGGAGTGGGATTTGTAAGAAACCGCTATGTGGGCAGAACATTTATACAACCCGCACAAGGTATGCGTGAAAATTCCGTAAGAATAAAGCTTAATCCTATTGCAGACGCTGTAAAGGGAAAACGTGTCATTATGATAGACGACAGCATTGTAAGAGGCACAACCTGCGGCAGAACGGTTAATTTACTACGAGAAGCGGGAGCAAAGGAGGTTCACGTGAGAATTTCCTCCCCTCCCTTTATCAGTCCCTGCTTTTTCGGAATCGACATTGACAGCAAGGACAAGCTGATCGCCTGCCGTATGAGCCTTGACGAAATCAGAGAGTCCATTCATGCGGATTCCTTAGGATATTTAAGTCCCGAAAATGTGTTAAAAATTGCACCTAACTCAAAATGCGGCTTTTGCAGCGGCTGCTTTACAGGCAAATATCCCATAGACGTACCCGACGAAATGCCTAAGGATAAATTTGAAAGCAAGATAGTTCAAAGATAATTTAAAGATAACTCAAAAAATGGAATTATTAACAGATTAACAAAAGGAGTAAGAATATGAAAAACAGTTTTTCCGAAAGCTATAAGGCGGCGGGCGTTGACGTTACCGCAGGCTACGAGGGAGTAAAGCTGATGAAAAAGGACGTGGAGCGCACCTTTATCCCCGGAGTATTGACGGGGATAGGCGGCTTTGGCGGACTTTTTCAGCTTGATTTAAAGGGTATAAAAGAGCCTGTTTTGGTGTCCGGCACTGACGGCGTAGGCACAAAGCTGAAGCTTGCAATGCTGATGGATAAGCACGATACTATCGGTATCGATGCTGTGGCAATGTGCGTAAACGATGTTATCTGCTGCGGCGCAAAGCCTTTGTTTTTCCTTGATTATATAGCTATCGGAAAAAACGTTCCCGAAAAGGTAGCGGAAATAGTAAAGGGAGTTGCGGAGGGCTGCGTCAGAGCAGGCTGCGCTCTTATAGGCGGCGAAACTGCCGAGCACCCGGGAATGATGCCGGAGGACGAATACGATATTGCAGGCTATACCACTGGAGTGGTGGATAAATCAAAGATAATCGACAACGGCAGGGTTAAAGAGGGAGATGTAATAATCGGTCTTGCTTCAACAGGCGTTCACAGCAACGGTTTTTCTCTTGTGAGAAAGATTTTTAACATTACCGAGAAAAAGGTTTTGGAAAGAGTGCTGCCTGACGGAAAGACCTTGGGCGAAACGCTGCTTACTCCTACCGAAATATATGTAAAGCCTGTGCTTGACCTTATTTCAAAGGCTGACGTAAAAGCGGTAAGTCATATTACGGGCGGCGGATTTTATGAGAATGTTCCCCGCTCCCTGCCGGACGGATTTACCGCAAGAGTTAACAAAAGCTCCTTTGAAGTGCCTTATATTTTTAAGCTTATGCAGGAGGAGGGCAATATTCCCGAGCGGGATATGTTCAATACCTTTAATATGGGTATCGGTATGACCGTTGTTGTTCCGGAGCAGGAGGCAAACAAGGCGGTGGAGATACTTGCTTCTCATAATATCAAGGCTTATTGCATTGGGGAGATTGTTAAGAGTGAACAAGGGATTGAGATAATCTAACCTTATTTTAATGAGGACTATATATAAAATGGAAGAATTAGCACAAAATAATTCCATAATGAATGAAATCAAGGAAATTTTAGAAACAGCAAGAAAACGTGTTGCTGTTCAGGTGAACAACGAATTGCTTTCCACCTATTGGAATATAGGCAGAATTATTGTCGAACACGAACAGCAAAGCAGCGAAAGAGCCGCTTACGGAAAGCAGGTGTTAAAGCAACTTTCCAAGCAGCTTACTTTGGAATACGGAAAAGGCTTTTCTGTGTCAAATATGCAGTTTATGCGCAGGTTTTACCAATGCTATCCAAAACAACAGACACTGTCTGTTAAATTGAGTTGGTCGCACTACTGTGAGCTTTTAAGCATTTCCGACGATAACAAAAGAAGCTTCTACGAAAAAGAAACAGTAAATTGCAAATGGTCAATAAGAGAGCTTAAAAGACAAATCAACACCTCTTTATATGAAAGACTGCTGCTTACCGAAGGTAAATCCAATAAGGAAACGGTTTTGGCTCTTGCGGAAAAGGGCAATGAAATATTAAAGCCTATTGACATAATAAAAGATCCTTATGTGTTTGAATTTTTGGGACTGCCCGATAACAAGCCTATATTGGAAAGTGATCTTGAAAAAGCGCTTGTGGAGCAGATTGAGAAATTTCTGCTTGAATTGGGACAAGGCTTTATGTTTGTGGGAACGCAGCAGAGGGTTACATTAAACAATACCCATTACTATGTGGATATGGTGTTCTATAACAAAATACTTCGAGCTTATGTGCTTATTGAATTAAAAACACAAAAATTCACTCCCGAAGCGGTGGGGCAGCTTAATATGTACCTTAATTATTATTCGGCAGAAGTAAATGACGAACACGATAACGCACCTATCGGAATTATTCTTTGCACCGATAAGGACAGCGTATCTGCGGAATATGCTTTGGGAGGTCTTTCCAACAATATTTTCGCATCAAGATATGTGTCCCATATTCCCAATAAGGAACAGCTTGTTGAACAGATTGAGCTTGTATTAAAGGAATGGCACAGCAAAGAAGGATAATTTTTAAAGAGCTTTGAAAAGAATTGTTAGTATGCTTGCTTTGTAACATAAGCAGCAAAACAATTTATCACAATTTTTCAATAATAAGGAATGATTATAATATGAATATTGCAGTATTGGTATCAGGCGGCGGCACTAACCTTCAAAAGCTTATAGACGCTGAGAAGGCAGGCAGGCTGGGGGGCGGCAGGATCACCTGCGTAATAAGCTCCAAGCCCGATGTTTACGCACTTGAAAGAGCAAAAAACGCAGGCATAAAGGCGGTTGTGCTGAATCGAAAGGAATATCCCGATGTTCACGCTTACAGTGTGGCAATGAGAGATATGCTGGTTTCCGAAAAAGCTGATCTGATAATATACGCAGGCTTTCTCACCATACTTGACGAAACTGTATGCAAAGCCTTCCCCAACAGAATGATGAATGTACACCCCGCCCTTATCCCCAGCTTTTGCGGCAAAGGCTACTACGGACTTCACGTTCATGAGGCGGCTTTGGAAAAGGGCGTAAAGGTTACCGGGGCAACGGTGCATTTTGTCACCGAGGAATGCGACGGGGGACCTATTATTCTTCAAAAAGCCGTTGAGGTGAAAAACGGAGATACTCCCGAAATTCTCCAAAGAAGAGTAATGGAGGAGGCGGAGTGGGTCATTCTTCCCCAAGCGGCAAGGCTGTTTTGCGAGGGGAAAATCAAGGTTGAGGACGGCAGAACAATTATTGACGACACCGAGGAAAAGCAATGAGGATTTATACTATTGTAGGCGGAGTAAACGGTGTTGGGAAAAGCTCCTTTTCAGGCTCGAAAGCCGATAGAGAGTGGGGTATAATCGTTGATACTGACAGCATAACCGCAAGATTAGGCGGAGATAAGCTAAAAGGCGGAAAAAAAGCGGTTGAAATAATTTCCGATTGCTTAAAAAAAGGAGTCAGCTTTGCCCAAGAAACCACCCTTTCGGGAAGTAAAACCCTGCATACTGTTCTTTCCGCTAAGGAAAAGAATTACTATATCCGTCTTTATTACATTGGTGTAAATTCCCTTGACGAAAGTCTTTTGAGAATAGAAAACCGAGTTAAAAAAGGCGGTCACAGTATTCCCGCAGAGGACGTAAAAAGGCGGTATGAAAAGCGTTTTGAGGATTTGGCACGGATTTTGCCCTATTGTGATGAGGTAAAGTTTTACGACAACGAAAACGGCTTTGTTTATGTGGGCGAATACAGAA
>CAZRRT010000102.1:0-8087 GCA_964602605.1 uncultured Ruminiclostridium sp.
CCTTAATGAGCTAAAGCTTTTTAAAACGTTTTGCCTTCAAAAAAGCTTTTATTTTAGGCTTTTAAAAAGGCACAAAGGAGGAAAGACTATGAAATTACAAATTACAGCCAAGAAAATGCAGGTTCCTCAATCATTTAACGATTATGCGGAAAAAAAGCTTAAAAAGTTAGACCGCTTTTTCGGCGACGAGGCAGACGCAAAAATCACCATTTCCACCATTAAGGACGATATTACCGTTGAAGTCACGGTAAAGTATGAGAATTTGATTTGCCGTGCGGAGCAAAGGGCGGCGGACAAAAACGACGCTCTTGACGCCTGCGTTGATAAGATAATCCGTCAGATAAGGAAAAACAAGACCAAGGTTGAAAAAAGGCTTAAGTCCAACGCATTTGCCCAGCCCGAGCCCGAGGACGATATTGAGGAGCAGTCCCAATATCAAGTGGTTAAGCATAAACAGTTCCGTTTAAGACCTATGAACATTGACGAGGCTATTTTGCAGATGAATATGTTGGATCATAACTTCTTTATGTTCAAAAACGGCGATACCGGAGAGGTAAACGTGGTGTATAAGCGGGACGACGGAAATTATGCGGTGTTGGAGCCTACTAAGGATTAAAGTTTAAAAACAATTTTGTCAATACCGAATAAGAAAGAAATGATTTGACAACAGAAATTAACAGCGCATACTAAAACAACATTGTATGGCTAAAAATACAGGGTAGAAGGCGGAAATGCTTTCTACCCTTTTTAATTTTAGGAAAACAAGCAAATGCAGCAGCTGTGTGCCTGCTTTGACCGCACATTTTTGACATTGCGACCTTCTCGATCGGTAACATTTTGTCTACAGTTTATATTTGTTTTGAAATTGAAGTAAATATTGGGGAAAAATTGAAAGCTCCCCTGTATTAGACAAAACCAAAAATTTGAATATATTCTATTGAAAAAAATTGTCAATGCGTTTATAATATAATTATACTTTTCACAAAAACCGATTTTCATAGAATAGTGATTTTTATAGATTCCCTAATGTTTCTGTACTTATTTATTCTGTACTTATTTATAAGGAGTAACGCAAAAGTGACTGATTATATAACCATTAAGGAAGCGTCGGAAAAATGGAAAATGTCCCTTCGTCGGATTCAGGATTTATGTACCGAAAACAGAATAATTGGAGCGGTAAAACAGTCCGGCGTATGGTTTATACCATATTATGCACAAAAACCAACAAGGAAAAAAAAGCTGCCAACGCTGAATGTCCTTTCATTGTTTTCGGGCTGCGGTGGAATGGATTTGGGCTTTGAAGGCGATTTTGACGTGCTTTCCGCTTCAGTAAATACAATTATTCACCCTGATTGGAGTATGCCATTAAAAGATAAAATATGGACACATCTTGATAAAACGCAGTTTCATAATGTATTTGCAAATGATATTAGAGAAGACGCAAAATTAGCTTGGACTACTTATTTTTCAAAAAAAGGAATAAGCGAAAGCACTTATTGTTTAGACAGTATTGTTGATTTGGTCAAACTACATAACGAAAGCGGTATAGATGTTTTTCCTAAAAATGTTGATGTTGTAACAGGCGGATTTCCGTGTCAAGATTTTTCTGTGGCAGGTAAGAGGCTTGGGTTTGATTCTGATAAAAATCATACGGGAAAAAGAATTGCAGATAATTCTGTGCCAAGCGTTGAAAGCAGAGGGCAGCTCTATATATGGATGCGTTCTGTAATTGCAATAACGAAGCCTAAAGTATTTGTAGCTGAAAACGTAAAAGGACTTATAAATTTAGCGGATGCAAAAGACATAATTGAAAATGATTTTCGTACAGTATCAAACAACGGGTATTTGGTTGTAAGCGCAAGGGTTTTGCAAGCAGCCGATTATGGAGTACCGCAATCAAGAGAACGAATAATTTTTATTGGGTTTAAAAAATCCGCTCTAACGGAAAAAGCTAAGGCAGCACTATCTCGGTCGTCAATTCCTCCCGAATACGACCCCTACCCTCCTGTTACACACGCATACAGTGTGCAGGGTGAATATTTGCTTCCGCCCACAAATTTATATCAAGCGTTTTACGGATTAAAAGAACCGAACGAAACCGATGATTTATCACAACAAGAATATTCAAAAGCAAAATATATGGGAAAGCATTGTCAAGGTCAGAACGAAGTAAATTTAAACGGAATATCTCCCACAATACGTTCCGAACACCACGGAAATATTGAATTCCGCAGATTAAGCGAACAACACGGCGGCAAGCATATGGAGGAATTAGCCAATGGTTTGACGGAACGCCGTTTGACCGTTCGAGAATGTGCAAGAATACAGACCTTTCCCGACGAATACGATTTTATTATACCGGCAAGAAGCGGGAAAAAAGGGCTATCTGCTTCAAACGCATATAAAATAATTGGAAATGCCGTGCCGCCGCTTTTAGCTTATAATATTGCAAAGCAAATCGAAAAAAATTGGACGTTGTATTTTGGAGATGAGAATAATGATAATATCTGAAAACAAAAAGCCGACTACAGAAGAATTTCGCAAGTTGATGATTGCAACAGACGATATGCTTAACAGAGAAGCAATAGGCAGAGAACAATATTATGCTAAAAGAAACGGAACTGTTCTTGAAGAAGATGTATGTGACGCTATGGTGCGTTGTGCGGTAAATACATCGTTTGAAGGTACAATTCAGTTAATATCAGGGGCTTCTTTTCCGGATATTGTGGCAAGCAAATATTTTGGCGTAGAGGTTAAAAGTACAAATAAAAACCATTGGAAGTCCATTGGCAGCAGCATACTTGAATCCACGAGAAATCCAAATGTTGAGAGAATATATTTAACCTTTGGAAAGTTAGGCTCGCCTATCGCATTCAGAAGCAGACCTTACGAGGAATGTTTATCGGGAATTTCGGTTACTCATTATCCTCGTTATCAGATAGATATGGATTTGCGAAAGGGTGAAACAATTTTTGATAAAATGGGTGTTCCTTACGACTCCTTGCGAAAAATGGATAATCCCGTTGCTCCTGTTGCAAAATATTATAAAAGTCAATTACGAGAAGGTGAAAGCCTTTGGTGGACGGCAGATTCAGATGTAGAATCAAACGAGGTTCCGGTAACAGTCAAATTGTGGAGCGTGTTATCACCGGCAGAAAAAATTCATTTTACTGTTCAGGGCTATGCTTTATTTCCTGAAATACTAAGCGGCGGAAGCAGTAAAAAATATCAAAGATATGCTTTATGGCTTGCGGTTAATTGTGGGATTGTCAATACCAACATTCGGGATCAGTTTTCTGCCGGAGGTCAAGTAGATTTATTTACAACAAACGGTAAATTTGAGAAAATGCCGGCAGCGTTTGGGAAAATAGAAAAAAATCGGGATTTAATCATCGAAACAATATTATGCACAAGTGAAAAAACATTATGTGAATATTGGGGAGTAGAAACAATAGAGGAAGACCGCATTTCACAGTGGTGTCAAGTTGCTGCATCTAAGGTTGATGATAAAATCGGTTATGTAAAAGCTTATAAATTATTGTGCGGAATTTTCGATTTGCCCGAGAAAAAATAAACATAATCACTGATATTATTTCTGCATTGACGATATACCTAAAACGGTGTTTTTTAGAATAAAAATAAAAGTATGGGTTATGTTTTTAAATCATTCAACGGAATAAGTAACCTAAAGTAAATTTTTCAATTCAAGTAAAATCTCAAAAATATTTTTACAAAATTTTGCTAATTCCATTGAAATTATAAAAAAAATATAGTATAATAAAATATGAATTGATACAAGGGCGAAAAATATAAAGAGAAAATAGCCTAATCCACAGAAAAGGAGACTTACGCTGTATGATTAACGGAGTAAAGCTGTTGACGGCAACCGAGGCGGTTATGCAGACGGAAAAGCCGGATTTGATTCCCTCACAGCATATTGATTTGATGTGGTCAACGCTGGTTACGGGATTGGTAGTTGTATTCCTGATACTGATTATTTTAGTTATATTTCTTTGGGCATTGGGAAAGGTAATGGCAATCAAAGCCAAGCCCAAAACCGCAAGCACTCCCAATGAAACACAAAAACCCGCTCCCGCAGAGGCACAGACTGCTTCTGCATCTGCCGAAGAAATCGAACCGGACGAGGACGACGATGAGATAATCGCAGTTATTGCCGCCGCTGTTGCCGCTTACGGAGAAGCTGAGGGCAAGCAGTACAAAATTGCTTCCGTTAAGAAAAGAGAAAAAGCTGTCAGAAGTAATTGGAGCGCAGCGGGTATTGCGGAAAACACCAAATCCTTTTGATCATTTGAATGAGCTTAAAATAACAGAACAAAATATATGAGATTATAAGAAAGGAACAGCCTCAAAATGTTACAAACCTTTTGGGAAACAATACAATCTTTGGCGGCGGATTCAGCCTTTGCCAATATAACATGGCAGCAAGGAGTTATGCTGCTGCTGTCATTCTTTTTAATGTATCTTGCTATTGTAAAACAATTCGAGCCTTTGCTGCTTTTGCCTATTGCCTTTGGTATGGCGCTTACCAATATCCCCGGCGCAAATCTGTACCACTCGGAATTTTTCCTTAAAAGTGCGGTGGATTACGGTCAGGTGCTTCACGAGGGCGGACTTTTGGATATACTTTACTTAGGCGTTAAGCTGCAAATATTCCCTCCTTTGATTTTCTTGGGAATAGGAACAATGACCGATTTCGGTCCGCTGATTGCAAATCCGAGAAGCTTTTTGTTGGGTGCGGCGGCGCAGGCAGGTATATTTATCACCTTCTTGGGCGCATGCGGACTCAGTATGGCGGGAATTGCGGACTTCACTATGGAGCAGGCGGCGGCTATCGGCATAATCGGCGGTGCAGACGGACCTACGTCTATATTTGTAACGCAGAAGTTGGCTCCCGAGATGTTAGGACCTATCGCTGTTGCTGCTTACTCGTATATGGCTCTTGTGCCGTTTATTCAAAGACCTATTATGCTTCTTCTCACCACCAAAAAGGAAAGGGCAATCAGAATGGAGCAGCTGCGTCCTGTTTCCAAGCGTGAGAAGATTATATTCCCTATTGTAGTTACAATTCTTGTTTCTTTTATCGTTCCCGACGCTACCGCACTTGTGGGTATGCTGATGCTGGGAAACCTGTTCAGAGAAAGCGGAGTTGTGGACAGACTTGTTAAGACTGCGCAAAACGAATTGATGAACATTATTACAATTATGTTAGGCGTTACGGTAGGCGCTACCGCCACAGCAGCAAACTTCCTTTCGGTAAAGACCTTGGCTATACTTCTTTTGGGGCTTATCGCATTCAGTATGGGTACTGCCTGCGGAGTTTTGTTTGCAAAGCTGATGAACAAGGTAAGCGGCGGCAAGATAAACCCACTTATCGGATCGGCAGGTGTTTCCGCCGTTCCTATGGCGGCTCGTGTAAGCCAAAAGGTAGGTGCGGAAACCGATCCTTCCAACTTCCTCTTAATGCACGCTATGGGACCCAACGTTGCAGGCGTTATTGGCTCGGCGGTTGCAGCGGGCGTTTTGCTTGCAATATTCTGATTATAAAAAAGGCTGTCTTAGGACAGCTTTTTTGCTAAGGAAATATTGTATTTTGTGTTTTTTTATTTATAATAATGAGTAAGTTGATATTTAATATAGTATTGACAAAAATTAAGAATATCGATAAAAATAAAAATTATTACAGGTGAATAATATGAAAGACGGATTTATAAAAGTAGCGGCAGCTACACCAAATATCAAGGTAGCTGATGTAGTTTACAATACAGAAAGTATAATAAATGATATTTATACAGCTTGTAAAAAAGGAGTAAAGCTTATTGTCTTTCCCGAATTGTGTATAACAGGCTATACCTGCGGGGATTTGTTCGGACAGAGAGCTTTAATACAGTCCGCTTACGAACAGCTTATGAGAATAAAGGAAGAAACAAGGCAGCTTGAAATAATATCGGTGGTGGGACTTCCTATGATTAAAGAGGGCAAGCTGATTAACGCCGCAGCTGTTATTTACAAAGGTGAGATTTTGGCGACGGTGGGTAAGAAAAATCTCCCCAATTACAACGAATTTTACGAAAAGCGGAATTTTTGGGACTGTTCCGACCAAGAACCTATTATACTAAAATGCAAAAATATGCCTGAATTTACTTTTGGTATAGAAATCTGCGAAGATTTATGGATTCCTGAGCCTCCTTCCGTTAAGCTTGCTTTAGGCGGAGCGGAAATTATACTGAACCTTAGCGCCAGCAACGAGATGATAGGCAAGGCGGACTATCGCAGAAGCCTTGTGACGGGGCAAAGCGGACGGCTTATCTGCGGTTATGTTTACGCTTCCGCAGGAGAGGGAGAAAGCACCACCGACCTTGTGTTTTCGGGACACAATCTTATTGCGGAAAACGGCGTTTTGCTTAAAGAAACAAAGCTGTTCCAAAACCAAATGATCATATCCGAGATAGATGTGTACAGCCTTGCTTCCGAGCGTCAAAAGAATACCTCATTCCCCAAATACACCGATATAAAAACAGTGGAATTTGAAATGGAGATGACCGAAACAAGCTTAACCCGCCAATTCAGTCCCACTCCTTTTGTTCCTCTTGACGAAAAGGGCAGAGCGGAACGCTGCGAAAGTATACTGCAAATGCAAAGCTTCGGACTTAAAAAGAGGGTGGAGCATACGGGTGCAAAAAGCCTTGTAATAGGTATATCGGGCGGACTTGACAGCACTCTTGCCCTTTTGGTATGCGTTAAGACAATGGATTTGCTGAAGCGGCCGAGAAAAGACGTTATCGCCGTTACTATGCCTTGCTTTGGCACTACGGAGAGAACAAAAAACAACGCAGTGCAGCTGTGTGAGGCTTTGGGAGTTACATTAAAGGAAGTAAATATCACCGATTCCGTAATTCAGCATTTTAAGGATATACAGCATAATATTGACAATCACAATGTGGTGTATGAAAACGGACAAGCAAGAACAAGAACCCTGATTTTAATGGATACTGCCAATCAGACAAACGGCTTGGTAGTGGGAACAGGCGACTTGTCGGAGCTTGCCTTGGGTTGGGCGACCTACAACGGCGATCATATGTCTATGTACGGAGTTAACGCCAGCGTTCCCAAAACTCTTATTCGTTATATTGTGGGATTTTATGCTGATACGTCTGATGATGAGGTGCTGAAAAGGGTGCTTTACGATGTGTTGGCAACTCCCGTAAGTCCCGAGCTTTTGCCTGCGGAAAACGGTGAGATAAGCCAAAAGACCGAGGACTTGGTAGGACCTTATGAGCTGCACGACTTTTTCCTGTATTATGCTGTCCGCCGCAGCTTTTCACCCAAAAAAATTTACAGATTGGCATTAAATGCTTTGGGCGACAGATACAGCAAAGAGGAAATAGAGAAATGGCTTAAAAACTTCTACCGCCGTTTCTTCTCCCAGCAGTTCAAGCGTTCCTGCCTGCCTGATTCGGCAAAGGTGGGATCTGTGTCCTTATCTCCCCGAGGGGATTGGAGAATGCCGTCTGACGCTGTGGGTAAGGTTTGGTTGGAGGAGTTGGAATAATTTTTCCCTCTGTTGGAAAAGTCTAAACATAAATTATTCGGAGGGAAAAAGGTCTTAGGGAAAAACCGTCAGGGTTTTTCCCTAAATTGGGATCATAGCATTGTTACTATTCCCACAAGGGCGGCGAAATAGATTTTGTAATTCAAAACGGCACACAGATTATTCCCATAGAAGTAAAGGAAGGCGAAGATAAGTCTGCCCCCTCATTTAAGAAGTATGTTGCGGAACACAAGCCCTCACACGCTTTCCGCTTTTCTAAGCGCAGTTATCGTAAAGACGGTGATTTTAGCAATCTGCCGCTTTATTTAGCTCATAAAACAAAGGAGCTTTTATAGTTCTTTTAATCTTAAAAATCTCCTCAATTATCTTAAAATCAATAATAAATTAAAAAAGCGACCGATTAAAGCCGCTTTTTTTAGATAAAAAAGAAAGTGGAAATAAAAAATGACGATAAACCTAAAGTTTTAAAGCGCAGCTTAAACAAGCTGCCGAAATTGCTTCGCAATTTCGAGGTTCA
>CAZRRT010000103.1:0-7936 GCA_964602605.1 uncultured Ruminiclostridium sp.
GTGTTAAGTCGCTTACCGTTGATGGAAAGGCGATTGAGGGAGTTGTTATTCCCGATTTTGAAAACGGTGTGCATACTGTTGAGGTTGTATTGTAATATTTATTTTGGATAATTTTAAAGGGACTGCAAAAAACACAGTCCCTTTTTATTTAATATATAATTTTTATCTGTTTACCGCCGCAAGCTGCGTGAGTTGATAATTATTTCCGAGGGAGAAACATAAGGCTTCATCATATCCTTCAGCGTTTGAAGATCGCAGTCAAAGCAGTCCGACTTAACACACGCAACATCCAACAGCCAATCCAATCTGTTTATAGGCTCGGTTTCCGCCTTGAACCGCTTTGTTTTTTCCTCCAAAAGCTTAGTCAGGGAATCCAAGGCTGAAATGTGAGTGCCGTACAACAGCAGCTGTCTTAATTTATAAAGCTTTTCTATAAACCGCATATTTGAAATATTATTCCCCGAATATATGTACAGATGAGTGAGGTTTTCCATATCCGCAATAAAGCCGTAATCAGGCAGATCGCAGGTGATAACCAATGTCTTTATATCGGATTTATCCCCCAGCTCCTCTAAATTATCGGCTTTAATAAATTCCTTTGGAAATTCAAAATTAAAGCAAGGAGCGTCATATTTCCAAGGCAAGCCGAATGACTGAGTTTCCTCAACACCTACTTGTATTTTTCTCATACGGTGCCTCCTTTTTGTTGATTAAAATATTCGGAAAAAACAGCAAGTCAAAAATCGCCTACTTTACCATAGCGATAACCTTCTGAAATTCCAAAGCTTTATCTACGCTGCCCTCTATCTTTAATTTGCCTGAAAGAAAGGCTTTAACGGGATCAAGCTTGCCGGTTGCAATAGCTATAAAGTTGTCTGCGGCGGCAATAAGTCTTACGTCACGGTCATTGTAATTATAAGGCTCAACGTTGATTTTGCCGTCCTTTGCTTCAATGTAGAACACGCCCTCACCCTCGCCCGTTATTTCCACTTCAACTGCAAGGTGCTTTTTGTAGCTGCCTAAATCTGCGTCCTTAAAATAGTCTTTTACGTTTTTTACGATTTCCTGATAAGTCATTGTTTTTACTCCTTATTTATATCTATATTTATTTCGCCCTTGTCTATCATTTCAATGGCGTAATCCAAAATCTTTTTATCCCTTAGCAGCATAAATTTCATTTTGTAATCGCTGCACATTTCAATGGACTTGTTCATAACTGCCGCTGCGTCTTGAAGGCTCATCCAGCTTAAGGAAAAATCCAGCAGCTTTTCCTCTTTGGTGGGAGCTGCTTTTTTACATTCGCCGCTTACTCTTCCCAAAAAGGCGTAGGAAAAGTGCAAATATCCGCTTCTGCCCTTATGCTCCTCCACTGTTCCCAAGTGGGAGATAATTTGGCAGTCAAAGCCTGTTTCTTCCTTTACCTCCCTGACAAAAGCGTCGTCCTCTCTTTCGCCTAACTCTATTGCGCCGCCGGGCAGCTTGTAAAAACCGTTGGCGCTCATAAGAATCATTCCCGACATATTCTCGTCGTTTAAAATGATTCCTCTTGAGCCGTAACGGGAAACGTCGGATAAAAGCTTAGCCTCTCCTCCGTTTATATCTGCGTCGGTAATTTTTGCGTCAAGCATAGTTTTTCTCCTTTTGCTGTAAATTCTTTCCTTACTTACCAATATTTATATTCCGAGGGGCAGTGATTGGATTTTACCGCCGCCCTCATTTCCACATAGCAGCCGCATTTCAAGCAAGTGCCGTTTAAAAGCATTTGACAGCTTTTGCAAGTATTTAAACGCTGAATGTATAATTTTTCGTCTGCTCTGATTTCATCGTTTAAGGTATTAACATATTCTTTGATATTTTCCGCTAATTCCAATTCCCCCGCTTCTTTTAAAAGACATTTGCAGGGAATTTTATACTGCGATTTATAATCCTTGCTCATATTTTTATTTCGAGAGCGGCAACGGAGCAAGGCGGCAGCTTTACCTTTATTTTGCCCTTTTGGCTGTTTTCTATAGAATAATCTTCAAATTTCTTTATTGTAACATTTTCCTTTTCCGTAAAGGTGTTATGAGTATGAACATCATCGGCGGCTATAATTTCGGCTTTTATATTTTCATTGTTAGCAAAATCAAAATCAGAAACCGCTATTTCCACTTCCTCCGATTTGTCAAGCCTTGTATTGGTTAAGGTGATATATAAAGCGTTGTCTTTAACCGTGGCGCTGACGCTTACTGTAGGAATCTCATTGTGGAATGAATTTTCAAGGCTTGTAAATACCCTTTCTCCCTCTCCGTGACGCTTGTATAAATCAAAAACGTGGTAAGTGGGAGTTTTCACCATTTTTTCTCCCTCGGTAAGAATGACAGACTGCAAAACATTAACAACTTGTGCAATATTCGCCATAACAATTCTGTGGCTGTGATTTATGAATATATCCAAATTTAAGGCGGCGGTTACAGCGTCCCTCATAGTGCTTTGCTGATACAAAAAGCCGGGATTTGTGCCCTTTTCCACATCAAACCAGTTGCCCCATTCGTCCACAATAAGTCCGATTTCGTGTTTGGGATCGTAAGCGGACATTATGTCAAGGTGGCGGTCTATGATTTCCTCAATGTGAAGGGCATTTTTAAGAGTGCTGTAGTATTCCTTTTCGGTAAACTCCACAGCGTCCCCTTTATGATCCCAATTTCCCGTTGGAACTGTATAATAATGCAGACTTATTGCCTTTGTGTGCCAAGGCTTTATTATCTTCATTATTTCTTCCGTCCAATTATAATCATCTGCACTTGGTCCGCAGGCTATTTTAAAAAGCTTGTTTTCGCCGTAATCTCTGCAATAGGTTTGATAATGACGGTATAAATCGGCATAATACTGCGGCCGCATATTTCCGCCGCAGCCCCAGCTTTCGTTGCCTATTCCCAAGTATTTTAACTTCCAAGGCTTTTCTCTGCCGTTTGATTTTCGTAAATCAGCCATAGGCGAAACGCCGTCAAGGGTTATGTATTCAATCCATTGTGAAAGCTCCTGCACCGTTCCCGAGCCCAAGTTTCCAGCAATATAGGGTTCGCAGCCCAACTGTTCGCATAATTCAAAAAATTCGTGAGTTCCAAAGCTGTTGTCCTCGGTAACTCCGCCCCAATGGGTGTTTATCATCTTTTTTCGTTTGGATTTTTCACCTATTCCGTCGGTCCAATGATACTCGTCTGCAAAGCAGCCCCCCGGCCAGCGCAAAACGGGTATTTCAAGCTGCTTTAAGGCGGAAACCACATCATTCCTCATTCCGTTTGTGTTGGGAATTGAGGAATTTTCGCCCACATAAATTCCTTCGTAAATACATCTTCCCAAATGCTCGGAAAAATGTCCGAAAATGTTTTTGCTTACCTTTGATAATTTTACAGAGGGATTAACAATCAGCTTGTTCATTTTATTTCTCCTTTTTGATATTTTTGCTAATAATACAGTAAGAACATTATATTAGATTTCTTTTCAAAAATCAACACCTTTATCTATAAAAATTGACAAAATTTTTTATGCTGTATTTACAAATTGTTATAGTAATGATATAATGTATTCTGTAATGTTATGTATATTATATTTAAAATAAAGAAAGGCATTTATTATGGAAATCAAAATCACAAAAACCACCAACCCAAAGCAAAAGCCCGATCAGACAAAATTAGGCTTTGGCAACTACTACACCGACCATATGTTCATTATGAATTATGATGAGGGACAAGGCTGGCACGATCCCCGAATCGTACCCTACGGACCTTTTGAAATTGATCCCGCTTCAATGGTGCTTCACTATGCACAGGAGGTATTTGAGGGCTTAAAGGCATACCGCACCGCCGACGGCAAAATTCAGCTGTTCCGCCCCGAAAAAAATATGGCAAGATTTAACGTGTCCTGCGACCGTCTGTGCATCCCCAAAATCGACGAGGAATTTGCAATAAAGGCTATTAAAACCCTTGTAAAGATTGATGAAGATTGGATTCCCACAGAGGAAGGCACTTCTCTTTATATCCGTCCTTACATCTTTGCAAACGACGTTCATATCGGCGTACACGCTGCAAAGCATTTAATTTTCGCTATTATCCTTTCACCTGTTGGAGCATACTATCCCAACGGAATCGAGCCTGTTAAAATCTTCGTTGAACAGAAATACGTTCGTGCGGTTGTAGGCGGCACAGGCTTTACCAAGGCAGGCGCAAACTACGCTATCTCTCTCAAAGGACAGGAGGAAGCGGAAAAGGACGGCTATGTTCAAACCTTGTGGCTTGACGGCGTTGAAAGAAAGTACATTGAAGAAGTAGGCTCTATGAATGTATTCTTTATTATCGGCGACGAGGTTGTAACTCCTGCTTTGGTAGGCTCTATCTTGGGTGGAATTACCCGTATGTCTATTGTCGAGCTACTGCGCTCAAAGGGCTATACCGTAAACGAAAGAAGAATAACCGTTGACGAATTAGTACAGGCTTATAAAGACGGCAAGCTAAAGGAAGCCTTCGGCACAGGTACGGCTGCCGTTATCTCCCCAATAGGCTGGTTAAAATACGGTGATCTTGAAATGACGGTAAACGGCGGAAAAATCGGCGAAACAAGCCAAATGCTTTACGATACCTTGACAGGTATTCAGTGGGGCAGAATCCCCGATAATATGGGTTGGATTCAGACTGTGGAATAATTAAAAATATTGAGGGAAGCAACACAATATGTATAAAAAACTATTTGCATTACTGCTTATTCCCGTTTTTATCCTTTGCGGCTGCAACTCTTCCAAAAGACTTACAAAAGAGGAATACAAAACCGCTTTAAAAGCTGCGTGGGAAGAATTTCTCGGCGGAACGACGGATTGGGTGAAGAACTATGCTTCCATAGGAGAGAGCTTTGACAAATATAAGGCTGCCAAGGATCGGCTTCAGGCGGCTTGCGACAGAACGGTAAAGGGCTTAAATATGCTTTCTGAAATAAACCCTCCAAAGGAATTTGAGGAAGCCCACAAAAAGCTGTTAAAGGCGGCAAAGGACGAAAAACGCTGGGTTTCTTACCGTGAGCAAAGCTTTAAAGCAAGCAACAAGGAGGAATCGGATAAAATTTTGGATAAGCTTGCAGATGAGATAAACAATACAGCCTTAGAAGATATGCTTCCCGATATTTATTTAAAGCTGTATAAAGAATTAGGCGGATTAAACAGTTAAAAATTATGTAAGAAAGGACAACTTGTATTTAATGGAGAACACCGAAAAGACAATGGACAAAATCGTTGCCTTGTGCAAGGGCAGAGGCTTTATCTTCCCCGGCAGCGATATTTACGGCGGTCTTGCCAACACATGGGACTACGGTCCTCTCGGCACAAGACTTAAAAACACAATAAAGGACGCTTGGAGAAAGCGTTTTATACAGGAACGCAGAAACAGCTATGAGTTAGACGCCGATATTCTTATGCACCCGAGAGTTTGGGAGGCTTCGGGACACGTTGCCAGCTTCTCAGATCCTCTTTTGGACTGCAAGGAATGCAAAATGCGCCACAGAGCCGATAATCTTATAGAAGGCTTTGATCCCGACGCTCACCCCGACGCTATGACTAAGGAGGAAATGTTCCAATATATAGAGGAGCATAAAATCCCCTGCCCCAACTGCGGCAAGTCCAACTACACGGGAATTAGGGAATTTAACCTGATGTTCCAAACCTACAGAGGAGTTACAAACGACAGCAAAAGCGTTATCTACCTCCGCCCGGAAAACGCACAGGGAGAATATGTAAACTTCCTTAACGTTCAGCGCACTATGAGAGCAAAGCTGCCTTTCTCTATAGGACAGATAGGAAAAGCCTTCAGAAACGAAATAACCCCCGGCAACTTTACCTTCAGGACCATTGAGTTTGAACAAATGGAGTTTCAGACCTTCTGCAAGGAGGGTACTGACGCTGAATTATACGAATATTTTAAGAAGTTCGGCAAGCAGTTCTATATGGATTTGGGCATTAAAGAGGAGCATTTGCGCTATCACGATCACGAAAAATTGGCTCACTACGCAAAGGCTGCCTGTGATATTGAGTTTTTGTTCCCCTTTGGCTGGGGCGAGGTAAACGGCACTCACAACCGCACAAACTTTGACCTTACCCGTCATCAGGAATACAGCGGACAAAAAATGGAATACCTT
This sequence comes from uncultured Ruminiclostridium sp., assembly GCA_964602605.1. Classification (GTDB taxonomy): domain Bacteria; phylum Bacillota; class Clostridia; order Oscillospirales; family Ruminococcaceae; genus Ruminiclostridium_E. Next base: position 6,160 of record CAZRRT010000103.1, read on the forward strand.
GATCCCGACACCAACGAGAAGTTTATACCCTATATAATCGAATCCACCTACGGACTTGACAGAACGGTACTTGCCGTGCTTTGCGAGGCTTACGACGAGGAGATTTTGGACGCCGAAAAGAACGATACGAGAGTTGTGCTTCACTTCCACCCCGGGGTAGCTCCCATTAAGGCGGCAATTTTGCCGTTATCCAAAAAGCTGTCCGCTCCCGCTCTTGAAATTCACGATAAATTGGCAAAGCATTTTATGGTGGATTACGACGAGGCAGGCTCTATCGGCAAGCGTTACCGCAGACAGGACGAGGTGGGAACACCTTTCTGCGTAACCTACGATTTTGACAGCGAAACCGATCATAAGGTTACCGTTCGTGAAAGAGATTCTATGCAGCAGGAGAGAATCGATATAGATCAGCTTGAAAACTATATCTCCGAAAAAATTAAAGGGTAACGGCTTATTCAAATTAAATCAAAATTTCAAAAAGGGGAATGCTTAAGGCAATCTCCTTTTTTATGCGCTTTTATTATGTGACTGTTCTTAAAACGGCAAAGCATAAGGACGCCAACTGCTTCCCGTGATTATCATAGGTATTGTTGCAGCGTATTTTGTTTCATAGGCAATTTCCGTAGTAATTTATAAAAACAATGAATTATAATCTCACGCTAATACCCCGCTGGAAGCAGATCCCAATACGCAAAAATCAAGCGGCTGGGATTGTTGTTTTCGGCGGGTATATGGGTTAAAATAATAACTCTATTATGGTATAATAACCTCAGACAAATTAAAGAGGAAGATATTATTTGAATGTCTGAGAACATTTTACCGTAAAAGAGGAAGCGTTCGCTGCGCTCACTTTTCTTATGGTATAATAACCTCAGACAAATTAAAGAGGAAGAAATTATTTGAATGTCTGAGAACATTTTACCTTTTAAGGGAAGTTGCTCCCGAAGGAAGATTTTATATGTAATAATTTTACACGAATAGAAGGCGGTCTGCTCTGCATATCGTAATTTGTTTGTATGGGGTATATTACTATGGAAATAAAAAAAGCGGAAATAAAAGATTTGAATATTGTTGTTAAGTTGAAAATGGATATGTTTAAAGAAGTAGGTTCAATAGTGTTGTTACAGGAAAATGCCGAAGAACAGATATATGAAAAGTATAAGGAATTATACAAAGAAGAAAAAGGCTGTCATTATTTAGCCTATGAAAACGGCAGGGTTGTTGCCTGCGGCGGTGCGGTAATTAAGGAAGATATTCCGTTTTGTTTCTTTAAAACTCCAATGTATGGATATATAATCGATGTATATTGTATTCCCGAAAAAAGAAGGAACGGTTTTTCTTCAAGAATAATGGAAGAGCTGCTCAAATGGCTGAAGGGCAAGGGCGTTCATAATGTCAAACTAAAACCGTCGGCAGCAGGAAAGCATTTGTACGAAAAAATGGGCTTTTGTGATTCCTTAGAAATGGAATTATGGATTTAATACTAATTGTTTATCTTACTATAGACAAAAATCTATAGTAAGATGCCGCCTAAAAGGCGGCGGTCAAAATCAAAGATTTTGACGCAAACAGTATAACATAGGAGGTATCTGCAATTATAGAAGAAGTAAGAAAACAAGTATGTGAATTATTAGGTAAAGATAATTCCGGTCATGGCATGGAACATATTGAAAGAGTTTTTAAAATGTCATTAAAGTTTGCGGAAACGGAGAATGCAAATAAAGAAATAGTTGCGTTAATAGCATTGCTGCATGATGTTGATGATTATAAATTATTT
>CAZRRT010000104.1:0-7909 GCA_964602605.1 uncultured Ruminiclostridium sp.
TAAATTGAGATCATAGCCTTAAAATCGAGTTCGAGCAAGGCTCTGCCAGATTTTTTTAGGCAAGCCGCCAAAAACGGCATCAGCTTGACGGAAAACCGACCAACGGGAGGTTTTTCGACAAGCTGAATTTTGTTATGATTGCTGAGAATTATCATCATCGTCAGGCACATCGTGGATTTCATCTTCCGTATTATCCAAATTGTTCATATTGTCAATAACCCATTTAGCCGCCATAAGAGGAGTTAATCTGAATTCGAGATTTTCCTCCTTAGCCTCCACAACCTCCGTATTTCTGCCGTAATCCTCGGGGGTTACGTCGTAAATAAGGTGGGGAATGTATTTTAAGGTGACTATGAAAAATTCGGGCGGAATATTATCGGCTGCAATAATTTCATCAAGCCACATAAAAGGCGACATACCGCCGATTGTCAAGTCCTTGATGAACCAACAGTCTGCATCGAAAACGTGATTTTTGCACATATAAACCGAGAAGTTAAATCTCTTTTCGCTGCCGTCTGTCATAACGTCTGCGGAGAAGTCCACCATATCGTATTCATTAACGTTATATGCGCCGTCGCCGCAGCAGCTGCAATATGTGCCGTAGCCGTAAAGACGGTTGTTAATGTCCTTGGAGAAGAACATTTTGTAGTGAGGCAGGTCGGATTTATCCTTAATCTCCCTATAAAGCTCCATAGCAAATTCAAACTCTTCTTTGTCAAAAATCGGAGCTCTCTTATCCTTCATAGGCATCTGGTCGGGAATGATGCGGCAGGGATCCTTTGTGCGGCTGAAGAATCGGTTCATTACTCCCTTATCCTCGCCTGCAATGACATATTCCACCATTGATGCGTATTCGGTTTTGTTAAGATCGTCGCGCAAAACGATATAACGTGCGACAGCCTCCCGCTCCTCTTTGGAAATAGGCTGATTGTAACGCTTTATTGCAACGGGCTTTCCGTCTGCGTCGAGCAGAATAACGCCGTCGTATTTAAGATTGCACACGTAAATCTCTTTAAGAATTTGAGAGGTTTGCTGTGCGGGAGAAACTTCTCTTAACAGATTTGCGACTTCGCTTTCATCAAAGGTGTATACTGATTTTTCGTATGGGAAGCTGAATTTTCTGCCTTTAAGTATTCCCGATTCAACAAGGCGGGTGGAATCCCCTATAATCTCCAGCAAATCCGCATCGGTAACGCTGCCGGGAATCATAAACTGCTTGCCGTAAACAGAGAAACGGTACTTTTTGTTGAAATCAAGAACAAGGTTAATCTGACCGCCCTGCTCCTTCAACTCACGCATAAAGCTCATTACGTCCTTGCCCTGAGTAAAGGAGTTTACAAGCATAGCGGTAACTTCACGGTAGTTTTGCTGGCTGATAAAGCGTCTTTCACGCTTTTCAACGGTTTCCATTGCGTTTTTGATATTGCCGACCTTTATCTTTGAAATCTCAAAGGAGTAGTTTTCTTCATCTCTGTCAAAATGAAGCCGATAATACTTCATAGACAGCTTATAATCCTCCCCTGCGGATTCGTCGTAAAGAGTCAGTATCTTTTCAAGAGCGACTTCATCGGGAACAGCTTCATTTACAAGATACTGAGGCAGATAATAGCCGATAACGCTGGGGAAGCCCTTGTATATCTCGTAATCGGTGAGCTTGCCGCTTTTTTCGGAGGAAATTTTATACGTCTTATCTCCTCTCACAAATTCATAGCAGTAAGCTCTTCCCTTTTGGCTGCCGTCGCTGTTTTCCCATTCATAGCCTGCGTATAAGGACTTGTTGGCAAATTCGGTAAGGTTTCTGCGCATACTGTTAAGCCGCTGGGTTATATATTCCTCGTCGGCAGTGCCGTCGTTCTTGCGGCTTTCGGGAACGTCAAAGGAAACGCTTTTAAAGCCGTGCTCCTTAATGTCATCATAAGAAGCGGGAGCAGGCTCGCCGGGAAACTGAACGGAAATGCCCGTAACAAAATTGTCCTTTATTTTCTCCGCATAACGGCTGGTTTTCATAAAGCTGTTGAAAAATTCAAAAGCGTAAGAGCGGGGTGCCATATAGAAATATTCCGTATTTGGAACAGGCTTTATGTCCAATACAAAATACTTTTGATATTCCTTTAAAATTGCGGGAATATCGTGTTCCAAGGCGTTTGCAACCGCCTCCTCCTTATCATAGCGTATTCCGGTGCGGCAGTAGGTGATAAACGTGTTGGGAACGCTGACAAAGAATGCGGAAAGCTTTTCGTCAACGAATTTATCGTTGTTTGCGCCAATGTAGCCGGTAAGCTCATAGGTGGAAAAGTAGTTATATTTGGAGAGCAAAAGCTTTATGATAAACTCACGCTTTGCATTGGCAACCGCAAAGGGTATAAGGTAAACAAAGCCCTCGTTTTCATAGTGGAGAAAATCCACCAAGCTCTTGTTATTGTGATAAAAGCGTATTTTGGGTATATCCATATCATCCTTTTGATGAAGAGATATGGTGTAGACGTCGGTGACCTTGCCCTTTTGCGCTACCGCCACATTTACGGATTTTACCTTGCTGTCGTCAAGAGAAAGAGCATCGTTCATAAGGTACTTTCTGTTAAAGGCAAAGCACAGCTCTACCATATTGATATAATCGCCCTTTTTCTCGGTTATGGTAAGGAAGTTATCCAATACGCGTGCATATTCGGAATCATCAAGCTGCAATGTTATTTTAGTGCCTTTAAATACGGGGCTGTTCAGATTTAAGGACACTACCTTTAAACTGCCGTTTTCGTTGTCGATCTTGAAATTAAAGCCGTTGGAACGCACGGCAAGGGACTGCACGTTTAAGAACACGCTCTTTGCGCCTATACCGAAGCGACCCTCTCTCGACTGATCGCCGTTGTTCATACCAAAGCTTAAGTAGTAGAGAATATCCTCCATTGAGAAGCCTACTTCATTGTAGGAAATGGTTACAAGATTTCCCTCCTGAAAGTCCACCACTATTTTTATATTTCCGTCAATATAGCGGCAGCCGAAAGCGTTTTGGAACAATTCTCTTATAATACTCTCTTTTGGATAGTCGGAAATGTTCATACGGGCGTTAAAGCCTGTTCTTCCGCTGAAAACGTCGTTGTAATAGTCGATAATTTCCTTGCTGTCTACAAAATTCTTTCTGACAAGCTCCTCGATTTTTACAAGACAGGCGGTTTTTTCTTCCTCGTTATTATTAAGGTGAGCCTGATAAAAGTCGCCTATCAGCTGTACTGCGTTTCTATCTGTAGTTGACATCAAACCACCTCCTCAAAAACTTCTCTGAGAAATTCGCTGTAATCCTTTTTATATCCGCAGTTATTGTTGATATATCTCCAAGAGCAGTAGCAGACATAGGCTTTATCCGTTTCCTTAATATCTCGCAGCAGCTTTACAAAATCATCCGGGCTTTGGCAGCCTTCCAATACTTTTCGTGCGTTATTCCTTTCGATAACGATAGGCTCTGTGTCAATACCTCTTGCAATCAAGCCGTAATCGCTGTCGCTTTCTATATTGGATTCCTTTGAAACAAGAATGCCGTTGGAATCGTAATAGCAGCAGCCTTTTCTCAGCTTTTCTATTTTAGGAGAAATAATATTTTTTGCCGCTTCCTTATCCACAATCTTTCCCGGAAGTCCAAAGGCGGATTTTGTCAAATCTCTCTTTTTGCAAATTATTTCCTTTGCTTCACTGCCCGATGCTTTTATATTGTATTTTTGAATAAGGCTGTTAAGCTTGTCGGGGCTTGCGTCCTCGATATTTTCAAGCTCGCACAGCATATTGGCTATAATCTCGTCCAAGTCGTCGGTGAAAAGATATATATTTCTTGCAGGCACGGAATAAGGGAAGCTGCCGTAGAAATTAAGCGCCAATGTGTTTCTCAGCATTCTGCCGTCGAAGATATTTTTGTCGTCCTTGAACAGAATAAACTCGGGACTTGCAAAGCCGCTTCTTCCGCCCTGCCTGAAACGTCTGTGGAGGGTAAGGGGATCGCTTGGCAGCTCGTAATTTATTACGTGGGTGATATTGTCAATCTGCTCATACTGCTCGTGCTGGTCGTCAAGTGATAATACTATTTTAATGTCCTGATTCTTCTTGCCGTCAAAATTGCTTCTGGAATCGTTGATGTTGTACAGCTTGCTCTTTTTAACCGCAATAAAACGCTTTAACCCTATAACCGAGGAGGAAAGCACCTTTTGAATATACTCCAAGGTCTTTACGGAAGAAAAATATGTAATAATTCTGCTGTCGGGATTTTCAAGCAATGCGGAAACTTCATTTAAATATGCGTCCAATTTGGAATCGAACTCTCTCAGCGCATTTATATTGTGATCGTCGTATCTGTCGTTATTGTAAATTTTTCTCATATCGAGAGTAAGCTCTTCAAAAACGTTTCCGCCGTAGGTGTAAAGAGAGGTAATGGACTGATCGTTTTTAGCCTTTACAATTTCATCGTTTACCTTATATTCAATTATCTTTACCTGAGGCTGCTTCATATCATTGGCGGTAAAGCAGCGCATAAATGGGTTTGAAAGGGAAAATGAGATAACCGACTCGTCGGGAATGTGAGAGTTGAAATACTCTGCCTTCCCGCTGTTCTCCAAATATTTTGCAGGCAGCTTGGAAAGCTTTTCCGCCTCTCCCGGCTCTGCTTTAAGGTAAGGGGCGAAAACCACCAATTTCTTTGTCTTTAAATCAAAGGATTCAAGAATAAGGTCGGTATCTATACCTTCACGGGAAAGTCCGCCGTCAATAATCACCAAATCCCACACTAAACCCGAATCCTTTATCTTACCGAAAATCGGGTTTTCCGACGCTCCGCAATGTGTTATGTACAAATTGCTCAGCTTGGGAGAAAAGTAATTTATGCTTTTGGGATTGTCGGTGATGAATTTGAAATCCGCACCTATGCCGCAAAACATAGTCTGATACCATGCGTACAGCAGCTTATGAGTTGTAATAAGCAATATGGACGGCTTTTTCACACGTGTTACGGTGTCAAGTACCGCCAGCTGTGCCTTGCCGTACTTATCGTTGCCCTGTTGATCCATAACAACGGCGCAGTCAAACTCTTTAAGCTTTCTCATAAACGCAACGTTTATCGCATTCAGCATAATTTTGTCCAAAACAATGCCTTTAACGCTATTTTCACCCATTTTGCAAAAGCTCCTTATCCGCTGTTTTGGATTTTAATTTGACTAATATTAACAAATTTAGCAATTTAAAATCAAAGAACAGCTATTATCGGTTACAATTTTAGTGTAAATGACAAAATAAGATTCTTATATACAATAATATTATAATACATTTTTATTTTTTTTACAACACCTTTTTAAAAATTTTTTTGATTGGGGGAAAAGGTTTTTTATACTATATTTATAAGATTTATTGGAGCAAGGGGTTATTATGACTTGATTTTATAATTCTTATGTTGTGGTTTTTTATATTTAAATATTATTATTGTAAATTTTTGGAAGTTAATTGGGGCGGATTTTTATAGGGGATATATAATTGAAATATTTATAAATTCTGTTGAAAAATTTAAGACTTTATGATATAATTGTTTTATAATCAACAACCTAACATAAAATCGTCAATTTTTAAATAAATGTTAGGCTGTTGACAAAAAAATAAAATGAAAGGATAATAAAAATGAAGTTGAAAAAGACTTTTGCGGCAATTTTAGCATTGACTATGACTGTTGCGGCTTTGCCAACCGTAAATGCGGAAAAGGTTTTGGCGGTTGACAAGATTTTGGCGGGCAGAGCGGCGGCTGCCACCGAAGCGACTGCTCCCGCAAGCCATTTTGCGTATAGAGTTAACAACGACGGGAAAAGTGTTACCATTACAAGTTATGTTGGTAACGGTGGCGATGTGGTTATTCCCTCGGTGATTGAGGGAAAAAAGGTGACAATTATAGGTGCTTCCTCCTTTGAGGGCTGCAGATCTCTTACATCTGTAACAATCCCCGACAGCGTAACTGCAATAGAAGACTATGCTTTTTGTAACTGTCCTTCTCTTGCTGAAGTAACTATTCCCGAAGGTGTGACGGATTTGGGCTATGATATTTTCGGGTATTGCACCTCTCTTAAATCGGCAACAATTCCCAAAAGTGTTACTATGATAAGTGCCTATCTGTTTTCTTATTGTACTTCTCTTAAGTCTGTCACAATACTCGGCAATGTGGATACAATAGAACACCACGCCTTTTACAACTGCACCGCTCTTTCATCGGTTACAATTCCCGACAGCGTGACAACCATAGGAAGTTATGCTTTTGAAAACTGTACCGCCCTTACATCTGTGCCATTTACCAAAAGCCTGACAAAATTTGAAGAATCTGCCTTTTTCGGCTGTGACTCCCTCAACACGGTAAATATTCCCGAAAGCGTGACGTACATAGGAAGCTCCTGCTTTGGAAATTGCGCCTCCCTTACCGAAATCAATGTGGACAGCAAAAACAGCAATTATTCTTCCGTTAACGGGGTATTATTTAACAAGGATAAAACCGCAATTCGTCAATACCCTGCGGGAAAAGCCGATAAATCCTATTCTATTCCCGAGGGCGTTACAATAATAGATTACTATTCGTTTACAGGCTGTTCCTCTCTCACCTCGGTAAAAATTCCCGAAAGTGCGGAAGAGATAGGCGGCACCGCATTTGAAGGCTGTTCTTCTCTTACCTCTTTGACAATTCCCAAGAACGTTGCGAATATAAGTGACTCTTCCTTTGACAAATGCTCATCTCTTTCCGAAATAAAAGTTGACCCCGAGAACACCGTTTTCTCGTCTAAGGACGGAGTGCTGTTTAACAAGGCGCAAACCGCTCTTTATCGATACCCCGAAGGAAAAGCCGACAGCAGCTATACCATTCCCGACGGCGCAAAAGAAGTTTTCAATCGTTCCTTTATTTACTGCACACATCTTAAATCTGTGAAAATTCCCGAGAATGTGAAATTGATAGATCGGTCTACGTTTTCGGGCTGCACCGCTCTTGAGTCGGTTGAAATACCTAACACTGTGACTAAGATATTTCCTTACGCATTTTACAACTGCACTTCTCTGAAATCAATTACAATCCCCGACAGCGTAACGGAAATATTCACATGCGCATTTTCAGGCTGTGCTTCTCTTACCTCTGTTAAAATTCCCCACAGCGTGAAAAAAGTGGGTGATTTTGCATTTGACTGCTGCTCCTCTCTTACCGAATTTCAAGTCGACGATAATAACCCCAGCTATCTTTCAAAGGGAGGAGTATTGTTTATCAAGGATCAAACTCTTCTTGTTCAATACCCAATCGGAAGAGCAGACAAAACCTATGTTATTCCCGACGGTGTGGAAATAATCGGAAATTCTGCCTTTAGCGGCTGTGCCTCTCTGACTTCGGTAACAATTCCCGACAGTACGTCAGGAATAAGCGGGTATGCCTTTAACGAATGCAAATCTCTTACCTCGGTAATGATTCCCGGCAACGTATTGGCAATAGGCGAATATGCCTTTTATAACTGCACTTCTCTTATTGCGGCAACAGTACCTTCCACTATGGCGAAAATGGGCAGCGAAATGTTTACAGGCTGTCCCTCTCTCACTATATATGGCTTTAAAAGCAGTTACTTCCGCTCCTATGCCGCAGCGTACCAAATTCCATTTAAAATAATAGGCGAAGAGGCGGCAATCGACGTCAACTCGAGGATAATAATAGAAAATCCCAACTTAAACAGAGAAACCCTCGAAGTAAAAACAATATCAGCTGCCGACGCCCAAATAACCTACAACATCACCTTAAAAGACAAGAACGGAAGCGAAGTACAGCCTACAGGCGATGTAACAGTAAAAATCCCCCTCCCCAACGGCTGGGAAAAAGCAAGTGTAAGCCGCAAGGAAGCCGACGGCACTCTTAAGAATATGCAAGCCA
>CAZRRT010000105.1:0-231 GCA_964602605.1 uncultured Ruminiclostridium sp.
AAGGGAACCGCGGACCATCTTAACCTGACGGTCGGTAAAGTCCATTGAAAGCATTTTTATTATATTCCTTTCGGTTTATTTACTCGGTTAAATTGTTAAATTTTTAATCTGTTTCAATGAGGGGCAACGCACCGAATTTATGAAAAATCCTGGGCGCAAGCCCCTCAGGGTTTCAGTGGGGGATTGTATCCCCCCACTGAAGGACTGAATGGAACCCGCCGCCTAAGAGGC
>CAZRRT010000105.1:241-7840 GCA_964602605.1 uncultured Ruminiclostridium sp.
GAATTTTGATTATATGTTTTTTTCTGAATATATTATCGCATATTATCCCAAGCTGCCCATTGCCTGATACATAGCGGGATAAATTGCAAGCAGAATTGCACAAACCAAAACACCCATAATAAGAATCATTATAGGCTGAAGCATTGAAGTAAGCTTGTTGATAGCGGTATCCGATTCATCGTCATAGTAATCGGCGGTTTTTTCCAAAATATCGTCAAGAGTACCCGATTCCTCGCCTACCAAAATAACCGAGGTGAACACGCCGTCGAATATTCCCGTGCGGGCAATGGCTGTGGAAAGAGCTTCGCCCTGCTTTACGTTTTCCACAACGGTTTCAAACTCCTTGCTTATATATGTGTTGCCCAAAACCTGCTCCGACTTTTGAATACACTCAACCATACCCATACCCGACGAGAACAGGTTACTCATTGTGTGTGCAAAACGAGAGGTGTAAATGGTGCAGATAAGCTTTCCGGCTTTTGGAATACGGCACTTTGTTTTGTCCCACCAAAACTTTACCTGAGGAACTTTTATTATAGTCTTAATAGCGAAAACAAGTCCCACAATAACGCCTAAGTGAATATACCAATATGTAACCATAGATGCGCTCATATCCAACAGGAATTTTGTAAATGCGGGAATTTCGTCAGGATTGGTGAACATTCCTGCAAAACGAGGCATTACGAACACGAACAAGGCAATAACAATGACAACCATAATAATGCCCAAAATAATAGGATAACTCATTGCGCTCTTAATCTTGTTGTTGGTCTTGTTTTCCTTGTCATAGTGGCTGGACAGGCGCTGCATAATCATATCCAAGTTACCTGAGCTTTCGCCTGCCGCTACCATACTTACAAACAGATTTGGGAATGCCGTTCCCTGGGACAAAAGAGCTTCGGAGAAGGATTTGCCTCTTTGAACGTCGTCGTAAATCTCCGAAAGTACGGCTTTCTTCTTTTTGTCCTCCTCTTGATTCAGCAGAATAGACAATGCCTTTACAAGACTGATACCTGAAGTAAGCATTGTGCTTATCTGACGTGAGAAAAACGCCAAGTCCTTAGTTTTAAACTTAGCCTTTGCGTCCTTTTGCTTTTCCTTTTCCTCTGTAAAGGAAGTACAGAACAAGCCTTTGTCCTTAAGCTTTAGAATAAGGGCGTTCTTATCCTCTGCGCTTTCCTTGCCTCTTACGACTTTTCCGCTGAGATCCGTGGCGGTGTATTTAAAAATAGCCACTTTATTTACCTCCGCATGATATTTTGAGCTTTATAATGGAGCAGTTTTTCCAAAAATGTTGCCGAAAACGGTGATTTTACGTCATTTCTCACAGTTTTTAACAATTTTTAATCAAACTCTTCATACTAACCCACACATATTATAGCACAAAAACAAAATCGTTACAATATAAAATGAAAATATTTTCACTTATACACCATTTTTTGTTGAAATTGCTAAAACTGAAACATGAAAAGTTACACTTGTGGCATTTTTTATAAAAGTGTAACCCGTATTTATATGCAATTTTGTAATAGATTATAAAACTTATATATTATCGCCTATAATCAGTTCTGCGGCATATGGCAGTTTTTTGATTTCCTCACAAAATTCTCTCCATTCAGGCAGGCGGTGATTCTTGCGCTGGCTGTAGATCGTCTTTAAGCATCGGTAATTGGTGGTAAGTCTTGCGGTAAGCTCAAAGCCGCAGGGATTTGAATAAAGCAGCCTTAAATAATCCTCGGGATCGTTTGTTTCGTTATAGCGGTTTTTAAGCTCCTCCATTATTTCGATCATACGGGGATCAACATATTTGTTATACTGCTTTGAAAGGTCAAATTTGGCGATTCGGTGCATTGTGGACTGACTGGACACAAATTCCAAAAACCTGTACCGCTCCGCCTCCGTCCACGCTTTAACGGTAAAGGTGAGATCAAAAGCAACTCTTATTCCTGTGAGAAACTGATCGTGTCCCTCTCCTTTGGGGCTTTGAGCAAGGCTTTTTATTCGCTGGGTAATATCTCCGTTTACGGAATTTGTATCTACCGCCATTGGATATTTGCTTGCCTTAAAGCTTTCCTCCAAGTCATATACCTTTATATTATCAAGTTTCATATCTTTTCCTTTCCGTCAAAAATCAAAATTCCTTTATTCAATCACAGAATAAGCAAAACCTCCCGCTTGCGGCAAAGCAGAGTAATTATACAAAAAAATCATTTGAAACCATAAACATATCGCAAATTGCCCTTAACGGATTTTCAAAATTCTTTTTCAGCAGCTGCGTAAACAAAGCGCTTTGCCTGCGTCAAAACAGAGTAATTATACAAAAAATCATTCGGACAGCATAAACATATCGTAAATTACTCTTATTGCCTTTTCAAAATCCTTTTTTTCAACAGCAGCTGCATAAACAAAGCGCTTTGCCTGCGTCAAAACAGAGTAATTATTATACAAAAAATCATTCGGACAGCATAAACATATCATAAATTACCCTTATCGCCTTTTCAAAATCCTTTTCGTCAATTCCCACAATGATATTAAGCTCGCTGGAGCCTTGATCTATCATTTTTATGTTAATATTTGCATGAGAGAGAGCTGCGAAAATTCTTGTTGCCGTTCCTCTCTTTTCTTTCATTCCCCGTCCCACTATTGCCAACAACGCCAAATTGTTAATAACTTCAATATGGTTGGGGTGACATATTTGGGTGATGTACTTTACGGTATCGGGGTGCTGCTCCAACTCCTCGGTGCTTATGACAAGGCTCATTGTGTCAATTCCGGTGGGGATATGTTCAAAGCCAAGCCCCTCGTTGTCAAGAACGGTAAGCAGACGTCTTAAAAATCCCACTTCCGAATTCATCTCGTCCTTTTCTATGGAAATAACGCTGAAATGCTTTTTTCCCGCAATTCCCGTAATAATCTTGCTGTCTGCTCCCTCAGGCGCATGGGGAACTATCATAGTACCCTTGTCATAAGGCTTGTTGGTGTTTCTGATGTTTATGGGTATTTGTGCGGAGCGGACGGGAAAGATCGCGTCCTGATGAAGAACCTGCGCTCCCATATAGGAAAGCTCTCGCAGCTCCTTATAAGTAATGTAGTCGATTATTTCGGGATTATCCACTATTCGGGGATCGGCAGCCAAAAATCCGCTTACATCGGTCCAATTTTCGTACATATCAGCGTTAACCGCCTTTGCCACAACCGAGCCTGTAAAGTCGCTGCCCCCTCTGCTGAAGGTCTGAATGGTGCCGTCGGGTCTTGCTCCGTAAAAGCCGGGGATAACCGCCTCGGAATAGCCGCCAAGCACCGACGCCAAGCAGGCGTCGGTCAAATCTGCGTCAAATTCTCCATTAGATGTAAAGAAAATGCACTTTGCAGCGTCCACAAATTCAAATCCCAAATAATTAGCCAAAATAATACCGTTAAGATATTCTCCTCTGCTGGCGGCATAGTCTTTTCCCGCCCGCTTTTTAAAGTTTTCCGCTATTGTTTCGTACTCTCTGTCAAGATTTATGGTAAGACCCAAGTCGCTTATTATTCCGTCAAACCGTTCTGCAATGGGAAAAAATTCCGCAGTGGCGTTTTTCCCTTGCCCAACTGCCTCATAGCATTTATACAGCATATCGGTAACCTTAACGTCGTCGGGAAAACGCTTTCCGGGAGCGGAGGGAACAACATATCTTCTGTCCCTGTCCGTGCGTATAATTTCCGCTACCTTGCGAAATTGGTTTGCGTCAGCCAAGGAGCTGCCGCCGAATTTAACAACTTTTGCCATAGGATAACCCCTTCTTTTGTATATAGTCATACACATCAATAATAATTTGCTTAACGTTTAACTTACCATTAAACATAATACTTAATAGTATATCACATTATATGCTAAAATGCAAGATTTGGGAAATTTAAATTTTTTCGGAAGTAATATTGGGGAATTTAATTAAAGTACGTTCTTGCGTAGGAACTTGCTTAATTACCTTAACACTTGGCAACAAATATTTTTACTGTCATTTCAAGATTTTATCCTTTTAAATAGATATTTGAACATTGTTCGGTAAGCTATTTTGTCGATGTTTTTTAAATTTGAACTATGTTCAAATCCTTAATATGTCGAATAGTTGCAATAAAGCATAACAAATAATCACCAACAAAAAGGATTTCGTGCCTTTTGTGTATACTATATAAAATAATATAAAACTAAATAAAATAATATAAAACTAATTTATCATAATCGGTTTAATACTCTACTGCCGTCAAAAAAGCCAAAATCTCTCTTGACAATCTTATTTTATAATGATATAATATGCACATAAAATTAGAAATACATATAAAAAGAAAACAGAAACACAAAGCATAAAAAAAGCAAATAAATAAGAATTAAACAAACACACAATTCCATATAATAACGGAGAACAAAATGAAAAAGGCAGATTCATTAAAAAACAAAATAAAGATATTAACCCTTGCGGCATTGTTTGCAGTTACATTTGTCAGCTTGGCAGGCTGCTCGGGAGATAAAGATCCCAGTAAAACAGAAAAGCAAACCAACAAGCCCTCCTTGTCAAATTCAAATTCTGTTTTCAAGGATAATGCGAATATGGAAAAAACCCAAGCATCCAAAAACGGTGTAGATATTGATCAGATTAAGAGCGAAGTAGGCAGGTTAACTATCGGTCATATTGATATACCTCCCAAAACTCAATCCACAGCAAGCGGAGAGGCTGAAAACCCCGCAGCTACTACTGCTTCAGCAGCGCAAGAGCCGCAGGAATCAACAGCATCAACTCAGCCCAACGCCCCCGGTTTAACAAAGGCAACACTTGAATCTAATGATAATTTTGTAATAGGAGAGGACACACAAACCACTCCCGTATACGGCTTTAACGGCTAACATATACTGCTTTTACGTAAAAATTAAGAAATTGAATATTAAAAGACTTTGACAAAGACAGTAGGAAGAATAGATTTTCGATTTACAGAGAGCCGCCTTTGGTGAAACGGCGGCAGTCGGGATTTCTTCCGAATATCACTTTGTAGTTGCGGGCTGAAAGATGTTGCATTTATTAAGCTGCGCCGTATTTTCTGCGTTAAGGAAAGCCGTTTGATTGAGCGGTAATGGGTGGCTGCAGGATTATTCCCTGTCCCGTTATTCGGGGCGGGGATTTTTTATACTAATTCCAATTTAAAAACGTTTTATCTTTTTTAAATCATTCGGCGAAGCCGAATGTATCACCAAAGGCGATGTGGAATGTACGTTCAATACTTTTTCTGCCGGAGCGAAGCTCACCCACTCTTGCCGTGGGCAAGAATAAATTAAAAACTTTTTTAATGTTTTTTATTAGGAAAAAGTATTATTTGAGAAATATTTTTTATTGGAGAAATTATGATTTTTTTGGAAACAGAACGGTTGATACTCAGAAGTCTTGAAGAAAAAGACGCCGAAATAATGTATGATTACAGGAACAATCCCCTTTGTTCAAAATATCAGCGGGATCAGACAAAGGAGCTTGCAGGAATCAAAGACCTGATAGACAGACGGAAAAACGATAAAATAAGTACCGACAGCAATTTTATGGCGGCTGTGGTATTAAAGGACAGCGACGAGATGATAGGCGAAATTGTTGTAATGCCAAATGATATGGCTATTACCTTAGGCTACACCTTTTCCTATAAATACCACCGCAAGGGATACGCTTATGAGGCTTTAAGCGCATTTACGGAAATGCTTCACCGTAAATATCCCCATTGGGATTTTATCTGTTTTGCAGAACCCGAAAACACTCCAAGTATTAAGCTGCTGAAAAAATTGGGATATGAGGATTACGGCTATGCGGATAAAATAAATTCTCAGGTGTTTGGGAAATGGATAAATGATCCGAATAATATTTGGTAATATTTTTCGGAAATATTAGATAAAAGAGGAGGCGGTGATGTGAAGACATGTATTGTTTCCTTCAGCGGCAGAAAAAACGGAAACTGCGGCGGAATTGCAAAAGAGCTATGCGGATTGTATGGAAATGAATCAAAAGTCTACGATTTTTCTTCCCTTAAAATAACTCCCTGCACAGGCTGCGGCTATGAGTGCTTTGAAGAGGGGGAGAAATGTCCTTACTTTAAGGATTCGGTATTTGAAATTTACGATAATATTTCAAACAGCGATTTAACATATTTTATTGTACCCAACTACTGCGATTATCCCTGCTCGCTGTTTTTTGCCTTTAACGAACGCAGTCAGTGTTATTTTCAAAAACAAGAGTCACGCCTGATAAAATATTTGTCGGCAAGGAAAAAATTTATAGTAGTCAGCAACACCAACCGTGATAATTTTACGTCGGTATTTAAGTATCATATCGAGGAAAACGCACAGCCCGACATACTGTTCCTTTCCGCAAAGCGATTTGGCAAAATCAGCATATGCGGAAATCTTATGGAGTCGGAGGAAGCAAGAGAAGCCGTTAGGCAATTTGCCGAAAAATGAGAAAGGAAATCCAATGAATATCCGTGAATTTTGGAAAGCTGTTCTTGCTCAGGACGAAGGAAGGATTCGTGAATACTTTCTTGATGATGCTTATGTGAATTGGCACTGTACCAACGAGCATTTTAACCTTGATGAATTTATTGCCGCCAACTGTGAATATCCCGGAGCTTGGGACGGAACGGTTGAAAGAATCGAGGAACTGAATGATTTGATTATCACCGTTACTTTGGTATACCCAAAGGATAAGAGCGCTTCTTTCCATGTAACATTGTTTATAAAAACAAAAAACGGTAAAATAGCTTCAATGGACGAATATTGGGCAGACGACGGAAATCCGCCGAAGTGGAGAGCGGAAAAGCATATGGGAAAGCAAATAAAACCGAACCTCCAAAATATCCATAGGGAGGATTAAGATGAATAAAGGATGGTCGGAGCTTAACAAAAAAATGCAGACCGAAATAAAAAAGGAAGCAACCTTTCACCAAGGAATAGGAACGCTTTTACTGCTTAGGCAGCAGCTGTTTGACGAAGTCATTCGCTTCAAAACCGAATTAGGCAGAGAACAATTCAATATGATGCCGTTTATAAATGCCGACGGCTATCACAGTAAGACAATAGCGTATTCCATATGGCACATTTTCCGCATAGAGGACATTGTGGCAAATACTCTTATCAAAGGAAACAATCAGGTTTTTCTTTCAGGCGGCTTTCAAAATATAATAGGTTCTCCAATTATCACAACGGGAAACGAGCTTAAAAAACAGCAAATAGCTGATTTTTCAAAGCTTTTGGAGCTTGACGGATTATATCGTTATGTCGAAGAGGTAAAAAAAGACACCGACAGCTTATTAAAAAATCTATCCTATGCGGATTTGAAAAGAAAAATAACCGATACGGAAAAGCAACGCCTAAAAGCACTGAAGGTTGTAAGCGAGGACGAAAACGCCCGCTGGCTGATAGACTATTGGTGCGGCAAGGACGTAAGAGGGCTTATACAAATGCCTTTTTCCCGACATTGGATAATGCACATTGAAGCAAGTCTTCGCATTAAAAATAAGATTTATACAAACGGATAGTATATAATCAAAATCCGATGTCCCCCGCCTCTTAGGCGGCGGGTTCCATTCAGT
>CAZRRT010000106.1:0-7762 GCA_964602605.1 uncultured Ruminiclostridium sp.
ATTTTACCCCCGCTGAACCTAAGATGGAATCCGCCGCCTTAGAGGCGGGGGACATCTTTGCAGCGGTTATATTAGAGCATATAAAAATGAATTTGAGGAAAAAATGAATAAAGAAAAAATCAAAAGAATAAATTTTTTGGCAAGAAAATCAAAGGAACAAGGTCTTACGGACGAGGAAAAGGAAGAACAAAAGCTGCTTAGAGATGAATACAGAGCAGAATTTCGGCAAAGCTTAACAAGCCAATTAGATAATACCTATTATTTTGACGAAAACGGAGAAAAGAAAAGAGTCGCTAAAAAAACCAATAATACAAATGATATACAGGAGGGAAAAAAATGATTGCTACACCTGTGCTTAAAAACCTAATATCCTATCTCACCGCTTCGGACGCTTTAACGGCAGTATATGACACCGACTTCACATTAACCTGGTCGGAAAACGACGATTATTTCAACGGCTTGAATTTGGGGGAGATTAAGAAGGCAGCCCCAATAAAAAATGAGCAGAATTTTCACGTTTTGCTTAACGGAGAAAGCGCCGTGCTTACCGTTAACCCCATTTTTAAAAGCAAGCGTGTTGTTTCCGCTTATATTTTTTCGGTAAAAAACAGTTATCAGGTATACAAAATGATTAACCTTACCTCAATTACCGAGCAGTCCGAAAAATATCTTCAGCAATGCCGCCAAAAAATTACGGCTCAAATTGAAGAAAACAAAAAGCTCTATGATGAATGCGTTCATAAAAACTTAGGAAAAATAGCTCAGACTATCGAATCCCAAAATCAGGCTTTAACCTCCCTTAACATAAGTATGGGAAACTTTGTTCAAGCTGTTTTTTCAAGAGGAGGAACAAGAAATCTCAACTGCAACGTCACCGCTCTTTTGTCGGTTATCTGCAAGGACGCATCTAACAGCTTTAAAGATATAAAGCGCAAAATAACCACAGAATTAAGCAATAAAAGCTGCTATACAAAAATCGATTACAGCTTGTTTGCGTTGGCTATGGGATACATCTTGCTGGTTCATATGAACTTATCTCCTTTAAAAAGCGGTATATATATTTCTTCAAAATGCGATATTGACGGCGTTTTTCACGTAACGGTAAAATCCAAATCAAACGGCGCAAGTATAAATGATGAAGAAAACCAAGAAGTCAATCTTATGAACAATTTGGCAAAAAAACTTATCAGATACGACTGCGGCGGTTCTTATGTATTTTCCAACGACGAAAAAAACGTGGTTTCCGAAATTTCAATAGATGTGTGCAAAAAGAACAGAGGTTCTATGCTCAGTATGAAAAACTCGGCATATATGCACCCAAAATATCAGCCTGTGCATGATATTTTAAGAAATGCGGTAGAAAAAGAAATCGAATTATCCGAAACCATAAAAATGGAAGCCTCAAAAAAGAAAAAGTTGGATAATTACGATTGATGATTGAAAATAATCGGGATAAACAAAAACCGCATATTATCTTTAACAGTTGACAGTTAAACCGTGCCGCTGTTCAGTGCGTATTTAACAACCGTCAATTATCACTGCAATTTGGCAGCCGACTAAAAGTGATACACATTGTTAAAATATATCAAGGAATTTTGCCGTTTAACAGTAAAACAGATATATAACCACTGCAAAGATGTCCCCCGCCTCTAAGGCGGCGGGCTCCATCTTAGGTTCAGTGGGGGTAAAATCCCCCACTGAACCTCGAAATTGCTTTGCAATTTCGGCAGCTTGTTTAAGCTGCGCTTTAATATTTTACTTTAAGCAAACAAAAGAAAGGACAAAAAAGAAATGAATATCAAAAAATTAGCTGCGGCGATTTTAGCTCCCGTTATAATGCTTACCGGGTGCAGCGGAGGAAACGACGGCGATAGCAAGCAAACCACCCCTCCCTCACAAGTCACAAATGACAACAATCAATCCGCCGCTCCCTCGGAAATTGTAAAAGCAGTTTTGGCGGAAGTACCTATAAGCTCGTCGGTTGAAAAAGGAAAATCCGACTTGGAGGACTATTACAGCGGAATTGCAACAGACACGGTTGAGGAGGCAGACTTCGCACTTTGCGGATCGGGTGCGCTTCCAGACGAGATTGCAGTTATAAAATGCAAATCAAGCGACGACGCCAAAAATGCGGAATCGGTTTTGAAGAAGCATTTGGATAAGCAAAAGGAATTGTTTACCGACTATACCCCCAAAGAGATGTACAAATTAGAGGGGGCTGAGATATTTACAAAGGGAAATTACGCAGTTTATATTGCTCTTTCCGACAATGAAAAGGCAAAAAGCATAGTTATGAGTAAGCTGTAATCATTTCATTAAAAAACAATAATTTCCCCTCATTTTAAAACATCTGTCACAATTCTATCATAAAAGTAGGATATAATTCAAAATGTCAGGAGAAATCCCGACATGGTTAATGACACATTAATCATAATTTCCTCTCCCAACATTTTCATTATAATCTCATTTTATTTCGCACAATCAAGTGCAAGGGGTTCAGTAAGCGAATGCTTTTACTGAACCGTTTTTTTTAAAATTATAACTTTCTCAAAGCACTGCTTGGCTTTCACAATGTAGAAAAAATATCTTTTTAAACAAAGTAAAACACGGGAGGCTTAATATGTACAAGATACTTATTGCAGATGACGAGCAAAAAATAAGAGAGGTTCTTAGGGAATATGCAGAGTACGAAGGACATCAGGTTGTTGAAGCGGTTGACGGTATGCAGGCTGTAGAGCTTGCGAAAAAAGAGGATTTTGACATTATCATTTTAGACGTAATGATGCCCCGTTTAGACGGATTTTCCGCATGCAAGGAGATACGCAAGTTTAAGCAGACGCCTGTGCTTATGCTTTCCGCAAGAGGCGAGGAATACGACAAGCTGTTCGGCTTTGAAATAGGCGCAGATGATTATGTAGTAAAGCCTTTTTCGCCAAAAGAGGTTTTGGCAAGAATAAATGCAATAATAAAAAGAAACAAGGTTGTAGACGCACCTGCGGATATTGCAAAATTTGAAGGACTTGAAATCAATTTCACTTCAAGAGATGTAAAGATAGACGGAGTAAAAGCCAACCTTACGCCAAAAGAATACGATCTGCTGTTTTATTTGGTGAGAAATAAAAATATTGCCCTTTCCCGCAATAAGCTGTTGGAGGAAGTTTGGGGCTACGATTTCTTCGGCGACGACAGAACTATTGACACTCATATTAAAATGCTGAGAAATAACTTGGGCGTTTACAGAAAATTCATTGTCACCCTTAGAGGAATGGGTTACAAATTTGAGGCTGACTGATGAAAGAATACTTTAAAAGCATTCGTTTTCGCATATGGATAAGCTTCGTGGCATTTGCTTTAGCCACTATGGGACTGCTTATTTCCTTTCAGCTTTTGCTTACTCCCATATTTTACAGCATTACCAAAACCAATGAGTATAGGCGTACCGCAAATATAATAAAAAGCATAATTAACACCAAGGATTGGAATCCTTACGATGTAAATCATTTAAACGCATTGAGAAGGGCTATTGTCAATATGGCAACCTCCAATCAGCTTGATATAATCGTGAATTTTCCAAATATCAGCAACGGCGGCACAATTTACGCTTCCAAATCGGGAGGAAACGACTTGCTGGTAAGAGAGGTGGGAGAAAACATAAAATCCGCCTTGGCTGAAGCAAAAAGCGGCACAATTATTACCGAGGCGGACAATAATGGGGCAAAGGGCGTTATTTTAGCCACCTATTTGGAAAAAGACAGCGAAGTGTTGGCTTATATTTTTATTTTCGGCTACACTGAGCCTATAGGCACGACTTTAAGCATAATCAACGCACTTTCCTTTATCTGCTCGGTGGTTATCCTTATCGGCGCATGTATCGTATCCATTATGATTTCCTCCCATATTGCAAACCCGCTGGTTAAAATATCAAAAAATGCGGACAAGCTTATCACAGGCGATTTTCATATGGAGATAAAGAAAACGGAATACGACGAAATTGCCACGTTAACTCAAAATCTTAACGCCGCCTCAGACGAGATAAACAAAACGGAAACCTTGCGAAAGGACCTTATGGCAAACGTTTCCCACGATTTACGCACTCCCCTTACTATGATTAAAGCGTATGCCGAAATGATAAGAGATTTGTCAGGCAACAATCCCGAAAAGCGTGAAAAGCATTTGCAGGTAATTATCGATGAAACCGACCGCCTTACAATTTTGGTAAATGATATTCTTAATCTGTCCAAATTGGAAAGCGGCGTAATGGCTATGGATTACACTGTGTTTGACTTTTCGGTGCTTTTGGAAGGGATAATATCAAGATTTGAGGTTTTGGACGATACAAAAGGTTATCAAGTTGTTCTTGATGAAGAAGACAAGATATATATCAAAGCGGATCAGCAGAAGATTGAACAAGTGGTTTACAACTTGGTAAACAATGCCATTAACTATATAGGCGAGGATAAGTTAGTCAGAGTAAGGCTTTTCAGGAAAAACAGCAGCACTGCAAGATTTGAGGTTGCGGACAAAGGTCCCGGTATTCCCGCAGAACAAATTCCTTATATATGGAACAGATATTATAAAATCGACCGTTCGGAAAACTACAAGCGTGCGGTTAAAGGCACAGGCTTAGGTCTTTCTATTGTAAAGGGAATATTGACAAGCCATAACTTTTTGTTTGGCTGTGACAGCGTTTTGGGACAGGGCAGCACCTTTTGGTTTGAATTCGACTTGCAGGAATATGAACAAAAGCCCACTAAAAAAGCTATGAAGGGCGGCACAGGCAGTGAGAATTTTTAATTTTAAGGCAGATAAAAGCTTTGAGGGGAAAAAGCTTTCCTCTTTTCTCACATATATAGGCTGTTCCTCCGAAATAATTAAAATGCTGAAAAAAACAGGTTTGTCGGTTAACGGCAATCCTGTTTTTACTGTTTACAGCTTAAAGGAAAACGATGAAATAACAATAGTATTCCCCGACGAAAAGAATTACGCACCTGCCAATTTTAACAAGGAGGTGCAAATACTGTATTCCGATGAAGATTTGGCGATAGTGAACAAGCCCGCCTTTCTTCCTATGCACCAAAGCATAGCACATTATGAGGACACGCTTGCCAATCACTTTGCCTTTATTTATCCAAATTGCTGTTTCAGGGCGGTGACAAGGTTGGATAAAAATACGTCGGGACTGTGCGTAGTTGCGCTTAACAAGCTGTCTGCGGCTATAATGTGCAGAAACAGACCCAAAAAGCTTTATTATGCCATAGCGGAGGGATATACCGATGACGAAGGGGTGATAGAGGAAAATATTGCAAGAGAAAGCGAAGATTCCATTAAAAGAATTGTATCACCTAATGGGCAATGCGGACTAACCGAATACAAAACCTTAAAAAGGCAGAATAATATGTCCCTTTTGGAATTATCAATCAAAACAGGAAGAACTCATCAGATACGGGTTCATCTTTCCTATATAGGTCATTCGTTATTGGGCGATGAACTGTACGGCGGCAGCTGTGAGAAAATCAACCGCCAAGCCCTGCATTGCGGCAATATTAAATTTACCCACCCTATTACAAAAGAGCTGTTGGAGTTTAACGCTCCTTTGCCTAAAGATATGAAAAAAGCGTTTTTTGAATAAAGCAAAAATGTTTTATGAATGAAGTAAAAGTGTTTTATAATTTTTTTAAAGCCGTGTTACTTTGCAATCAAGACGTATGCAAAATCTACAGCTTGATACTGTTATATCTTGTAAGATTATTGCCAATATTTGCATTACTACTGTCAATAAAAATGCGATTCAATCAGACTGAACGTTGTTCAAATATGCTCGGTAAGCTGATTTTTTGCTGTTAGGAATTATTTTAAGAATCATTATTTTTCTTTGCTCTCAAAATTACTTCTCAACTATGCCCTCGCAATACCCGTCGCAAGCTTTAATAAGCCTTACCTTGAGCATATCGTTCCATTTTGCCTTTTCGCCGTATATTCTTACGGGAATATAGCTGTCGGTGTGTCCGTTAATATATTCGGGTGAGGTTTGATGTTCTATAAGCACTTGTTGAACAGTGTTCAGTTGACTGCTAAAGTAGCTGATTTGGGATTTTTTTCCGATTTCGCTCATTATTTTGTATCTTTGGGCTTTTACATTTTCGGGAACGTGATTCGGCATTTTCTCAGCCTTAGTCCCGGGTCTTACAGAGTAGGTAAAAACGTGAATTCTTGCAAAGCCTACCGATTGAACAAAATTCAGCGATTCGTTAAACTCCTCATCGGTTTCCCCCGCAAATCCAACCATTACATCGGTGGTGATAGAACAGCCGGGAAAGTGCTTTCTCAAATTATCCGCTATTTCAAGATATTCCTCCGGGGTATAGCGGCGGTTCATTCTCTTTAATGTTTCCCGGCAGCCGCTTTGCAGGGATATATGGAAATGGGGACACAGCTTTTTTATTGACGACAGCTTTTCAATAATATGGTTATCCAACAGCTCGGGTTCTAAGGAGGAAAGCCGTATTCTCTCGATAAGCGGGTTTTGTGCGGCGGTCTTTACTGCGTCATAAAGTGTCAGACCCAAATCCTGCCCGTAGCAGGAAAGATTTATTCCTGTTAAAACTATCTCCCTGTGTCCGTCCTTTGCGTGGAAATCCGTTTCTCTTGCGATATTTTCAAGACTTCTCGAACGTACCCTGCCTCTTGCCTTGGGAATAATACAATAACTGCAAAATCTGTTGCAGCCGTCCTCGATTTTAATGTTCGGTCTTGTTTTATTGCTGTGATAAAAATTTTTCGGCTCGGTAAAAACAAGGCTGTGCTGTGGAACGTCTTTTACTGTTATACTGTTATTGATATACTCTTTTATAAGCAGAGGGATTTTTTCCTTTTGGCTGTTCCCTACTATTAAATCGGCTAAATCGGCATAGTTTTGTGGGATTTCCTCGGAAAAAGCCTGTGGATAGCAGCCTGTTATTACCGTTATTGCATTGGGACAGTCCTTTTTTATTTTGGAAAGAATGTGATTTGCCTTTTTATCCGATACTGCGGTTACCGTGCAGGTGTTAAGGATTACAATATCGGGCTTTATTTCAGGATTCTTTTCGCTGTTTGTCAAAACATAGCCTTGCTCTGACATACACTCTGCAATAATATCGCTGTCGTACTGATTGACCTTGCAGCCTTGTGTAATTATGGTAAAAGTCATATTTGTTTTCCTTTTTATCATTAACTAATTAGCTAATATGGTTAGATTACCTTTTGAGAGTATAAAATATCAACAAAAATGTTTTTGCTATTTATCACATTATACACCATTTGGGAAATTTTTTCAAATTTATTTTCAAATTCCCTAAAATTCTGTTGACAATAAATTTTTATGTGATATTATAGTCACAGAAAAGAAATAAGAAATCATTGAAAAAAACATACATATCAGTGATTTATATTTCAATAATATTTGATTTAGGTTATTTGGATATAATAACCAAAAATCACAATGCAAGTAATAATTTTCCTAAAATGTATTGCATTTTAAAGAAAAATTTGTTACTATAGGATTATAAAACACATTAGGAGGGTTTTATTATGGTTGAGTACAAAGTAAAAATTAACACTATTAACGACGTCAAGAAGTTTGTAAACGCTGTATCCAAGTATGAGTTTGATGTTGACCTTATCTCAGGCAGATACGCAATCGACGCAAAATCCATTATGGGTATCTTCAGCATCGACCTTTCCAAAGAGTTGGTAATGAAGGCTCACACCGACAACGCAGATC
>CAZRRT010000107.1:0-7735 GCA_964602605.1 uncultured Ruminiclostridium sp.
AACGGTCAACAGGACAGGGGATATTCTCAGCGTGACGGATATAACGGTCAGCAGGGCGGCTATCCTCAGCGTGACGGCTATAACGGTCAGCAAGGCAGAGGATATTCCGATCAGGGAAGCGGAAGAGGCGATACATATCCTTTGGGCGGTCAAAGCCGCAGAAGCTACGGCGATTCCGACAATATGGAAATAACCGTTATTTCACGCAACACTATGATAGACGGAAACGTTCGCTCCTTTGCCGATATGACTATTGACGGAGATATTAGGGGAGATGTGGAAACCACTAAGGATATTGAACTCAACGGCAGAATAGTAGGCAATATGACTTGCAACAATGCTAATATGATTGCATCGCAGGTTCAGGGCAACTTGGTTTTAAAAGGCAGCGTGGATATTGGACGTGATACCTTGCTTATCGGAGATCTTAATTCGGGTTACGCCTGCATTAACGGCAAGGTCAAGGGAAATGTGGATATTGCGGGTAAAGCGGAATTCAGAGCAGACGCAGTAATTTTCGGAGATATAAGCGCATCTACCATAACGGTTGCCGACGGTGCAATAATCCAAGGTTATGTAAGCACTACATTCCTTAATAAAGACGAAAGCGAAAAAATATTCCCCGAAAGCATTGAAATCGGAGTTGAATGATTTGCGGGAAGTATTTAAACCCCTATATTAAAAAAAGTAATTTCATAACAAACTTTTTTAATATATATTTAACAAAATTCGATTTATTAGAGGTTTAACAAATAAGCACCACACGGCGTGGTGCTTATATTTTATAAATATTAAAAGCTATTATTGAAATTTTCCGTAATAATGAAAGGAGCAATATGGAAGAAATATCATCTGAAGAAATTAAAAAGGAATTTATAAAGGTATATAAAGAAAGCATAAAACGTGAAGGCTCGGAAAAGCTGTTGGAATATCTTGCAAACAAAAGCGATTTTTTCACCGCTCCTGCAAGCACAAGGTTTCACAACAGCTTTGAAGGAGGACTTGCCCAACACTCTCTTAATGTTTATAACTGCTTAAAGGACTATTTGGCAAGGGAGAGAGTCAGGGAGAAATACGGCTTGAAGTGTTCGGAGGAAACCGCCGCAATTATAGCCTTATTACACGATATATGCAAAACAAACTGCTATGTAAAAGATTTTCGCAATGTTAAAAATGAGCAAGGTATTTGGGAAAAAGTGCCTACATACAGATATGACGATTCCCTTCCCTACGGACATGGAGAAAAATCCGTGTATATGATAAGCGGATTTATGAAGCTAACCCGTGAGGAAGCTATGGCAATACGCTGGCATATGGCATTTTCGGGTACAGAGGAAAAAAATACAATAAGCAGCGCTATGGAGCGTTTTCCTCTAATACTTGCCCTTTCTACCGCCGATATGGAGGCTACGGTGTTCTTGGAGAAATAAAAAAATACTAATCTCGCTTTGATTCCCAATTAGTGAGATTAGTATTATTTTTACAAAAAAATCTACGTTGGTCTGTAAATTGTTTTAGTTATAATTAGGAAACAGCCGCTGTTTGCGTGGTAGTGGAAGTGGAGCTGCTTATTTCCATAAGCTGATAATCGTAAGTATAAGGGTATTTATCCAAAAATTCCTGAATAGGCTTGTAGGCTTCCTCGTTTCTTAAAAACTCCTCTGCCTGATCATTCAAATCCTTAATCCGCTCATCGGTAAGGGTGACGTCGTCCTTGTAATACAGAATATAGTAGCCTCTGTCTGTAATAAACGGCTGGCTGAATCCGCCCTTCTCCTTTATTCCCATAGCCGTATCGGTAATAGTCTGCAAAACAGTTGTGCTTTTTGGATATACGGTGAAATCCACATTGTTTGCAGAAGATTCGTCGTTGTATTGTTCCTGTACCTTTGTCCATTCCTCACCCTTGGACAGCTTTTCGTAAGCTTCATCGATGCGGAATTTTACCTTTTCAAGCTCTTTGTTTAAAATTTCGTCCGCTTTTTTATTGTCCCCGTCCTTGCGGTAAGCGGTTACCTCGGAGGCGGAGGTGGAATTTATTAAAACCGCAATCTGTTGAACTTTTCTTGTGCCCTCGGGAACATAAAAAGGAGTATATCTTTTTTCAAAATCCGCCAAATCGGTTTCGTATTTGTTCTTTGCCTCGTTCATAGTATTTTGAACAAATTCCTTGATTTTATCTTCTGTAACCGATTCAGAAGCCTTTGCCACAAATTTATCGTGAATAATTCCGTTTACCGCCCAAGTGGTGAATATCTCCTCTGTAAGACCTATTCCTTTAAGAAACTCGCTGACAAGCTCCTTTTCCTTGTTTTTAAGCTGCTGGTCGGTATAGCCTGTTCCCAATGCGGAAATTGCCCTTGACTCGTACTTTTTATACCAGCTTTCAAGGTATTTGTTTACCGTTTCCTCAACCTGTTTGTTGTCCTCGTCTGTAAAGCTTTCGGCGGTTATACCCATATCCTTTGCCAAGTAAACCACTATTCTCTCCTGAGCCAAATATTTTATGGTATTTTCTCTATATTGCTGGGCAGTTTCTGCGCTTTCCGACTCGGTTACTCCGTCGGACGCCATACGGAAGAGATACTCGCTGCGCCACTCTTTATAGGAAATATTAAAATAATCGGCAGTATTTTCGGGAGGATTTGCAATGCTTCCCACATTCTGCTTGTTCTTTTTTTCCTGCTCCTGTTCCTCCTTGCTTGTACAGCCTGCCGCCGTCAACAGCAATACCCCGCATAAAGCTAAGGACAGAAGCTTTTTGGTTACATCCTTTTTTTTCATAATGCAAAATTAACAGAGATTTTTCTCTTTCCTTTCCGTTTCTGTTCTATGATGATATTTAAGATGATTTTTTAAAACGCAGCTTAAACAAGCTGCCGAAATTGCGAAGCAATTTCGAGGTTCAGTGGGGGATTTTACCCCCCACTGAACCTAAGATGGAACCCGCCGCCTAAGAGGCGGGGGACATCTTTGTAGCGGTTATAATACTAATTGTCTATAGTTTGAATGACAAACAGTATAAGAGTAATTTAAAAAATTCCTATAATATTATTTATTATAACAC
This sequence comes from uncultured Ruminiclostridium sp., assembly GCA_964602605.1. GTDB lineage: Bacteria > Bacillota > Clostridia > Oscillospirales > Ruminococcaceae > Ruminiclostridium_E. Next base: position 3,068 of record CAZRRT010000107.1, read on the forward strand.
ATTTTTCTCAAAATGCAAAATGTTTTTTTAAAAAAATAATGAGTATTTTGTGAAATCAGGTTTTTTCACTATTGCAAAATTAAAAGAAATATGTTAAAATATATATTGATATATTGTTTATTTAAGGCAACACCGCACAATTAAGTTTATCAGGTTTAATTCCAACATTTAATAAATATAATTGAAAGGAATTATGATGAAAAAAAATAAATTTATTCCGATTGTTTTAGTCGGCTGCTTATTATTCAGCGGCTGTAACGGCGACGAAGGAAAAAATCCCTCGTCAACCACAAGCAGTACCGGCAAATATGTAACTGTAACCGATGACAACGGCTCTGTTGTAACCGATGAAAAAGGAAATCCCGTAACCTCTCTTGTTCCCTCCCAGCCTGTGGAATTAGAGCTTAACGTAGGATTTATCTACCCGGGAAGCATTGCCACAAGCTCAACCGCCGATTATTTTGAAGCAGCAAGAGGAGAAGTGGAAAGAGTTTTGGGCGCAAAAACCTACTACATAGAAAACGTTTTGGTGTCCCAATTTGAAGCTGCCACCGCCGCTTTGGTGGAAAAAGGCTGCAACATAATTGTAAGCACCGACGCAAGATATGCAAACGCTGTTCACGATGAAGCAAAGGCTAACAAAAAGGTTCAATTTGTAAGCTTTGGCGGAAAAGATGAGCTTGGCAACTTGGCTTGCTATCAGGGACAGCTGTATAAGCCCGCTTATGTCTGCGGAATTGCCGCCGCTTTTAATTCCGATAAAAATGTTTTGGGAGTAGTTGCCGATCCTTCCGTTTCCTCTGTTTATTCTGTCATTGACGGATTTGTGTTAGGTGCAAAGGAGCTTACCGAAAAATCCACCGACGTGAGGGTCAACTGGGCGTGGGGCAGCGAAAACGGCGAAACAAAACAAGCTATCGACAATCTTGTAGAGCAGGGCTGCGATGTTATCTTCACTGCCACTCCGTCAAAATACGCAGTACAGTATTGTGAGCAGTTGGGAGTAAAGGTAGTGGGAATGGCGTTTGACACTCCCGAATTAGCTCCCAACAATTATATAACGGGCGCATTTTGTAATTTAAATATCTTTTTGATAGACGTGCTTCGTTCCGTAAGATTTGCCACAAATCCCGTAACCGGCTACAATGCGGGAATTAAAGAAGGCGCAGTTAGGGTTGTAGCTATCAGCAAAAACGCAAAAGAAGGCACAAAGGAAATAGCCGACAAGCTGTATCAATTATGCTCCGAAAACAAAGCTCCCATTTTTAAAGGCGAGTTAAAGGATACAAGCGGAGATATTAAGGTGGGTAAAGGCGAAACATTGAACAATGAAAAAATTCTCTCGGTAGATTGGCTTGAAAGCAGCGTTAAATCGGAAAACTACTATTGTCAGCCAAACGAATCACCTGCGGAAAACGAGCTGGTAATTCACGAATCCAGTTCAAACGTAACCTCCCCCGACTCCACCACAGCTGCTGATACAACAAATTAAACCCGATATTGCCTTGATTTCAGAGGCTATATAATGCAGCAAAATTAAATACGATAACTAATATGAGATTTAATAGGCGATTTAAAAGATTAGACCTTATGCAATTCCAAAATAATCCTCTTGCAAATTTAAAAAATTAGTATTAAAATATAAATAAAGGGACTGAAAAATTTCACAGTCCCTTTTTTATGATATTTTAATTATCAGCCCGGATCAGCAAACACCGTATCGTCTTTATCCATTAAAGTGAAGGGATAAGCACCTACAATATAATCGGTATTTCCATTTGTAATTCTGTAATCATCGGAAAAAGTTTGATTTCCGCCGCTGCTGTTCAGCATTTTGTCAAAACCCGCAGTTCTTGAATAATAAGCGGAAACAACACGATATTTATCGTCCATAACCGCATAAAAATAGCCGTCGTTTTCATTGGTTCTCAAAAGAGTTTGCAATGTACCTGAAAACTCTTTGAACTTATTTAAAGCAGAATCCGTAATTTCCGTAGGTGCGGTAAAGGTTGTATTGTCGGAAAAGCTGAGATATACTTTTGATGTAGCTGCGGTGGTGGTGTTAGTCATTTTCACCTCTGCATAAACCAATGTGTAGGCTTTATTTGCCGTTTCGGTATCTGCACACAAAGGTGTTTTTTCAAATTTTTCCTGTATAATAGCCTGCTGTACATTGGAATAAAAGGCTCTCGCATTTTCTCTTGCTTCCTTTTCAAACGAGGAGGTGGTGGAAAGAGCCGGAATAAGAATACCCAACATTATGGCAATAATAGCCACTACCACAATCATTTCCACTAAGGTAAAGCCTTTTTTATTTAAAAGCTTTTTCATAAATATCTTCCTCCAAAACAATAGTTGCGGTTATACTTCAATCAGCTGTTTACCATATAGTTTCCGAATACGCCAACCGCTTTGTTATTATAAAGGTATCCGTTGCTAAATTCGCTGTCTTTTGTAATGCCGGTGTTATCTGCAACTCCCGTAACATCTTGATCCTTGCTGTATATAACGGATACTACCGCATTTGAACTTACAACAGCACGAAAATTAGCACCCTCATCAACCGCCGATTGCAGCAGCTCTTTTAAACTTTCACATATTTTATCCTCGGTATCATCGCCTGAAACATCTGAAGTGACAGTAAGAATTCCGTTTGTTTTTGTGCCTGTAAAATATGTGCTTCTGCTGATTATTCCCGCTTTGGTAACATCGGTAATAGCGTAGCTGGTGCTGTTTGAAATGCTTTTTGCGGTGTCCTGCAAGGAGGTATAAACCGCTTGTGCAGAATATCTTCCCACCAAGGGAACAATTACCGCAGTTAAAATTGCAATAATTGCAATAACCACAATCAGCTCAACTAATGTGAAGCCTTTTGTTTTTTGCAGTTTGTTAATTTTGCTAATCATACTACTCTCCGTATTTCATTTATTACATAGCTTTTATCTTGCAGACATATAAGTATCAAAGTCTTTTCTGTCGTGGCAGCGTGTTAAGGCAACCTCCTCCGAGATTTTACCGTTTCTTACAAGCTGTGCCAAATGCTGGTCGAGGGTAAACATTCCGTCCGCCTTGCCGGTAGCTATAGAGTTGGGGATTTGGAATATCTTGGCTTCACGAATAAGGGAGGAAACTGCGTCGGTGGCTTTCAAAAGCTCCAATGCCGCAACACGTCCTCTTGCTTTATCGAGAGTTGGAACAAGAGTCTGGGATACAATTCCTACAAGCACGTTACTCAGCTGGGAGCGGATTTGTCCCTGTGAGTGAGCGGGATAAACGTCTACAATACGGTCCAAGGTATCAGCTGCACCGGTGGTATGCAATGTTGAAAGAACCAAGTGTCCTGTTTCGGCGGCGGTTACCGCTGCGTTGATTGTTTCAAAGTCACGCATTTCTCCTACAAGAATTACGTCCGGGTCCTCACGCAGAGCGGAACGCAAAGCCTTTGAAAAGCTTTCCACATCTACGTTAACCTCACGCTGTGTAATCATAGACTGTTTATGAGTGTGAACATATTCGATAGGATCTTCGATTGTAATAATATGGCAGTTGCGCTGACGGTTGATGTAGTCTATCATAGCCGCCAAGGTTGTGGATTTGCCCGAACCTGTAGGACCTGTTACCAAAACCAATCCGCGGGGACGCAGTGCAAATTCTCCCAAAAGTGCGGGAAGTCCCAAATCCTTTAAGGTTGGAATTTCATTTAACAGCAAACGCATTGCAACCGCATGATAGCCTTTTTGACGGTAAACGTTAACTCTGTGTCTTTGTCCCGCCGCCGATACATAGGAAAAATCGGCGTCAATGCCCTGCTGAATGATTTGCTTATGCTTTACGGTGGTGATTTGGTTTATTATGCTTACAATCAGCGGCTCAGTCATATCGGGATATTTTGCGAATTTTTTTATATCGCCGTTTATACGCACGATAGGCGGCAGTCCAACAGTAAAATGCACGTCGGAAGCCTTAATGGATCTGGCTTCGTCCAAAATTTCGTTAATGTCAAGCGCCATTGTGAAATACCTCTCTTTCTTATTTAGGGGAGTAAAATTAATTTACGGTAAATAAATAAAAACGAAGCGCAAATCAAACGCTGTAGGTAGCCTTTACAAGCTCATCCATAGTGGTTCTGCCTGCAAGCACCATTTCGGTTACGTTTTCTCTTAACAGCCTTGTGCCGTTCTTTCTTGCCTGCTGGCTGATTTGTTCGGCGGTAGCGTTTTTGGCAATAAGCTCTTTTATATCGTTACCTGTTACAATTATTTCGTGAATAGCGGTACGTCCTCTGTAGCCTGTGCTTCCGCACTCTCTGCATCCGCCGTAATGAGCTTTATATACCTTGGTAGGTTCGGTTCTTCCGATAAGCCTTAAATCGGCAGGCTCGGTTAATACCGTTTCCTCTTTGCAATGAGGACAAAGCAGCTTAACAAGACGCTGTGCAACTACTCCGATAAGCGAGGTGGCAACCATATAAGGTGCAACTCCCATATCCACAAGACGCATAATAGTACCAGCCGCATCATTGGTATGCAGTGTGGAAAGCACTAAGTGTCCCGTGATAGCGGCACGAATGGCAATATCCGCCGTTTCACCGTCACGAATCTCACCAAGCATTATAACGTCCGGGTCTTGACGGAGTATGGAACGGAGAGCTGCCGCAAATGTCATACC
>CAZRRT010000108.1:0-7702 GCA_964602605.1 uncultured Ruminiclostridium sp.
AGGCTATGCCTTTTGCTTACCGCAAAAGGCGGGGGACATCTTTGCAGCGGTTATATACCCTTTGACAGAAAAATTGCCGTTATTGCCGCCAAAATTGCAATAAGAGAAAATACTGCGTCAATTTTTGTTTCTTTCCAGCCTCTCATTTCAAAGCTGTGATGTATGGGAGTCATTTTGAATATTCTTTTTCCGTGAGTTATTTTAAAATAAGTGGACTGAATAAGCACCGTCAACGCTTCCCAAATATATACCGCCGCTGCAACGATCATCATTACCTCGCAGCCCGAGGACACTCCTATTGCACAAACCAATCCGCCCAAGAACATTGAGCCTGTATCTCCCATAAACACCTTTGCAGGCGGAAAATTCCAAACTAAAAATCCCAAGCAGCCTCCCGCCGCCGCAACCGTCAAAACCGTCATTCCATACAGCTTAATGCTTGCCGTGATTACTGCGAAGGCTATGAAATATATAAAGGAAACGCTGCTGCAAAGTCCGTCTATTCCGTCGGTAAGATTTACTGCGTTTACAAGATATAATATCACAAGTCCCATAAAAATATAGTAGAAAAAGGACATATCAAGCTGAAACAAAAAAGGTATTGTTATTACCGTGGAGGTATCGCCGCTCATTATCCTTGAAGTGAAAAAGGCGGCGATAATAAGCACTTGCAGCACAATTTTCTGAATGGGGGTAAGCCCTTCGTTATGCTTTTTCTTTACTTTAATGTAATCGTCGATAAATCCCACAAAGCCAAAGCAAAGCGCCATAATTATTGAGGACAGGGGCTTTACCGCCTCCGACGCTTCTATTCCCTTAAAGGAAATAACCCCTCTGATGCAAAGAATAATATACCCCGCTATAAACCCAAAGGTAATTCCGATGTAAAACATCAAACCTCCCATAGTGGGAGTACCCTGCTTTTTTTCCTTATGCCATTTCGGTCCTATATCAAGAATTGTCTGTCCGAATTTCAGCTTTCTTAATACGGGAATCATCCATATTCCCATACAAGCGGTTATTGCGGCTGAACACAATCCGACTATCAGAATTACCCAAAAATCCATTTAATTTCCCTTTCCTATTCTCCCATAATCTCTTTTATTATCTCATGTTCGTCAAAGTGCATATAGTCGTTTTTGTATACCTGATAGTTTTCGTGTCCTTTTCCGCAAAGCAGCACTATATCCTTTTCTTTTGCCTGTGACAGGGCGTATTCTATGGCTTTTCGGCGGTCCTCCACCGACTTGTACTGTATCAAGGTCTTGTCAAGCCCTTTTTCAACTTCCTTTATTATCTTATAAGGGTCTTCAAAGCGGGGATTGTCGCTGGTGAGGACTGCAAAATCAGCATATTTTCCAACGATTCTGCCCATATCCTCTCTTTTTTCTCCGTCCCTTTCTCCCGCCGCACCGAATAAGCAGATTATCCTTCCCTCTGCAAAGGGCTTAACGGTTTTCAGTATTTTTTCAAGAGCGTCGGGAGTGTGAGCGTAATCGCATATTACCGTAAAATCTCCCTTGTATATAACCTCGCACCTGCCTCTAACTCCTTTAAAGCTTTCCAATCCGCCAACGCATTGTCCTATGTCAATTCCTATTTCACAGCAAGCCGCCGCTGCCGCCAAAGAATTACTTACATTAAATCTGCCCGGCATACCGAATTTCACGGGATAGGATTTTTCAGCTTTTTCACTGCTCAGCCAATAGCTTACATAGGAGGGAGCGGATTTAAAGTTTACACTGTAATAATTTGCTGCGTCCTCCATACTGTATGATACTTTAGGACAGCTGATTTCCTCAAAAAGCCTTTTGCCGTACTCGTCGTCTATATTTACCACCGCTTTATCGCATTGTAAAAACAGCTGCTTTTTAGCCTGATAGTAATTTTCTATAGTCTTGTGAAAATCAAGGTGATCTTGGGTGAGGTTGGTAAAAATACCCGCAGCAAACTGTATTCCGTAAAGCCTGTCTTGTGCAAGAGCCTGTGATGAGGCTTCAATGGAGCAGTATTTTGCACCGTTTTTAACCGCCTCCGCCAAAAATCCGTACAATTCCATAGGACGTGGGGTGGTGGGAACGTCCTTGTCCGATTGATAGCCGCTTCCGCACAAATCAATTCCCGTTGTTCCTATAAAAGCGCACTTTTCGCCTATACTGTTTAAAATATGGCCGGCAATATGGGCTACGGTGGTTTTTCCGTTTGTGCCTGTAACTCCTATCATTTTAAGCTTTTTTTCGGGATTGCCGTAAAATCTTGCCGCCAATAATGCAAAATACTTCCTTGTATCCGAAACCATAAGCTGAGGAGCAACACCCGTATTATGCTCTGCTACTACGACAGCCGCTCCTTCCGCTATCATTTTTGGAGCTGCATTATGTCCGTCAAAGTTATTTCCCTTAATGCAGACAAAAATATCGCCTTTTGACAATTTTCTTGTATCGTCGGTTACAGAATGTATTTCCATATTGCTCAGTCCCTGCTCCTCAGCTTCGGGACAAATATCGTAAAGCTTCATCATTCACCGACCTTTCATTATAGTAATCTAAATTGCAATTTACAGCAAACTGCAATTTTGTTTTTTACTATTTGCCAATCCCCACAGTCTTATATAGCTAACAAATGCGGGAGGCAATTATAATAAGCTTTTTAACATTTAAAATAAATAATATCAACCCGTTTCATCGTTTAATGCAAATTCCACTCGAACAACCGTACCTTTATTGGCAACAGTTCCCGCTTCAACCGACTGACTTACCGCCTTTGCTTTTTCGTTTTCAATAGCGCCGCCCGACAAGCTTATATTCAGTCCCACAGAAGTAAGAGCGTAATTTGCCTGCTGCACTGTCATACCCACCACATTGGGTACAAGTGCGGTTTTCATTGGGCTTTCGTCCATATAAACCACCACAGTGCCGCCCTTTGGTATAGTAAGGCTTGCTCCGGGAACGGTGTTTACAACCTTTCCGTGTTCATCTCCAACTATTTCATACTTTAAGCCGTAAGTGTTGAGGGAGGTAATTGCCGCCAAGCCATCCATTCCCAGCAGGTAAGGCACGGTAGTGTCCTGAGCCGCCAGCTCCTCCGCCGTATACTGAGGATAAATACCCATATATTCAAGACATTCGCTGAATACCGCCGATATAACGGGTGCGGCAACCGCGCTTCCGTAAATCTTGCCGTTATAGGGTTCGTCCACCATAACAAGCATTATTATCTCGGGATTGTCCGCAGGAGTAAAGCAGCACATACTTCCCACATATCTCATTGCTCCCGATGGATATTCGTCTAACTTTTCCGATGTTCCCGACTTTCCGCCTATTCTGTAGCCTTGAATGTAAGCGTTTCCGCCGCCGTTGTTTTTAACCACATTTTCAAGCATCATACGCATTGTCTTGCTGGTTTCCTCGCTGATTACCTGACGTTTAACCTCGGTATTGTTGGTTTTTATTACGTTTCCCGTGGGATCAACTATTTTATCCACCACGTGAGGAGTTACAAGATAGCCGCCGTTTATTGCCGCCGCATATGATGTTATCATCTGTAAAGCCGTTATTTTGTTTGTCTGACCGAAAGCCGAGCTGGCAAGCTCTACAGGTCCCATTCTGTCGTATGTTACATACAGCGAACCCGCTTCTTGGGGTAAATCTATGCCTGTCTTTTCGGTAAGTCCGAAGGCTTCAAAATAATTGGTGAAATTCTGTGCGCCCAAAAGCTTTCCTATTGCAATAAAAGAAGGGTTACAGGACTTTATCAGCGCATTTTGCAGATTTAAAGTGCCGTGTCCCGCCGCACTCCAGCATCTTATGGTAACCCCCGAAACAACGGCAGCTCCCACGCAGGTTGCAACAACGGTATCGGGAGTGAGCAGCTGTTCTTCAAGCGCAGAGGACGCAGTAATAACCTTAAATACCGAGCCGGGAATATACGGTTCGGAAATGGCTTTATTGTTCCACTGCATTGCGCTTAATTCCTGGGACTTATCCGCTAAAAGCTTTTCCTTTTCTTCATCGGAATGCTCTGTATCCTGTGCCAATGTTTCCTTGTATTCGTCCAATCTTGCTTGAAAATAATCGGACAAAGTACCCGGATTGTTTAAATCGAAGCTTGGAGCGGTCGCCATTGCCAAAATCGCTCCCGTATTGACGTTCATAATTATTCCGCAGGCACGGTTCTGTGCGTTCTGCTGGGTTAGTGCAAGCTCCAAATTCTTTTCAAGGCTGTACTGCAAAACCTCGTCTATAGTGAGATAGACACTGTTGCCGTCCTGCGCCTTATACCTTGTTTCGTACTCATAGGGCATAGCGCTGCCGTTTGCGTCCCGGGCGGTGACTATCTTTCCGTCAACACCTTTAAGATACTCGTTATACGATGCTTCAACTCCGTAAACCCCTTCCCCCTCATAGTTGGTAAATCCTATTACCGATGAGGCTAAGGTGTCGTTTGGGTATTTTCTGTCGGTGTTTTCAATAAGATACACCGAATATCTTGCAAGCTTATTATCTATTTTAAACTGCGTTATTGCGTCCTTTACTTCCTTATCTACCTTGTTTTTTACAGGGTAGTACCGCAGCTCGCTGTTTTTGCAGGCGGTCATCAGTTTGTTGTAGTCTACGTTGCAGATTTCCGCAAGTCTTTTGCATATTTCCTCGGTTTTATCCTTATCGTACTTGTTAATGTCATTTGGGTTGATTACAACGTCCCAAACAGTATAGCTCTGCGCCAATATTTTTCCGTTGGCGTCATAAATAGAGCCTCTGTTGGCGTTTATTGTAAAGCTGTCAAGCTGCTGATTGTTTGCCTTTGATCTGTAGTATTCGGATTTAATAACCGATATGTTAAATAGGTTTATTCCGATATAAACGGCAAAAGCCATCAATGCCAAAAATACCCAAATATGTAAACGTCTGCGCATTTTGTTGGTAGGTGCTAACGACATTTATTTTATCCTTTCATAATCAAATAAAATCTGTCTTTTTTAAAAAATAAGGAACAGCTTTTAAAAACGTACCATACAAAAGTATTTTCGTTCGAGAAAAAGGTTTTAAGTAAATATGAGACTTGAACGAAAACGACAAAGGCGGTACGCCCTTTACTGTCCCTTTTTTCTTGTCCTGAAATATTATATTGCATTAAAAGCCCAAATATTCCGAAGTATTGTCAAACCAATTTTCCAACCTTTCAAAAACATTAAGATCGGAGGCGGAGCTTTGAACCATTGTTCTGTCATAAACTGTAATGTACTTGATTTGGGTCTTGGCTGTTTTTTGAAGTCCCAAGCTGCTGACCGCCACCTCCTCCACTCGTCCCAAGGTGACTATTCCGTCCAATTCGGCTTTAAGACGTGCGTTTTCTCTTTTGGCTTCGTCAAGGGTTGCGGTGCTGTCACCTATCTGTACCGAATACTCTGAAATCAAAGCCTTTTCATTTACAAAAGCCAAAGCCAAAACCACCAAAACGGTTACAAACAGCATTGTTTTAAGCCAGCTGCCGTTTCTTGCCGCAGCGGTTTTGTGTACTTGTATATTCTGCTGCTTTGGTTTCGGCTGTCTTTTAACTTCTTCTGCGGAGTCATAGCGTGAAATGTCATAAGCTTCGCTGGATTTGTTATACGAATACATCTTTGTCCTTCCTCTCATTTGGCAAATTTAAAGTTGAGGAAAGAAATGATTTCTAAGATGATTTTAAATTTACCTAAATTATTTTTTCTATTATTCTTAATTTTGCACTTCTGCTTCTTGGGTTTTCCTTCAATTCCTCATCTGAAGCGGTTATTGGTTTTTTATTCACCAATTCCCCCTTCGGCTTTCTTCCGCATACGCAGACGGGAAAGTCGGGAGGGCAAATACAGCCCGTACAGTAATCCTTAAATGCGTTTTTAACGATTCTGTCCTCCAAGGAATGAAAGGTTATCACCGCCATTCGACCGCCCCTGCTAAGCAGCTCAAATCCGTCGCTTAAGCCCTTTTCAAGGGCTTCAAGCTCTCTGTTTACCTCTATTCTTACAGCTTGAAAGGTTTTTCTGCAAGGATTTTTTTCGTTTCTCACTTTTTGAGGCACATTGCTTCTTATTATTTCGGCTAATTGAGAGGTAGTTTCTATAGGCGATTGCTCCCTTGCTTTAACAATGCCCTTTGCTATGCTTACGGCGTATTTTTCTTCGCCGTATTGCTGCAATATACGAATAAGCTCCCCAAGCTCATATTCGTTTACCACGTCCCTTGCGCTCTCACCTTCGCCGCTCATTCTCATATCGAGGGGGGCGTCGTCGTGATAGGAAAAGCCTCTTTCTCGGTTGTCAAGCTGATAGGAGCTGACCCCCAAATCCATTAAAATTCCCTCCGCTGAGGCTATTCCAAGACTTGAAATACAATCCTTTATCCGGGCAAAATTTTTGTTGACAAAGACAGGAGAATATTCTTTTAAACGTATTTTTGCCGCCGATATGGCTTCTTTATCCTGATCAAAGCAGATTATCCTTCCGTTTTTAAGCCGCTTTGCAATTTCAAGGCTGTGACCGCCCCCACCTGTTGTGCAGTCAATATATGTTCCGTCGGGATCTATATTAAGTCCCTCTATAGCTTCCCTTAAAAGTACGGATTTATGTGAAAATTCCATTTATTTTACCGTTTTAATATTATAGTCCCATTTCCAATGCTACCGACATCAGATTGTTCATATTCAAGGAGCTGTTATACCTGTCCCAATTTCCCTTGTCCCAAATTTCCGCTTTTCCTTCAAGTCCCACAATTACCACGTCGGATTGAAGCTGCGCATATTCCCGCAGGGTTGGAGGAATAAGCACTCTTCCCTGCTTATCAGGCTCTACCTCGTATGAGCTTCCGAAAAGATAACGCCTTAGCTCCTCGGTCTTCGTCTGGGGTTCATTGTCGAATTTCTCCACAATCTTGTGCCAATCGTCCTTGGAATACACCTTTATGCAGTTTTCGCCTAAGGATTTGGAGATGAAAAAGCTGCCGCCTAACTCTTCTCTGAGCTTTATGGGGAAATTCATTCTTCCCTTTGCGTCTAAGGTGCTTTTAAATTCGCCCCTCATTTTTCATCTCCTCCTTTCCGACTTTTGTGTTAATTCCTTTAGATTTGAAATATGATTTATAACCGCTGCAAAGATGCCCCTCGCCTCTTAGGCGGCACGGGTTTATAAGACTTTGCAGGCAAAGTCTTTCATCTTAGGTTCAGTGGGGGTAAAATCCCCCGCTGAACCTCGAAATTGCTTCGCAATTTCGGCAGCTTGTTTAAGCTGCGCTTTAATCCAATATTCACATTTTACCACAAAAGTGTCAGAATTACCACTTATTAAGATTATACACCACTTGTCAATAAAAATCAACCGTTAATTTTCCAAACGCAACAATAAAATAATAAAATTTTACACTGCATTTTTGTTGTTTTTAAACAAAAAAAGAACTCCCAAATTGGAAGTTCTTTTAAAATAATCAACATATAGTGGTGGTTATAATATTATCTGCTATATTTTCAAAAGTGGTGAAATGTGGATAATAATATTTTAAATTTTATCGAAAATAGTTATTTTGTTGAGAAATTTGTTCAGACTGTCGAAAAAGCCTAAACTAAATTTTTTTGGAAGGAAAAAGCTCTTAAGGAAAAAACATCAGGTTTTTTTCCTAAATTGAGATCATAGCCTTAAAATCGAGTTCGAGCAAGGCTCTGCCAGATTTTT
>CAZRRT010000109.1:0-7680 GCA_964602605.1 uncultured Ruminiclostridium sp.
ACTGAACCTCGAAATTGCTTTGCAATTTCGGCAGCTTGTTTAAGCTGCTCTTTAAAAAATTTTATTCTGTAAAAATATTCATGCTGCAATAATATTTTCTTACTTCAATTAAGTAAATTGCTAAAGTATATATTAAATTGCACAGTTTCATAATACAAAGTTTGGTTACATATATGTAGAAAACAGCAAAATTCTTATTGATTTATCCTTGATAATATGGTAAAATTATTTAAATAGGTTATTGTGTTAAGTTATAAATAGTTTATTCAAAAAGTTATACACTTAGTTAACGACAACAATATTTATCTGTTAAAATATTTTTTGCAAATAAATCTGAAAGGAGAATACTTTAGGGAGAAAAAACTACCAACATATTTCACTTTCCACCTTTAGTTATTTTATATAATGCCTGTTGTTATTATAATTCTATCTGCGCTTTTAATAGCTTGCTGCGCTGCGTCGGCTTTGATAATGATGAGAATGTACCGCAAACTGAAAAACGAGCAGGTGCGCTTTGACAATCTTACCGATCGTTTCTTTGACTATAAAATGGTATGGACGGAGGACTTGTCTTACACCGAATTCAGCAAAAAGCTTACAATACTTTTGGTAAGCTGCGGAATACCTGCAGATAAGGACTATATAAAAAGCGTTTTTTGCGACAACATACTTAATGCGGACGGTGAGCTTTCTCTTTGCGTAAACGCCTTGAAAAAGGGCGGAACGATTTCCGAGTATTATTCCTCAGAGGGAATGAACGGTCTAATTCTTTGGAAAAGCATCTCCGTAACTCAAAAAAACGGAAAATTAAAAATATATTCCTTAGGCAGAGATATAAGCGGAGAAGCAATTTCAAGAAAGCTTACCGAGGAGCTTAGAGAGGAGCTTTTGGAAGAGTTTGACAGCATAAGAACCGCAGAAGCAAACGCACAGGCAGGATATATATCTTTCATTTGCGAAGGAGAAACCGTTTTTGTAAAGACCGCTCCCCGTATGTGCATATTATGGGGATTTGAAAACACCGACACTATCACCTTAGATCAGCTTTACTCCTTAATGAAGGCGGACAGCATTTTGGGCGCTCAAAGAGATATTGCCAAATTTCTTTCGGGCAACAGCGATGAATTGTATGTGGAAACCTTTTTGAAAACCACCTCGGGAGTTTACCGCTGCTATACCATTCAGTGCTGCTACAACAAGGGAATTACCGATTACCGTCATATCCGCACAGGACTAATATTTGACACCACCTCGGAAAGAAACAGCCGTGAAGCTGCGTTTAAGGATAAACAGAGAGAGGCTATAACAGGGCTTTATAACCGCACGGGCTTTATGTTAGAGGGTAAAATATTATTGGAGCAGTGCAAATCCGCTAATAACAGCGCAGTTCTTGTCTGCTTGCAGGTGACAAAGCTGAGAAAAATATCTCTGCTTTTCGGTATTGATGTTTCCGATACTTTGTCCAAGCTGTACGCCGAAACGCTTACAAGCATAGTTGGAGAAAATGCGGTTATAGGCAAGGTTGGCGCAGAGGACTATGCCCTTCTTTTTGAATGTGACGATAAAGACAAAGTGGAAGCCGTAATGAAAAAAGTAAGCATTGTAATTGAAAATCATTGCGATAATACCACTTTGCCGTCGGTTTTAAAAGAACAGTCCGCATTTTTGGCAGGCGCATGCTTTTATGACGGTGCAGACGATATTTCTTCTTTATACAACAAAGCCAGCGTCACTCTTTACAGCGGGGCAAGAGAACCGGGAAAAATTTGCTGCTATTACGACGCTGAGATTGAGAAAAAAGTGTACGGCAGAGATATTGTTGAAAGCGAAATCGGCGAAGCGCTTAAATACGGCGAGCTGGAGCTTTACTATCAGCCGAAAATCAGCATAAAAACAGGAGAGATCGTTGGTGCAGAAGCTTTAATGCGTTGGAATCACAAAACCCAAGGACTTATTATGCCGGGTGAATTTATTCACGTAGCTGAGGAGATGGGAATTATTGCAAAGATAGACGAATGGGGAATGAGACAGGCTTGCGCTCAAATCAAAATGTGGCAGCAAAAGGGCTACCCTCCCATAAAAGTCAGCGTAAATATGTCGCAGGCACAGCTTTATCAAACCGATGTGGTGACCTCAATCGGCAACGCTTTAAAAGAATCCGGAATTTCTCCCGAATTTATTGAAGTGGAGCTTACCGAAACAATGGCAATGATGGATATAGACCGCACAATCAGCGTGCTAAATTCGTTAAAGAAGTTAGGCGTTTCTATTTCAATGGACGATTTCGGAACAGGCTATTCTTCCTTGTCATCGTTAAAAATACTTCCTATAGATTTGCTTAAAATTGACCGCAGCTTAGTTTACGACATCGATACCAACAAAACCGCACGTATGATAACAAAAGCAATTTGCGATTTGGGTAAGGCGTTGAATTTAACCTTGCTTGCAGAGGGCGTGGAAAACAACGAGCAGCGTGATATTTTGGCGGATTTGGACTGCGACCTTATTCAAGGCTATTTGTACAGTAAGCCTCAGCCCACTGCTATTATCGAGAAGAATTTCCTAATACCTGCTATGGAAAAAGCAAAAGCTATTGCAGCAATTAAAAAATAATTAGTGAGAATAAAGATATGATAAATCGTCAACAGCTGAGAGTAGCTGCCATACACGATCTTTCGGGTTTCGGAAGATGCTCTCTGTCAGTTATTATGCCCGTATTAAGCGCAATGGGAATACAGTGCTGTCCCGTACCCACCGCCGTTTTATCCACTCACACAGGCGGCTTTGAGGATATAGTGATAAAGGATTTAACAGATTATATAAGTCCCACACTATCTCAATACAAAAAGCTCGGAATAAGCTTTGATGCGGTATACAGCGGATTTTTGGCTTCTACCGAGCAAATTGACCATTGCCTTGAATTTTTTTCGGTTTATAAAGACAGCTTGAAGGTGGTTGATACGGTAATGGGAGATCACGGAAAACCGTATCGCACCTGCACTCCCGAACTGTGCAAAAGAATGGGAGAGCTTGTTAGCGTGGCAGATGTGATTACTCCCAATCTTACCGAAGCGGCAATACTGTTAGGAGAAAAATATCCCTTGGAATTAACTGCGGCGGCGGTAAGAAGCTGGCTTGCACGACTTTGCGAAAAAGCAAAAATAGCCGTTATCACAGGCGTTCCCTTGGCAGAAGGAGTTATTACAAATGTGGGCTGCGACAGGGAAAAAGGCGGCTTTTGGAGAGTGGACTGCGACTATGTTCCCGCAAGCTATCCCGGCACGGGGGATATTTTTGCAAGCGTTCTTACAGGCGGCTTGTTAAGCGGCGACAGCCTTCCAATAGCTATGGACAGAGCAACTATGTTTACCCAAATCGCAATAAAAAATACTTACAGCTATGGGCTTGAACCTCGAAACGGGGTTATGTTTGAGCCGTCTTTGAGTTGGCTTATCAGTGGGAATGCGCCTTGTAATTTTAAAAAGCTGTGATTTGGAGTGTGAAGAAAATATTCAATTACAGAAGGTGGATATATGTCATATATTGAGGATTTCAAGAAAGCAATTTTCAGCTATTCCGATGATATAAAGAAATATCTTTCGGGAGAAAAAGAGGATTATATTTATTGTCCGGAAAAATCTCAAGAACACGGAATATATGACAAGAATTACAAGAACAGAACACGGCTTTGCTACGCTCTTACCTATAATGTCTGCGAAGTAACAGAAAAAAAGAAATTAATCTGCGATTTATTTATTGAGGAGTTATAAAAATATTTAACGTAATCTGAAATCATCTCATTGCATTTCTTTTTAAACCGCATTATAATAATTTCAGAATATTATTTTAAAAGTTTAAAAGGAGAATTATTATGGCTAACGAGGACAAAAAAGATTTTAACGCAATGCTTAATGACAGCAAGGATATGCCTAAAATTCAAATAATCACAGATGAAAAGAGCATCGAAAAGTACGGCGGCGACAGAATGTACTTTGCTCCGCCCATTGATTATGACAAAATAATGAAAACCGTGCCTTACGGAAAGCTTACCACAGTGGGAGCAATCAGAGAATATTTTGCAGGAAAAAGCGGTGCGGATTTCACTGAACCCATAACGGCGGGTATTTTTGTTTCAATAGCAGCTTGGGCAAGCTATCAGCGCAAAACCGACATAACTCCATATTGGCGCACCTTGAAAGCAAACGGAGAGCTTAATCCCAAATACCCCGGCGGCACAGAAGCGCAAAAGGAAAAGCTTGAAGCAGAAGGACATACTGTAATACAAAAGGGCAGAACTAACATAAAATATTATGTTAAGGACTACGAGAAAACCTTATTCAAATTGATATGAAATATTCTTTTATGCAAATTGCAAAAAATGTATTGACATACAGAAAAAACTGTGTAAAAATATTACAAAATGCAAGTTATATTTAAAAAACTTGCAAAAAGCTATTGACAAATGACCATTAACTGAATATAATAATAACTGTAGAGCAAAGGAGCTTGAATATACCGATTACGGTCGGCATATTTGAGCTCCTTTAGTTTTTAAAGAAAGAAAGGGACAGTTAATATGACATTAGCTACTATGAGCTTATTGGCTGACGCTTCCAACGTAAGTGAAGTTGAAGAAGCGGTAAACAACGCATTAGGCTCCACCATTTTCGGCACAGAGGGCGTTTGGTTTTTAATCGGCGCAGCTTTGGTATTCTTTATGCAGTGCGGCTTCGCAATGGTTGAAAGCGGCTTCACAAGAGCGAAGAATGCGGGCAACATTATTATGAAGAACCTTATGGACTTCTGCATCGGTACAGTTGCATTTACCTTGTTGGGATTTGGACTGCTTTGCGGCGAGGACGCATTGGGCGGCTTCATAGGACTTCCAACTATGGGAATTTTCACCGATTTCGCAAATTATCCTTGGCACAATTTCGTATTTAACTTGGTATTTTGCGCTACCACCGCAACAATCGTTTCCGGCGCTATGGCGGAAAGAACGAAATTTTCCTCCTACTGCATCTATTCCGGTATTATAAGCCTTGTTATTTATCCTATTGAGGCTCACTGGATTTGGGGCGGCGGCTGGCTTTCACAGCTGGGCTTTGTTGATTTTGCGGGATCTACCGCAATTCATATGGTTGGCGGTATTGCAGCTCTTATCGGTGCGGCTATGGAAGGCGCTCGTATTGGTAAATTCACCAAGGACGGCAAGCCTAAGGCTATTTTGGGACACTCTATGACATTGGGTGCGCTTGGCGTTTTCATTCTTTGGTTCGGCTGGTACGGCTTTAACGGTGCTGCGGCAGGAAATACCGACTTTTTAGGTCAAATTTTCCTTACCACAACAATCGCTCCTTCGGTTGCAACCTGCACAACAATGCTGTTCACTTGGTTCAAAAACGGCAAGCCTGATGTATCAATGTGCTTGAACGGCTCGTTGGCAGGCTTGGTAGCGGTTACCGCTCCCTGTGCGGACGTTGACTGCTTGGGTGCGGCAATCATAGGCATTGTGGCAGGCTTGTTGGTATGCTTCGGCGTATGGCTTCTTGATTATAAGTTGAAGATTGACGACCCTGTGGGCGCAGTTGCAGTTCACTGTATGAACGGTATTTGGGGAACAATCGCTGTTGGTTTGTTTGCAACAGGCAAAGGACAGGACGGAATTACCGGTTTATTCTACGGCGGCGGTTTCCATCAGTTAGGTATACAGTTGTTAGGCTTTGTTACGGTTGCGGCTTGGGCGGCAATCACCTGCTTCCTCCTCTTCTTTGTAATTAAAAAGACTGTGGGTTTGCGTGTTTCTCACCACGAAGAGGTTGTCGGTCTTGACATCACGGAACACGGTTTGGTTTCTTCTTATGCAGATTTTATTCCCACTATGCAGGTTGAAGGCACTGAGGATCACGAGCGTGAGGTTGACACGCTTGAAGCAGCTAAGGCTTCTGTCACAGTTGAGCATAAAGCTGCTTCCAATGCAAATATTCCTGTTGGCGATGTAAAGATGACCAAGATTGAGATAATCACCAAAATGGAAAAATTTGAAGGACTTAAAAACGCCCTTTACGGAATCGGAATTACAGGTATGACCGTTACCAACACTATGGGCTGCGGAATGCAAAAGGGTTCAACAGAATTCTACCGCGGCGTTCCAATGGAACCCAGACTTTTGCCCAAGGTTAAGGTTGAGGTGGTTGTATGCAAGATTCCTGTTGAAAAGGTAGTTGAAACAGCCAAGAATTCACTTTACACAGGCAGCATCGGCGACGGTAAGATTTTTGTATACGATGTAGAAAATGTAATGAAGGTCAGAACAGGTGAGGAAGGCTATGACGCATTACAGGATAACGAATAACTGCTTTCTATTTTCATAATGTGATATTCTCCTAAACAAAATCCGTTCGATATTAAGTTATCGGAGGGATTTTGCTATTTCTGATAATTATTTGCAACAAATCAATTCAGCTTGTCGAAAAACCTCCCTTTGGTCGGTTTTCCGTCAAGCTGACGCCGTTTTTGGCGGCTTGCCTAAAAAACAAAAATCGGTTATAGCCTTGCTCTGCCTCGATTTTAAGGCTATGATCTCAATTTGGAGAAAAGCCCTGACGGTTTTCACCTAAGACTCCTTTCGTTCCGAAAAGAAAAACTTGGACTTTTTCGACAGTCTTATAATCTTTGTCTTTATGATCTGATTTCTCAAAATCTTTGCTGTTTTCAATAAGAAATCAGCATTTATTATTTTCAGAACATTTTCAAACCAAAATCAGCCTGCAAAAGTCCTTATACCGTTTGTCAGTCAAGCTATATTTTATCTATAGCGAGATAAACAATCGGTATTAAAAGCAAGGATTTTGACAGGCTGATATATTTATGAAATTATTAAATATTTCCAAAGACAAGCTTACGGTCTTAAACCGAGTCCGCCTTCAAGAGTAAGAGTTTCACCCGTAAGATACTTAAAGTCGGGAGAAGCAAGCTGTACGCAAACTCTGCCGATTTCAAGCTCGGAATCGCCCAAATGTCCGCAGGGAGGAATGTGAACGTTTGCCTTGTATGCGTCGGGATATGCCTTTTCAAACTGCTCAAGCTGTGCGGTCCAAGCAAGAGGACATACAACGTTAACGTTTATGCCGTCCTTTGCCCACTCGGTTGCGGCTACACGGGAAAGACCTCTGATTCCTTCCTTAGCGGCAGCGTATGAACACTGACCGTAGTTGCCGAAAAGTCCTGCGCCTGAAGCAAAGTTGATAACAGTACCCTTTGACTTTACAAGGTGAGGATAGCAAGCCTTCATATAATAGAAAGCCGCATATAAGCCCGAGTAAATAGCAAGGTTAAAGTTATCGGTGGTGTGCTGTGCAATGGGAACGCCCGATGCGGAAGCCTGCGCATTGTTGATAAGCACGTCGATGCCGCCGAACTCTGCCACTGTTTTGTCGATTACGTTTTGAACTACCGCCTCGTTGTCTGCGCCTGCGTTAACGTCTGCCTGAACGATAAGAACCTTGATTCCGTAAAGACGCTCCAACTCTTCCTTAGCGTCCTCCAACTTCTTTACGTTGCGTCCTGTGATAACAATGTTTGCGCCCTCTTTAGCGTATGCGGTGGCGATACCGTAGCCGATAGAGCCGCAGCGTCCGTCTGAAAGAACTGCGCGTCCCGCACCTGTGATTCTTGCGG
>CAZRRT010000110.1:0-7646 GCA_964602605.1 uncultured Ruminiclostridium sp.
AAAGACTGAATGAAACCCGCCGCCTAAGAGGCGGGGGACATCGGATTTTGATTATTTATTAAAAAATATTTTTACTGCTTTTTTGAACTTAAATCGGTATTTAATTTTTTCTGCAATAGATTTCAGCGATTTCATTAAGAAAAGCGGCGGATTTTGCGGTAAGCTGTTTGGGCAGAATTCGCCATTTCCAATTCCCGCCGAGCACCGAGGGCGTGTTCATACGAGCCTTGGAGCTTAAGCCCAATACGTCCTGCATAGGCACTATAACCAAATCCGAGGGAGAGCTGTAAAGAGTTTTTATCATAGCTTTATTAAGCGGAGCAAAGAAACAATTTGCTCTGCAATATTTTTTTGCAGCGGAAGCCGAGTCTTTATTTGCCTTTGCCCAGCCCATTGTGGTGTCGTTGTCGTGAGTTCCCGTATAGGCTACCGAATTTGGTATATAGTTATGAGGAAGGTGATCGTTGTCCTCGTTCTTGGGATTAAAGCCAAACTGCATTACCCTCATTCCGGGGAAGCCGGTGTCCTTTAAAAGCTGTTTTACGCTGTCGAACACCTCTCCCAAATCCTCCGCTATAATATTAGGCTGCCCCAGCTGCTTTTTAACTTCGTTCCAAAAATCCATTCCCGGTCCGTGCATCCACTTTCCGTTTACTGCGTTTGTGTCGGAGGCGGGTATGGAGCAGTAGGTGTCAAAAGCTCTAAAATGGTCTATTCTCAATACGTCGTACATATCGAGAGATTTTTTAAGCCTTGCTATCCACCATACATAATCTTCCTTTTTCATAGTGCGCCAATCATACAGCGGATTTCCCCAAAGCTGTCCCGTTGCGGAAAAATAATCGGGCGGCACTCCCGCTACCGCTGAGGGAACGCCGGGAGCTTGCAGCTGAAAAATATCCGGGTGCGCCCACACGTCTGCGCTGTCCCTTGCCACATAAAAAGGCATATCGCCGATAAGCTTTATTCCGTTTCTGTTGCAGTAGCGGCGAAGTCTGCCCAACTGCTGATAAAATTCATACTGTACGAATTTCCAAAAGCCTGTCCGTTCGTGATACTGCTCCGCTGCCTTTTCCATTGCCTGAGGTTCTCGGTTGCATATATTCTTTTCCCACTCCCAAAAAGGACGATTGTCGTTGGCTTCCTTTATTGCCATAAACAGTGCGTAATCTTCAAGCCACGCTTCCTCCTGCTTAATAAAGGAAACATAGCCCACGTCCTCGCTGAAATGAGAGTAAGCCTCGTTAAGCAAGGTCATTTTTGTTCTTGTCACTTTTTCAAAATCCACAAAGGAGGGATCTGCGCCAAAATCCGCCCTGTTGCAGCTTTCACGGGTGATAAGCCCCTCTTGTACCAGCTGATCAAGATCTATAAGCAGCGGATTTCCGCCAAATGCGGAAAAAGACTGATAGGGGCTGTCCCCATAGCCCGTAGGACCTAAAGGCAGCACCTGCCAATAGCTTTGTCCTGCGCTTTTAAGCCAATCCGCAAACTTTTCCGCTTCATTTCCGAATGTTCCGATGCCGTAGGGGGAGGGTAAGCAGGTGATGTGCATAAGAATACCGCAGCTTCTCATTTTTTAATTTCCTTTCAAAGTTACTTGGAGTTTACGTCCTAATAATCTGTTGTCATTAAACTTTTGCGAATTATTTGTATTTGTCGCAATTTTTGTATTTATTTGGTATTTGTTAAGTGTTTATTTGGTATTTATTATTTATATAGTATATTATATCCTTATTTAAGCCGATTGTCAAATTTTTCTTGCAGGCTTTAAAAAATTTTATAAAAACTATTGACAATTCAATAAAAAAGTGATAAAGTATGTTTAGCACTCTGAGAGGGAGAGTGCTAACAGACGTTAACGCTGAGTGCCAAATCAGTAATAAAGCGTTAATACAAGCCTGTTTACAAAGATTTTCAAAATATTAAAAAATCCTCCCATAAATTCTTAATAACGGTTTAAACTATATTTACACTATTCTTTCAAATAAATTTTAATAATCGCATAAAAATAATTGATTAAATAATTGATATAGACGAAAGAGCCATAAGCTATGGAAAAAAGAACCTTGAAAATATTAGAAACCGTAGTTGACGAATATATCGTAAGCGGCGAACCCGTAGGCTCTAAGCTTGTTCAGGAAAAGCTTGACGCTATGAGCTTAAAAGTGTCCTCCGCCACCATACGAAACGAAATGGCAATGCTTGAACAGCTGGGATATTTGGAGCACCCTCACACCAGCGCAGGCAGAGTTCCTACCTTTAACGGATATCGGCTTTATATAGAAACCTTTATGCCCGAACACAAGCTGTCCGACGAGCAAAAAGAGCAGATTGACAAATTGTTCGAGGGAATCGAGGCGGATACCGAAAGCCGCCTTATAGAGGAGGCGGGGCGTGCTTTGGCGGAGGTTACAAAATGCGCTATAGTCACCGCCAACGAAACAAGCAGATTTTCGGTTATAACCAAAATCGAGGTTATCCCCACGGGAAAAAGAATGTATGTTATTCTGCTGATTACCTCGGGAGGAAATATAAAAAATCGGGTATGCAGACTGCAATTTGATTTATCTCACGAACAGGTTGATTTTTTCACTAAATTTGCGGAGGAAAACCTTACGGGGGTAAACCTTGAAAACGTATCGGATGAGTTTATGGAAAATCTTTCCTCTGCTTTGGGAAATTATATGATGACATTATCTCCTTTGATGAAAGGCATTGCGGAGATGTCGGCGGAAATGATGAGAGAGCAGGTGGACTTGCAGGGAGAATCCAATCTTATTGCATGCGAGCAATTACAAAGCAGTGAAATTGCCCAAATGCTTGAAAACAAAAGCCGCCTCAGAGGATTTTTGGATAACGCCTTTTCGGGAATAAACATAATGTTCGGAAAAGAGGACGAAACCTTTGTAATATCCAATTCGAGTATGATAACTTCAACCTTTGAAAAGGACGGACATAAGGCGGGAGGCTTTGGAGTTATAGGTCCTATGCGGCTTGACTATAAAAAAATAATTCCTTATTTGGAGTATTTTTCCAATAAGGTTACAAATATGCTCAATTCCGAAAATGACAATTCGGAGTTGCCGCTTATAGAAGAACAGGAGGCAGACGAAAATGAGTAAGAAAAAAGATCATAAAAACGAATATAATAAGGAGAATAACAAGGAGGAGAAGGAAGAAGTAGACTTAGAACAAGCGAAATCCAAGGAAGATATAAAAAATGAAGCTTTGGAGCAGTCGGAAGTAAATTCGGAAAACGAAAATCAAAAAGAGGTCGAGAAAAAAACAGATCAAAACGATAAATCGGATATATCGGACGAATTGAAAAAGAAAGACGAGGAGATTGCCAAAATAAAGGATCAGCTTATGCGGAATATGGCGGAATACGACAACTACCGCAAAAGAACCGCAAAGGAGCGTGTAGAGCTTGAACCTGAAATAACCGCAAAGGTTGTGACGGAATTTTTGGCGGTGGCAGACAGCCTTGAAAGAGCGATTTCTATTGACTGTGCAGACGAAAATTTCAAAAAGGGCGTTCATATGATATACGACAGCTTTATGGACACCTTGGGAAAATTAGGGGTTGAGCAGATACCCGCCGAGGGAGAGTTTAATCCCTCAATGCACCAAGCGGTACAGCAAATTCCCGCCGAGGAGGGTAAGGAAAGCGGACAGATTGCCGCAACCTTCCAAAAAGGCTATAAAATCGGAAACAAGGTTTTGAGATTTGCTATGGTTTCGGTTTACGCTTAATTAAACAGACAAAAACGCAATATAAATTACAAATATTTGAAAAAAACATGAGCAAAAAATTATAAATAGTATATGTTATCATTGAAAGGAATGATTTATTATGGGAAAAATTATAGGTATTGACTTAGGAACAACAAACTCCTGCGTAGCGGTAATCGAAGGCGGTGAGCCTAATGTTATCACCAACTCCGAGGGCAGCAGAACAACTCCTTCCGTAGTTGCGTTTTCAAAGGACGGCGAGCGTCTTGTAGGTCAGCTTGCAAAGAATCAGGCTGTTACCAACCCGGATAAAACTGTTATCTCCATTAAGCGCAAAATGGGCAGCGATTACAAGGTTGATATTGACGGCAAAAAGTACACTCCTCAGGAAATTTCCGCTATGATTCTTCAAAAGCTGAAAAAAGAAGCGGAAAACTATTTGGGCGAAAAGGTAAGCGATGCGGTTATCACCGTTCCCGCCTACTTCACCGACTCACAGCGTCAGGCTACAAAGGACGCAGGACAAATCGCAGGTCTTAACGTTCACAGAATTATCAACGAGCCTACCGCTGCGGCTTTGGCTTACGGCGTAGACAAGGGCGAGGAGCAGAAGGTAGTTGTATACGATTTAGGCGGCGGTACATTCGATGTATCTATCATAGACATCGGCGACGGCGTGCAGGAGGTACTTGCCACAGCAGGCAACAACCATTTGGGCGGCGACGATTTCGATCAGAGAATTATCGATTGGCTGGTAGACGAGTTTAAGAAATCCGACGCTATCGATTTGAGAAACGATAAATTTGCAATGCAGAGATTAAAGGACGAGGCGGAAAAGGCAAAAATCGCTCTCTCCAACTCTACCTCGGTAAACATCAGCATTCCTTATATCACTGCGGACGCAACAGGCGCTAAGCATTTAAACGTAACTCTTTCAAGAGCAAAGTTTAACGATCTTACCTCCGATTTGGTAAAGGCTACAATAGGACCTTTGGAGCAGGCTATTAAGGACAGCGGACTGAAAATTTCCGAAATCAACAAGGTATTGTTGGTAGGCGGCTCAACCCGTATTCCCGCAGTGCAGGAAGCGGTTAAGAATTATATGGGCAAAGACCCCTTCAAGGGCATTAACCCCGACGAGTGCGTAGCGGTGGGCGCAGCTATTCAAGGCGGCGTTCTCAATAAGGAAGTAAGCGGCTTGCTGCTGTTGGACGTTACTCCTCTTTCATTGGGCGTTGAAACAGCAGGCGGCGTTTGCACCAAGATGATTACAAGAAACACCACCATTCCTACCAAGAAATCACAGATATTCTCCACCTATGCGGATAATCAGCCCAGCGTTGACATTAACGTTCTTCAGGGCGAGCGTGACTTTGCAAAGGATAACAAGTCCTTGGGAACATTCAGACTTGACGGAATCGCTCCCGCACCCAGAGGTATCCCTCAGATTGAAGTTACATTCGAAATCGACGCCAACGGCATTGTAAACGTATCCGCAAAGGATTTGGGCACAGGCAAGGAACAGCACATTTCCATTACCGCCTCCACCAATATGAGCAAGGACGATATTGACAAGGCGGTCAAGGAAGCGGAAGCCTTTGCGGAAGAGGATAAGAAGCGCCGTGAGGAAGTGGATTTACGCAACGAGGCGGACTCAATGGTATATCAAACCGAAAAATCCCTTAACGAGTTCGGCGACAAGGTAACAGCCGATGAAAAGGGACAGGTTCAGCCTAAGATCGACGCTCTTAAGGAAGCCTTAAAGGGAAACGACATTGAAAAAATCAAATCCGCAAAGGAAGAGCTTCAAAACGCTTTCTATAAGATAGCGGAAAGAGTTTACAAGGAGCAGGGCGCACAGGCGCAGCAGACCGAGGTAAGCGGCGGCAATAACGGCGGCGGAAGCAACGGCGATAACGGCGGCGACAATGTGGTTGACGTGGACTATAAGGACGCTGATTGATCAGAATAATATTAAGCACTTTTTAAGGCAACACCAAAATCGGCGTTGCCTTGAAGTGTCTACATAAATGAATAATTTATTTTGGCTTTGGGAGTAATTACAATAGGCTGATACAGGCGAACAGTTTTATAATATCAAGCTGAAAAAGTTATTCCGAAAGCAATAAAACGGAGATAACTATGTCAGAAAAAAGAGATTATTACGAGGTTTTGGGCGTACAGAAAAACGCCACGGAGGCAGAAATAAAATCCGCCTACAGAAAATTGGCGAAAAAATATCACCCCGATTTAAACCCGGACAATCCCGAAGCGGAAGCAAAGTTTAAAGAGGTAAACGAAGCCAACGACGTACTTTCCGATCCTCAAAAGCGTGCAAGATACGATCAGTTCGGTCATGCGGGAGTTGATCCCTCTTATGCGGGAGGAGGCGGCGGCTACAGCTACGGCGGCGGCTTTGGCGGATTTGACGGCGGCATCGATATAGATTTGGGGGATATTTTCGACAGCATATTCGGCGGAGGCGGCACACGCAGATCCAACCCAAATGCGGCGGTAAGAGGCTCGGATATTAACGTCAGCCTTGACATAAGCTTTATGGAATCCTGTAAGGGGGTAGCCCACGATATTGAGCTTAACCGCTCGGAAACCTGCGACAGCTGCAACGGAAGCGGCGCAAAAGCAGGCACTACCGCCAAGACTTGTCCCGACTGCCACGGCACAGGCTATGTCAAGATAAGCCAGCGTACTATGCTGGGAATGATGAGTACCCAAAAGCCTTGTTCAAAATGCGGCGGCAAGGGTAAGGTCATAGAAACTCCCTGCCCTGTCTGCAACGGCGGCGGCAGAGTTCAAAAGCGCAAAAAGATAACCGTCAATATACCCGCAGGAATTGCAAACGGTCAAACGGTTACCATAAGAGGAGAAGGTCACGCAGGAGTTAACGGCGGCGGCAGAGGCAACTTAAACATCCGAATTACCGTCAGAAAGGATAATCTGTTTGAGCGCAAGGGCGACGATATTTGGGTAGATCTTCCCATTTCCTATACGCAGGCAGCGTTAGGCGACGAGGTGACAGTTCCCACCATTGACGGAAACGTTACCTACCGTATTCCCGAAGGCACACAGCCGGGAGATATACTGCGTTTAAAGGGCAAAGGCGTTCAGCACTGCCAAATGGAGGGCAGAGGCGATATGATGGTGAGAATCATCATCGAAGTCCCCAAAAAGCTTACCAAAACCCAAAAGGAGCTTTTGCAGAAATTGGAATCCGAGCTTAGCGAAAAGAATTTTGAAAAGAAATCCGGCTTTAAAGAAAAGCTGAAAAAATTAGGCGAGGATATTAAAAAGAATATGGGAATGTGATATTGCTGATCCCACAACAAGCTCTTGATTTTTCCCGCTTGCCCGATTGTCTAAATAATTTGGTTGAAATAATTTGTAAGAAATCCTTGAAACAGCGCATATTTCTCAAGGCTTCTTACTTGTCTTTCGACAGAGAACGTTCGGCAGATAAAATATTGGGAAGTTAAGCGAGGAACAATAATTGTTAATCTTGCTATGGAGAAAAGCTTTTGTTTGGCTGTCAAATTTTGGAATTTGATTTAAAATAGCATAAAATCCCCGTAATGCAATACATTATGGGGATTTTTGTTTTTAGAAAAAACTGTTTTAGACTCTTTCAGCAGTCTGATGAACAGCCTTTTTTTATATTGCCCTTGCATTTTATAAAAAAATATGTTATTATATTAAATGTAAAGCTGCTTTGCGTTTATTATAATAATCTGTTGTAATAATTTTTTAACATATTAAAATTATCGTTATAAAAATATCAGCATAATTTGCCAAATTGGAAAATATTTAATTGTTTCCGTAGCTCAGCTGGATAGAGCGACCGCCTCCTAAGAATATGTTATAACGACCGCCTTTCGGGCAAAGGCGATTGACATTGA
>CAZRRT010000111.1:0-7389 GCA_964602605.1 uncultured Ruminiclostridium sp.
AAAAACGCTAAACTGTTATCCGAAAATTGCTATTACACCATTATCTCAAAAAAATACAATAACCATTATCCAAAATAAGCGTTAAAAGCGTCAACACCGATTTTCTCCTGCTCCTCGGCGAACTTTGCCTGATCCTCTTCCGAAGCGTCCAAATCCTCGTTAACTGCACCTAAGAGAATAAATGCAATTATATCTCCATTTTGCACTACCTGTGAAGCCTGAATTTTGGGAAGATTCATAGGATACTGCATGGTGTCGTCCAACAAACGCTGACGGTATTCATCAATTTTTTTCTTAACGTCATCGGTCTTTCCCTCGGCAGCCTTAACAATCAGCAATGTGTCCGGGTGTGCGCTTATCATAGGCATTTCAGCAAACGCCTCGGTATAGCTGCCCTCCTCTAAGCCGAAGGTTGTGTTTATCATTTCGTTGTCCATTGGCATACTTGGCAAATAGCTTTCTCCGTATGCGTCCTTTATTTTTTGTGCGATTTTGTTTACTGTGCTGTCGGCGGCTTGCTCTCCGTTTGTAGTGTCCGAGGGTGCTGCGGTAGTTGTATTGCTTTCGTTAGCCGAGGTTTGAGGCGGGTTTGCGGTGTTGCCTGTAGGGGTGGTAGCTGCGGGCTTGTTTTCATTGCTGCAAGCTGTTAACATTGACAAAAGCATAGCAAATGCAATCAACATAGATATAATTTTTTTCATTATTTTTTTCCTTTCCTTTTTTACTAATTATAACAAAAAAGAGTGAGCGCAGCGAGGGAAACCTTAATTCGTTAAAATAAATTTTTCCTCTTTGCTTTGAATTATTATAACATAAAAACAAGAAAATTTTTCGAAATATATATAAAAATATTATGTAATTTAATATTTTATTTACAATGCTTAATTCATCAAAAGATTGTGATAAAATTTATGCAATATTACCATAATAATTTGAATGTATTATCATTAATCTTCTCTTGTATTTTTCCGAAAATTGTTATATTATATTATTATAAGAGTAGGATTATATTTTTACATAGCAAGAAAGGGCGCAAATATGAAAAAGTACATAAAATGCTTATCGGCAATTTTAACAGCGGTAATGTTTTTAACCTCCTGTGCAAGACAAAATGATAATTTAGGCAGCCTTACCGATTCATCAAGCAGCTCCAAAACATCTGCCGAAAATACAAACAACAGCACAGCAGATAAGCAAACAGAACCAAACGCCGATACATCAGCAGCTTCAACAACAACCCCGTCTGCTACCACCCCCGTTGAAACGGAAAAACCTACAGCTTCCCAATACAACGACAGCTTAACAACTATGGAGGTAGTAAGAAATATGGGATTGGGAATAAACTTAGGCAACACCTTTGAAGCCTGCGGAGCGTGGATAAACAAGGACGGCGGAGTAAAAGCATACGAAACCGCATGGGGCAGTCCGGAGGTAACGGAGGATTTGATAAAAGGCTATGCAAACTGCGGCTTTGGCGTACTGAGAATTCCCGTTGCCTGGTCCAATCTTATGGATATGGACAACGACTATACAATCAGCAGCGAACTGATGAACAGAGTTAAGCAGGTGGTAAAATGGACGTTAGACAGCGGAATGTACGCTATTGTCAATATCCATTGGGACAGCGGCTGGTGGGAGAAATTCCCCAAGGACAAAGAAAACTGTATGAGAAGATACACAAGAATGTGGCAGCAGATTTGTGAAGGCTTAAAAGAGTTTGACGGCAGAGTAATGTTTGAGTCCCTTAACGAAGAGGGCTGCTGGAACGACGTTTGGAACAGATACAGCGGCGGTACGGACGGAAAAGCCGACGCTTACGGTCTATTGAATGAAATAAATCAAAAATTTGTGGATATAGTACGCAGCTCGGGAGGAAACAACGAGAACCGTCACCTTTTGATTGCGGGATATGCCACCGACATTGACCTTACCTGCGACCAACTATTTAAAATGCCATCCGATCCAAAAGAAAGACTTGCTCTTTCCGTTCACTATTACACCCCCTCAACCTTCTGCATTTTGGAAAAGGACGAAAGCTGGGGCAAGGCTAAAACCAAGTGGGGCAGCGATAAAGACAAAAAGGAGCTTGCCAACTATATGGATATGATTAAAACAAATTTCGTAGACAAAGGAATACCTGTTATAATCGGCGAATACGGCGTTGCCACCAAAAACAAGACTCCCGAGGTGATAAGACTTTTCCTTTCTTCCGTTGCAAAGGAGGCTTGGGATCGTAATATATGTCCTGTTTTGTGGGATATAACCGATGTGTTCTACGACAGAACACAGTTTAATTTCAAAGATCCCCAGCTTTTGAAGGATTTAATGGCGGCAAAAAATTGATTTCATAGTAATAAATTTAGAAAAAATGGCGGACTTGTCAATTAAGCAAGTCCGCCGTAATTATTTTATATTTGGAATTTCAGTGCTGAGCGAAAAATCATACGCTGCCAGCCACTGCAACATTTTCAATTCTCACTGCAAAAGGACCTTCATAATGGCTGTCGGAATACTGCTCCTTCGAGAATACGAAATTTTTATGCGCCTCGGTGATAATTCCGTTGATAGAACCGCCTGTCACCTTTGTGATTTTTTCTCCGTCAAACAGATATGCCAATCTTATTTCTCCGCCGAAATGTCCCGTAAACGGATCAATTTGAAAATCTGAAAACTTTACCGCATACAAATAAGGCTTTTGTTTTATCTCCTCAAGAGATTTGCTGCCTGCCTCCAATTTTATTTTTTTATAAGAGCCTGTAGCCTTTATTCCCAAATACTGAGCAAAGCGGTTGATGCCGTGGATTGCCTTTAACTCGCCCTTTTCCACAAGGCTGAGATTCTGCATTTTCGTACCCTCGCTGCTGTAAGGCTGTGTTGCAACGCAGGTAATATTGAGCAATTCGCCTTTAACTTCTTCCCCTTGGGTCTTTGTGCCGACGGAATAATCGGAATATTTTGCATATATATAGGCGGAATTGGATCTGTCGGTGTAAAACTCCAATATTGTCGCCAACTCCTCGCCGCTTAATATTATATCGTAATTTCCGCTTTCCAAACAACGCTTGGCAACAGATCTGTCCTTTGCTGATTTAATGCCCTCCGCCGCTTTTTCTGCAATAGCATTTTCGTCCGCCTTGTCGTAATCAAAGCTGTAATGCAGCTCCACGTCCTGGTCGGTTTTGCATTGGGTTACAAACTCGCCGCTTACATTAAACTTGTTAAAGGAAACGTCCACGCCGTCGGAATTTACCACTCTTATTGTTTTGTTTTCAGCGAAAAACTCTGCGGAGTTGATAAATGCTTCACTGTCGTTATCCACAGAGAACAAAGCCTTTGCCATAGCTTGTACGCTCTGCTCTGCCGACTGTGGTTCAACCGAATTATCCATAACAGCTTTTCCGTCACCCTGAACCAATTCATAAAAAGGATTTAAAGCAAATTGTGCGGAAAAATAGGCTTCTTTAAGCTTTTCCCTTATTTCCTCATCTGTCATAGTGGGGAATATGTCTGTTGATGCGCTGCCTCTCAGCTTAACGCCCTCCTTTTCAACGTCACGGTAAACAGTAACGTTGTAGTCGGTGATTTTTTTCTCTCTGCGAACGTCTAATTTTTTCTTTATGAAGAATAACTCGCTGCTGCTTTTATCGGTTTTATTAATAAGAAATTTTTCGATTTTTTCCGAATCTAATATATCAATAATTTTGTTTATCATAAATACACCCCCAATTAACCCAAAGAAATTCTTGCCTTGATATAAGGACCGCCGTCTGAAACCTTAACCCATTCCTTGTAGCCCTTGCCGCACATTCCCGTGCCGCAAAGCTCTACATTTTCGCTCATCATTGTGATAGATTTCAGCAAATCGGGAACATAGCCTGTCATAACTATGGGAGCGTAAACCTTGCCCGTTAATTTTCCGTCCTTTATTTCCTTAGCCATACTTACCATCATTTGAATGCCCCAGTTTTTGGGATCTTCCATACCGCTGCTTGGGGTGGACAGCAAAAATCCGTCCTTTACCGAAGCTATCATATCCTCAACCTTATCATTTCCGCCTAAGAAATAGGTGTTGGTCATTCTTGTGTAGGCTTTTCTTTCATAGCTTTCACGTCTGCCGTTGCCTGTGGAGTGAAAATTCAGCCATAATGCGGATTTAGCGTCACAAAAGCCGCCCTTTAAAATGCCTTTGTCTATTACCAATGTGTCGTGGGCTTCTTCACCCTCATCGTCAAAGAAGTAGGTTGCGGTTTGCTTAACTGCCGAGGGACTGTCGTGCATAGTAACAAGGGGCGATGCAACTCGTTTTCCGATGTAGTTCTTTGCCAGCGCTCTGTCCTTGGCAAACATATCCATTTCAACGCCGTGACCGAAAGCCTCGTGAACTATCATACCCGTTACCTCGGGCTCACAGATGCAATCATAAGTGCCGGGCTTGATAGGCTCTGCGGTAAGCAGCTCCAAAACCGTTTTTACAGCGTCGTCAAGTCCGCCCTCAAGCTGATCGAGAACCTCTGCTCCGCCCGAAACCGAAAATCCTTTATATGCCTGCTGAATATTATCTCCGTCCTTTCCCACGGGAACGAGCATAGCGGTTGCCCACATAACATTTTGGGTTAAATCTCTGTTTCTGCTTATAAATATATTGGAGAATTTGCGGTAATCGAAGGCGCACATACAGTCGATAACCTTTTCGTCCTTAGACAAAGCCGCTTCTCTTAATTTTGTCAGCTTTTCCAAAATCTTCTCTGCGCCCAATTCCTTTGGATTTATTTCATATTCGGTGGATCTGTCAAAGCTTAAAGGCTTATCCTGGGGAATGCCGATATTTTCACCCTGATATAAATCAACTGCCTTTTCAACATTTTTAACAATTTGCGGGATTAGCTCCTCACTAATATCATTAAAAGAATATTCCGCCTGTCCGCTTTTGTCAAAAATGCGGATAACAAAGCCCCTTTTGTTGTAAAGGGATTGTGAAACAACGTTTATACCGGTAGAAGAAACACCGTAAGAGGTGCTGTCGCTGTCTACGCCCAAAAGGGAACAGTAGTCGTATTTCTCACATAAAATTGACACTAATTTTTTTGCATAGGGTCTTATTTTTTCAAGATATTTGCTTTTTTCTGCTTGCATTGTTTTTTCCTTCCGTTTATATTTTTTGCCAATACTATATTGATAAATAATAAAGCATTATAATTATACTCTGATTATACTGTTTTGTCAACTGATTGAAAACTACAGCTTACGCATTTTTCTGTGTTGTCAATAGATGCGAACCACATTTACAGCGCAGCTTAAACAAGCTGCCAAAATTGCAAAGCAATTTCGAGGTTCAGCGGGGGATTTTACCCCCACTGAACCTAAGATGGAGCCCGCCGCCTTAGAGGCGGGGGACATCTTTGCAGTGGTTATACATAACATTTTATAAAATAATCACATTATTATCAATTATACACCATATGGTAAAAATAATCAATAGTTTTTAACAATTATTTGTTGATTTTAATTAGATTGACAAATTATCGGCTAAGACTGTGGAAAAAAACTTAAGCTTTATTTGTTCCACAGTCCCTATAAACAGCTTCTTGCTTGCTTTAATGTGAAAGTCTTGTGATTGGTATGTGTATTTTGCTTTCAAAAATTACCGGAAAAAGCTTGACATATATTGGGCTTAGTGATAAACTAAAAAAGCAGGGATAAAATTGTCGGTAATTGCCTTTAACAGGACAAGCCTTTATTTCTGCAAATCGCTTAAAATGCCAATTCCATACGGATTTTGGTAATTTTGACGCTCGTAACCTTCCGTTACGATTTTTATTTTTTTGCAGATTACTGCATATAAGGAGGCTTTTAAAGCTATGGAAAATTTCTTTCATTTGAAGGAACGCAACACCACCGTTAAGACCGAAATAATGGCGGGCTTGACAACCTTTATGGCTATGGCGTACATTCTTTTGGTTAACTCCAATATGTTCAGCAATCCTTTCGGGGACGGCACTGATGTATTGGGCGTTTCACAAGGAGCAATTTATATTGCAACCGCCATTTCCGCAGTTGTAGGCACTGTGCTTATCGGCTTGCTGTCTAATTTGCCTTTGGCGCAGGCAAGCGGTATGGGACTTAACGCATACTTTGTTTATACGGTTTGCGTCGGCTTCGGTTTTACTTATGCAAATGCGCTTGTTATGGTACTTATCGACGGTATCGTGTTCCTTATTCTCACAGTTACCGGACTGCGCAAAAAGATATTTGAAGGAATTCCCAAGGCTGTCCGTATGGCGATTCCTGCAGGTATCGGCTTGTTTATTGCATTTATCGGTTTTCAGAACGCAGGAATTGTTGTAGACGACAGCGCAACCCTTGTTAATTTAGTATCTCTTAACGTGCTGAAGGATGCAACCTGGGCTTCTATTATGCCTATTCTCATTACTGTTTTAACAGTTATGGCTATTGCGATTATGGCGCAGAGAAAAGTTAAGGGTGCGGTTCTTTGGGGCGTTTTAGGCGGCGGCGTTGCTTATTACATACTTGGACTTACCGTTCCGGGATTTTACGCTAATTTCTCCGTGGGAACAATGAATCCATTTGCAGCATTTGCTGATTTCGGCACAATGTCTGTTGGAAAGGTATTCACCAGCGGCTTTGATTTCTCCGCTTATATTGCCGCAAACGGTCAGGCAAGCTTCGTGCTTGTGCTTATCACAACTGCTTTGGCATTTTGTATGGTTGATATGTTCGATACAATCGGCACGCTTTACGGCGCTTGTGCAAGAGGAAATCTCGTTGACAAAAACGGCGACATTCCCAATATGAACAAGGCTATGCTTGCTGACGCAATCGCAACCACAACAGGCGCAGTTTGCGGAACCTCCACCGTTACCACCTTCGTTGAATCCTCCGCAGGTATTGCGGAAGGCGGACGCACAGGTCTTTCCTCTATTGCAACGGCGGTTATGTTCTTCATTGCAATGTTCCTTTCTCCCGTGGCTTCTCTTATTCCCGGCTGTGCGACGGCGGCGGCTTTGATTTACGTAGGCGTTTTGATGATGAACTGCGTTAAGGATATTGACTGGCTTACACCTGCCGCTTCTGTTCCCGCATTTTTGACAATAGCATTTATGTGCTTTACCTACAACATTTCTTACGGTATTGCATTTGGTATTATTTCAAGCATTATAATCAGCGTATTCACAGGCAAGGCTAAGGAAATCAAGCTTACTACTTGGATTATTGCTGCGCTGTTCCTTGCAATGTTCCTGCTTACACACTGATTTTTATAGCTGATAAATAATTTAATAAATAAAGGGGCTGCAAACAATACAGTCCCTTTATTATTTAAACTATTTGTTAGCCGAATAAAAATACTAATATTGTTTGTCTTTGATTTAT
>CAZRRT010000112.1:0-7367 GCA_964602605.1 uncultured Ruminiclostridium sp.
GCAACAAATCAATTCAGCTTGTCGAAAAAGCTCCCTTTGGTCAGTTTTCCGTCAAGCTGACGCCGTTTTTGGCGGCAAGCCGCCAAAAAAATCGGTCAGAGCCTTGCTCTGCCTCGATTTTAAGGCTATGATCCCAATTTAGGGAAAACCCTGATGGTTTTTCCCTAAGACCTTTTCCTTTCGAAAAATTTAAGTTTTGGCTTTTTCGACAGCCTGAATTATTATATATGATAAAAATTGAATTGACAAAAACTAACTTATATGTTATTATAACATTT
Source organism: uncultured Ruminiclostridium sp. (assembly GCA_964602605.1). Lineage (GTDB taxonomy): Bacteria > Bacillota > Clostridia > Oscillospirales > Ruminococcaceae > Ruminiclostridium_E. Next base: position 279 of record CAZRRT010000112.1, read on the forward strand.
GCAAAATGAATGAACGCAGTATAAAAATATTATATTATTTTTGCCGAACATATTGCTTGACAATATGCAAGGCGGAAGGGGAATGAGGTGAGAATCCTCAGCAACAGCCATTATCGTATCTGAAAAAAATATGTGTAATGATTTTCTGTCCCAAAAGAGAAAATCGTTATAAATTTAATTTCACAAGTCGGAATGCCTCCATACTGTGAACTGCAATAATGAGCTTGGGCAGAACGGTGTTTTTCACATCGGGCGAAGTGTCATTATTGCTTTATTCTTTTTGTTAAAATAACAGAAAGAAGGAAATTCAAATGAAAAATTCATTGAAAGCACTGCTGTTGACCCTTTCGTTAGCAGCAGCAGTTTTTGCGTCTGGCTGCAATAACAGTACATCTAACCCCGCAAAAACTACGGAAAAACAGGAAGCTCCTGTTATTACTACTACCTACGCAGCCGGTACTGCAAGCACATCGGCAAATTCGCCCGAATCAGAAGCTGTCACATCGTCATCAGATGTGGGGAATTCGCAAACCTCGTCAGATGTCAGTGGCTCACAAACCCCATCGCCCAATGACAGCAACCTTTGGTCTACAGCAAAATACACTGTGGATACCGAGCTTGGAGAGGGCGCAATCACCTTGAATGTAAAGGTTATAGCAGGAGATAAGACAATCACTGTAAAGCTTCACACCGATAAGGATAATTTAGGCGACGCACTTTTGGGAGCGGAATTAGTTTCAGGCGACGTTAGCGAATACGGACTTTATATCAAGTTTGTTAACGGAATCGAAGCCGATTACGACAAAAACGCCGCCTATTGGGCAATCAGCAAGGATGGAGAAATGCTTATGACAGGCGCAGACAGCACAAAAATTGCCGACGGTGAAAATTATGAGCTCACCTACACAAAGTAAAAGGAAAAAAATGCTGTTAACCTCCTTTGAGATAGTAATCTTTGCGGTTTTGGGCGCATTGATGTATTGCTCAAAGATTATTATGGAATGGGCGCCCAATATTCATCTTCTCGGAATGTTCACAATGACCTACACTCTTGTATACAGAAAAAAAGCGCTTATTCCCATTTATGTATATGTCTTATTAAACGGACTTTTCTGCGGCTTTGCCTTGTGGTGGATTCCTTATTTATACATATGGACGGTTTTATGGGGAGCTGCTATGCTTTTGCCGAAAAATATGCCCGCCAAAGTCTCTGCATTTGTATACCCTGTTGTATGCGCTTTGCACGGGCTTTTATTCGGTGTTTTATACGCACCTGCACAAGCACTGCTATTCAATTTGAACTTTAAGCAAATGTTAGCTTGGATAGCGGCAGGCTTCTCCTTTGACATAATTCACGCAATAGGCAATTTTGCGGCAGGATTCTTGATATTGCCTATGGTAAAGCTTATGAACAAGCTGAATAAAAGATTTTACAAAAATTTTTAACCGTTGTTAATTGATTATTATTGTAATAGTCAAAATATGAAATCTGCAATCTTGGCGAAATGCTTTGGTTGCAGATTTTTTATAAATATAATCGCCGATAAAAATTCCCCGATTTATATTCGGCTTTATTTAGCAATAATGGTGAGCTGTATCCAATCTTTAATCCTGATTAGTATCCATAAAAAACACATAAAAAAACAGCTGCAAATCATATACAGCTGTTTTAAAATTATTAACCGTTTACAATGCCAAAGCTTGCTTTTCCGTTCTTCTTGATTTTATACATTGCCTCATCGGCAGTGGAAATTATTTCTTCAACGGTTTTTGTGCTGTCGCTTACTATATATACGCCAATACTTACGCTTACAGTCAGGTGATCGTCGGTATCGCATACAAATCCCGCTTTAAGCTTTGCCAAAATGTCTTTTGCAATATTTTCGGGAATATTGGTAGAAACATTTCTTACGCATACTATAAATTCATCTCCGCCGTAACGTCCGATGTATCCGGAATCACCGATTATCTCACCTATTGAATCCGTTACAAATTTAAGTACCTGGTCGCCTGTTGCGTGGCTGTATTGATCGTTGTAAACCTTAAAATCGTCAATATCAACAAACAAAATCGCAAAATTATCACTTCCGTCTGACATTTTTTGAATTTCTCCGTCAATGACATTTTCAATGGTTTCTCTGTTATATACACCTGTGAGAGCGTCATAGCTTGCACGTTTCAGCAGCTGAAGCTCACCCTTCTTTGCACGGTCGACGTCAGACATAACGCCTATAATTTTTACAACCTTGTTATCCTGATCCTTTACGGAGGAGGTTTTCATCTGCATCCAAATATAATCGCCGAAAATGTTTTTCCAACGGTAGGTGTTGTCTTTAAAATCTTCACCTTTTTCAAGCTTTGCCAAATCGCTGCGGTAACGCTCGTTATCATCGGGGTGAACCTTTCCTTTAAGCAGGAAGCAGTCGCTGAAGTGGTCGGAGGGCGCACGGTAACTGAATTTTTTGTTGAAATTGTTGGAGAAGGTAATGTTATTTGTTTTCAGATTCCATTCAAATACAATATCATCGGACATTTCAACTATTGTGCGGTATCGTCTTTCACTTACAACTACATTGTCAAGCAGTGTGTTAAATGACTCTGCAATATCCTTATATTCATTCTTTGTGTTTATATCGATTCTTAAATCGTGGTCGCCTCTGTGAATTTTGGTGAGGGACTCTTTAATTACGGTTAACGGTTTTGTTACCAAGATAACGGAAACGGTGTATACCGCAAGGAATAGAATTGAAAGTCCCACTACCAAGCCTATTATGCTCGAGGAGGCAGCATTTGAATACACATAAGCTTTATCGGCTTCCGCCAATGTAGCTACAAACCAGTTTGTTCCCGAACATTTAATTGTGTAAGTAGCACGCTGGGTTTTCTTTAAATCAAAATAGAATGATTTGTTTAAATCGCCTGCATTATTTATGGCATCGTTTATCTTTTTATATTCCTCATAACCTACTTTAGACACAATGTCGGATATTACTCCCATATATGAAGTATCAATCATATTTCCGAATTTATCTATAAAAGCCGTTCTGCCGTTTATAGGGAAGGTTCCCGCTTTAACAATCTTGTCAAATGCCGTTCCGTCAAAGTATACCATTACGATTCGATCGTCGGTAATGTAAGGGGCGGCAATCTCATATTTTGTGGGACGATCGTTTTCATCATAGATAGGATTGATATAGGCGTCGCCTTGAATCATTCCGTCTAATTGCTCTTTGGTGAAAGGGTTGTATTTTTCTTTGTCTGCGTTGGTGCTTGAAACAACCGTATCGCCGTTTTTGTTGAGAATTAAAATACGGGTTACACCCATTCCGCCTTCAACATAGCTGTCTGCATTTTTAATTGCTTCATCTGAGCCGTCCTTGCTGGTGATATTCAAGGCTTTAATCCCGTCGTTATTTCCTATAGCCGTGGCAGCCTTGGAAACGGTTTTAAAGTATTCGGATATATTATCCGCACTGTTAGAGGCAACATCGCTGTACATCTGCTCATACTGCTTTTTTGCCACCGAATTCATTGTTGAAGAGCAGTATATCGCATAAGTAATGATTGAAGAAAGGGAAAAGAATAACAAAGTAATAATAAATAATGTACGTATTTTCATTGATAGTCTCCGTTTCAAGTTTTTTTATCCGAGAAAAACACTAAAGACCCTTTTTGTAATAATGTTAAGCTAAGATATAAAAAGATAATAAAAATTCTTAAATTCATTACAGACAAAACAGACAAAATTTGAAATTAGAATTGCTTTAATTTAACCTATTTTATCTTTACAGTTATTCTACCACTTTTTTTATTAAAAGTAAATGACTGTTTGTTATTTTGTTACAAATAGCATAAATAATTTTGTTAATTATATGCACATTGACGAATAATTAGCAAATAATAAAAAATAAATGAAATATTTTATAAACTCTATTGACAAAACTTGAATTCAAAATATATAATTTGGATATATTCTATTAAAATTGATTAAAAAGGAAGATGACTATGACAAAACGTTATGCAAATTATTCGCTTATTTATGCAATAGCCGCAATGGTTTTCGGAGTATTCTATCGTGAATTTACCAAGTTTTCGGGCTTTGAGGGAAAAACCAACTTGTCTGTTATGCACACTCATTATTTTTTGATGGGAATGGTATTTTTTCTTATTCTAATGCTGATTGAAAAGAATTTCAACTTTTCCGCACAGAAAAAAGCGGGATTGTTTTTAATTACATATCAAGCAGGACTGAACATTACAGCGCTTGCCTTTTTTATAAGAGGTATAAACCAAGTTTGGCAAACTCAATTATCAAAAGGCGCAAATGCGGCAATATCGGGAGTTGCGGGAATCGGACATATAATTATGGGAGTAAGCCTGATATTTATTTTGATAAAAGTGAAAAAAGCCGCTTCCAATACAGATATTTAAAGCTTGATAATTTGGACAGGGCTGTAAATAGCTGTAAATATAGGTGAAAAACGAAAAATATTATGAACAAAATTAAGACGTTTATCAAAAATATGATATTTAACATAATTCTTTCTGTTTCTTTATCATCTTTAGCCGTAACCGCATACTGTGATTCAGATTCAAACAGCGGCAGCGGTAAATTCGGAATTGTCCTTCTATCCTTTGTATATTTTTTGGCTGCACTTTTTTTAATATATCTAATACTTGTTATTGTAAACAAATGGGGTAAAAAACACCCAAATAAAGTAGAGGAAGAAAAAGAAGGAAATAAAGAGGAATTTGCCGAATTGAACATTGTTCAAAGTGGAGAAAATAGAGGAGAAGCTGATAAAGACATAGAAAAAGAGCAAACAGATAATAAGGAAATCAGCGGAGATAAAGACAATAATGGGTAAAAAGGTTATGTTAGCAATGAGCGGTGGAGTGGACAGCTCCTGTTCGCTTTTACTTTTAAAAAAAGCGGGATATGAGGTAATCGGCGCAACTATGCAGCTTTATGACAATAAAGATATAGGTGTTGAATCAAAAACCTGCTGTTCCTTAAGCGATGTGGAGGACGCAAAGGCGGTTGCATCAAGATATAATGTTCCTCACTATGTCTTTAATTTTAAGGAAAGATTTAATCAGGACGTTATCGGACGCTTTAACAGCGAGTATTTAAAAGGCTGCACACCCAACCCCTGTATAGACTGCAACCGTTTTTTGAAATTTGACGCTTTGCTTGAACGTGCTGTGATGATGGAATGTGATTATATCGCCACCGGTCATTATGCAAGAATAGAATATGACGAAAGCACGGGACGCTATCTGTTGAAAAAAGCGGTAAGCCGTGAGGGAGGCAATAAAAAGGATCAATCCTATGTTTTGTATAATCTCACTCAGAAACAGCTTTCAAGAACCTTATTTCCCTTAGGCACAATGGAAAAAAGCGATGTGAGAAAGCTTGCGGAGGAAAACGGACTTGTAAATTACGACAAGCCTGACAGTCAAGACATTTGTTTTGTTCCAAACGGCAATTATGCTGAATTTATACAGCAATATACCGGCATAAAACCAACGGCGGGAGATGTGGTGGATAAAAACGGAAACGTTTTGGGACGTCACAGCGGAATGATAAATTATACCATAGGGCAAAGAAAGGGCTTGGGAATTGCATTTGGAAAGCCTATGTACGTTATCGGAAAAAATGCGGAAAACAATACCGTTACTGTGGGAGAAAGCTCTGATTTGTACAGCGACAGTCTTATTGCGGGTGAGCTGAATTGGATTTCGGTTGAAAATCCTTCCGAAAGCTTTGAATGTAAGGCAAAAACCCGATATTCCCAAACAGAACAGCCTTGTACCGTTTATCCTCAAAAGGACGGAACGGTAAAAGTCGTTTTTGAACAGCCCCAAAGAGCCATTACAAAAGGTCAGAGGGCGGTTTTCTATGACGGAGATACGATTATCGGCGGCGGAGTGATTCTATAACTTTAAAATGCAAATGTAATAAATTTGTAAGAATATTGTAATTGACATTTTTTACACAAATCTTTATAATTAAATTACAATATTATTGTCGGCTTGCAGAAAAAATTGCGAATGGTTTTTTGACAAGCTTGGCAGTTATTTAAGCCAGAATTTAGAAAAATAATAAATGAACGGAGAAAAAATGGCAACAGGAAAACGTAAAAAATATATTCCCGCTTACATAGCCGTGTATGGCACAGTATTTCTGATAGCGGTATTGATTATTGTAATTATATGTCAAATTGCAGGCTGCAGCAATAAAAAGCCCGAAACGGAAACAACTTCTTCAACAAAGGCAACAGCCGCCGTAAAAACAGAGGCAAAAACTACAGTCAGCTCCCAATCAAAACCCAAAGACACGACTTCTCAATCCTCAACCCAATCAACTCAATCAACCCAATCTTCAACCCCTTCTACAAGTGATAATTGGGCATTGTATGTTATTGGCAACAACAATCCTTTGCCGGAAAACTTTTCCGTTGAAACAAAATCGGTGGCAGGGGAGAGAATGTTGGACAAACGCTGCGCCGATTATGCAATACAAATGCTTAACGATGCGGCAAGTCAAAAGGTGGGACTTTTTGTTACCTCCGCTTACAGAAGTATTCAAAAGCAAAAGGAAAATATGGAAAGCTATATAAATTCTCTTATGGCGCAAGGCTATAACAAAGAGGAGGCTACCGCTCAAGCTCGTAAAGAGATAGCCGTTCCGGGCTGCAGCGAGCATAATGCGGGACTTGCTATGGATATTGTTTCAGATGATTATTGGAGCAATCACAGCGATTTGGACGAAAGCTTTGAAAAATTGCCTCAATATAAATGGCTTATAGATAATTCATGGAAGTACGGCTTTATTTTAAGCTATCCAAAGGGCAAGGAGAACATAACAGGCTTTATTTACGAGCCTTGGCATTACCGCTTCGTAGGCTTGGAGCATGCGAAAAAAATTCATGAGGTGTATGAACAAACAGGAGAGTTTCTTACTGTAAACGAGTATATTGAACAGTATTCAAATCATTAAATTTTATAGTTATTGCTGATAAAAACATAATAAAATAAACGCCTTGAATTAAGAACAGTTCAAGGCGTTAAAATTTAATTCAAAAC
>CAZRRT010000113.1:0-6969 GCA_964602605.1 uncultured Ruminiclostridium sp.
CGCTGATGTTTCGTGAGCTTCGGCTTTCAAGAAAAAGCATTATATTGCAATTTGGACTTCTGCTTGCGTGGATAGTGCTGACGTGGGGAATGCTGCTCTCATTGGGCGCAAACGGAATTACAAGAGAAGAGCTGTTGGGTACTGTAGATATTATTAACATAATGACTGTGCTTATCGGAGCAATGTCCTTACTTTTGGACGATGTCTTTAAAACAGATATAAATTCGGGCTGGCTGATCTATTCCTATACGCTGCCGATAACTCCCTTAGAACGAACATCGGCAAGGTTTGTCCGCAGAACATCGGTAAGTCTTGCAAGTGCAGCACTTAGTCTTTGCAATACCGCAACAATATGTGCCTATACGGGAAAGAATTTTGGCGTAAATCATATCGTTTGGCATATGGTAATATTTTCGGCAATAATTCTCGGTTCTCTCCCAAACAATATAATTATGCTTAGGGTGCGAAATCAATCGGAAATGAAAAAAGCGCATACTGCTGCGGGTTTGGCGTTTACGGGACTTATGGTCGTTATTACCGTCGTCATTTTTATTGCAAGCGATGTGGATCTTGCAAAACTTACCGAAATTGATTCCTTTTTTGAGCTTCCGGTGTTTACGACAGAGTCATTCCTATGGGCAGTTCCGCTTTTGATTGCGATGACGGCGGCAAGCTTTTTCACGGCGTATCACAGCTTTAGGTCGGCGTATTGCACTGCTGCAAAATCGGAAAAGGAAGCTGCCGAAATCTCTCAAACCGCACTTCCCGCAAAAACCGACGGTACGACAGGTTTGTTATATAAGGAATTGAAGCAAAACCGAACCGTGCTTATTCTTGCAGTGTTTGCTCCCATATTGCTGACTGCCTTTCCCTTCTGCTTTTCCATTATAAAATTTATTACCGACAGCACCGACGCAAATGGGCTGTTCGAGGCAGCCACAAACGTCATCATACGAATGCTTATGTGTGTGTGCGGAATATTCGCTGTCAGCGGTTTAATGAGCGAGCTGTTCAAAGGTGATGACAAAAAGCTGTGGGCGTATTTCATCGTTTCTGCGCCATGTGGCGTAAAAGGCTTTTTATACCGCAAATACGTAATAACCCTTATGATGAATATTATTTATATGATTTCCGGGTTCTTTGCAGATAATCTGCTCGCCACCGTGAATTACTTTGTCACAGGCGAAGAGCTTACAACAAATATGCAGCTCTTTTATATCTCGGGAGTATTTATTCTTATGGCAATCAGCGCATTCGACATTCCTTTCACAGTACGGTACGGCTCGAAAAAGGGGAGCATAGTCAAAATGATCGTAATGCTATTGCTCTGTGGGGCCGGAGTTGCAGTATTATTCCTGCTGCCCGACGATATTATCAAAAGTATAGTGGAGCTTGCCATTTCCGCCTTTAACGGCAATTCCAACGACACATTAGCGGTAATTTTAAGCATTCTTCCGTATATTGCGCTTACAATGTTCCTGTTTTCATACAAAATAACCTGCAAGGTATTTATGAAAGGGGTGAACGAGTATGATAAATAAAAAATTGGAGGCGAAAAGGCTTATAATCTTTTTGCTGTTGACTTTCGGATTTTCGTGGATACCCGCAATAATTTTCAACAAAGTATTCGGCTTTCACGATTGGTTTGAAACCAACAAAATGCCTGTGCTTTCCTGGATACTCGGCTTCGGTCCTGCTCTTGCCAATATCATTACTCGCAGGATAACCCACGAGGGTTGGCACCACAGTATGCTGCATTTAAATTTGAAGGGAAATATAAAATATTACCTTTTTGCGGTGCTTGCAATAAGCGTGATAAGCATTTTTCAGGGAATTATAGCTACTCTTACGATAGGCGGCGGAGATTGGTCTGAGCTTGGCAGTCAATTTACCTTTGATCAAGCACTTTCGTCAATTCTTACAACACTTGCGACTGCACCTCTTTTGGCATTCAACACCTTCGGCGAGGAATTCGGCTGGCGAGGGTATATGAATCAAAAAATGGAACCCCTGCTGGGTACAACGGGAACTATAATCGTCGGCGGAATCGTTTGGGGGCTGTGGCATGCGGTGCTGACCGTTGAGGGTCATAACTTCGGCACGGAATATACGGGTTATCCTTATCTCGGTATAGTTTATATGTGCATTTCCTGCACATTTACGGGGATATTTCTGATGTGGCTCACAAAAAAGACAAATTCAATATATCCCGCCGCAATATTCCATGCTATGAATAATAACGGCGGCGGGATAACCGCTCAGCTTTTTACAAGCGGCATCCCAGCAGACTATTCTCCCACAATATCACAGCGGATGTTATTGGAGATTCCGCTTTACATAGCGGCACTGATAATTTTTGCGGTTATGCTGCGGAGCAACAGAAAAAGACGTATATAACACTACAGCTTGTCAAAAAACCTACCAAAGGGAGTTTTTTCGACAAGCTGATTATTTATCTTTTTTGCTGCTCTTTTAATAATTTTATTATATTAAGCTGAATCCTTCAACATAAACCTTGCTTAGCTTCCATGAGCCGTTTTCATACACGGCTTCGCAATCACAGCTGTAGTAAAAATACTCATAGCCCTTCTCAGGCTCGTTCAGCTTTTCCCAATCGGGCGTATGCCAGATAAAGCTGCACCTATCCTCCGTTTCATTCAGTATCTCAATATATGACCTATCCATAAACGGAGCAAAATTCCATATTGGAAGCCCTGTTTCATCCACATAAAAAACTCCGTTTTCCTCTATAAAAGGGTTTCCCGCTGCGTAGGAATTTCTCGGCGTATACCATTTTTTGAGGGCGCTTTCGGTATAGGTTTCTGCTCCGAGATCATATATCTCTTGTATATTGTTATAATAATTCAAGCTTATGATGGGATAAAGAGGGTTTTCGCCGCTTTCGGGCTGATAAACTTGATTTGGGTCAGCTTTCCAAAAAAGATATGTTGTAAATGAGTCCACAAAAATAATATTTTTATTTGCAAGAGCAACAATATCATCGGCAGTATTCATATTTGAAAAAAATCACTGTAATTACTCAGCCCGAAGCAGGCTCGTCTGACGATTCCGCCACATTGCATTATCAAAATTGCTTTTATATTATGTTTTAGTGTATCATATTTTTAATTGTCAAAAGTTTTTAAAAGATTTAAAAAATATATTGACAATAGAAAATTTTGTGCTATAATATTGAATATAAATTCAATGAATAAAAATTCAACGAGGAGAAAATATGAACGAACGTGACGAGCAAAAGGAGCAAAGACGAGCACTCATAATGGATAAAGCCATTGAACTTTTTGCAAAAAAGGGATATGCGGATACAAAAATCGGAGATATTGCCAAAGCCGCCAATATGAGCGTGGGACTGATGTTTCACTACTTTGAATCAAAGGAAAAGCTTTTTGAGGAAATCATACGCTACGGAGCAAACGCCACCGATACGCCGAGGGAAATGAATTTTGAAAATCCCCTCGATTACTTTGAGGGCTTTTTAAAAATGCTGCTTCATTATGTCAAGGAGCAGCCTCGGATAATGTACTTATTTGTGATTATGGGAAGATTGCAAATGGGAGAAGAAATTCCGCCCCAATTTAAAGAAATCACCCAAAGCGTAAACCAAGTTGATCAATCGGCAGAGATAATTGCGGCAGGACAAAAATACGGTTATTTCCGAAGCGGAGACCCTTATCTGCTGTCCCTAACCTTTTGGAGCAGTATTCAAGGCGTTATGGAGCGGCTTGCGGCAGAATCCGAATTGATTAAAGACGACAGATTGCCCGAGGCGGAGTGGATAATCGATATAATAAGAGGTGGCAGAAATGATAAAAATTAAAAACGTAAGCAAATTTTACGGAACAAGGGAAAACCGAGTACAGGTACTTAACGATATATCATTGGACATTGAGGACGGGGATTTTCTTGTGATTTTAGGACCGTCGGGTTCGGGAAAATCAACACTGTTAAATGTGGCTTCGGGGCTGGATCGCACAGACGGCGGAAGTGTTATGTATGATTCGGAAAATATTTCGGAGTATTCGGACCGGCAGCTGACCGCCTTTCGCAGAAAAAATATCGGCTTTATTTTTCAGCAATACTATCTGCTTCCCAATTTAAATGTAGATAAAAACGTAAAAATGGGAGCGGAGCTTGCCAAAAACAGTGATTATGCCGAAATTATAAACGCCTTTGGACTATCTGAGAAAAGAAAAAAATATCCTCATCAGCTAAGCGGCGGCGAGCAGCAAAGGGTTTCCGCCGCAAGAGCATTGGCGAAAAAGCCTTCGGTTCTGTTTCTTGATGAGCCAACAGGTGCGCTTGACGAATCCACGGGTCGCAAGGTTCTTGATTATATCAGCAAGCTTCAAGGTCAACTTGCTTTTACGGTAATAATGGTCACTCACAATGCAAATATAGCCGATATGGCAAAAAACGTGGTAAAAATGAACAGCGGCAAAATAATCGAAAAATATCAAAATCAAATGCAAAAAACCGCATTTGAGATAGGGTGGTAAAATGGTTGCAGTAAAAGATATATTTAAGCTGTTGGGAATAATTATTATTTCCGCCTGTGCAGTGCTTGTCTGCCTGATTTTTTTGAATTACAATGCGGATTTGCTTGGAATTGAAGAACAAATAACCGACGCTGCAAAACCGCTGTACGACGCACTTGTCACCACGGGAAAGGTAGTAAGCTCGGTAAGCGGCGGCTGTCTGCTGCTCACCTCCGCCGTTATGCTTATGTTTTATATCAAGCACTACATAGATTCCCACCGCAAACAGCTTGGTATTTTAAAAGCCTTGGGTTATTCAAATCTGCGAATATCGGCAGGCTTTTGGATTTTCGGGTTAAGCGTTTTTATAGGCACATCGGTTGGCTTTTTGGGAGCGTGGTGTCTTATGCCTACCTTTTATTCCGTTCAAAATCAAGACGGATTGCTGCCCGATTTCAAGCCCCACCTTCACCCTGAATTATTTATTGCTCTTGTTATCCTGCCAACTGCGGCGTTTGCGCTGCTGTCGGTTTTGTATGCGCTTATAAAAATAAAAATGCCCGTTCTTGAGCTGCTTAAAGGAAAAAGCGAACCCAAGATCAAGCAGGTAAAGGGCGGTGATAATCTACCGTTTTTGAAGGATATGAAAAGAGCAACGGTTATGGGCAGAAAATCGCTGGTGTTTTTTATCGGATTTGCCTCCTTCTGCTTTTCGGCAATGGTGCAAATGTCCTTTGGCGTGGAATCGTTGGCAAGTGAAATGATGTCGCTTATGACCCTTATGATAGGAGTTGTTTTGGCTTTGTCAACCCTGTTTATTGCAGTTACCACCGTTGTAAACACAAATGCTCCCTCCATATCCGTAATGCTTGTTTTCGGATATTCAAGCAAAGAGTGTTCCCGGGCGGTGCTGGGAGGTTACCGCCCTGCCGCAGTTATCGGGTTTGTTATCGGCAGTATTTATCAATACGCTTTATTAAAGATAGCTGTAAGTGTTATATTTACAGATGTGGAGAATGTTCCCGAATTTAATTTTAACCTTAAAGCTTTGATAATAGCGACTGTATCGTTCGTAATTATTTACGAAGCAGTAATGTACTTTTATTCTCGGAAAATCGGAAAATTCTCAGTCAAGGAAATTATGACCGACTGTGAATAAATTAAAATGCAATCTCAATCAGTATAGGCTGCATTCAAGCTGACAGTCAAAGGGTTCTTTTTCAACGTGTTCTTTGTTGTACCTTTGTGCTTCAACACAGCCCATTTTTTTGTAAAAGGCTTGGCTTTCCACAGCAGAATGTGAGGAAATATACAGCTTTTTTGCACCCTTTTTCCTTGCCCACTCCTTAGCCGCAAGGAAAAGCGACTTTCCTATGCCCTTTCCTCTCATATCCTCGGAAACGTGAATACTTGACAAATCCATATATCCCTGTTCATCATCGAAAATATCCGCTTCCACAGAAACAAAGCCTTTTAAAGCCTTATCATAAAAAGCTCCGTACACAAATCCGCCGGTTTTGACAGTGTTTTTCAGGCAGGAAACAAATAAGTTATAATCTTCTTCGGACCAATCATCAATAAAGGGGTCGTCTTTAATCACCCATTTTCCCTTTTCCTTGCGATAACATTTAACAACTATTTGATGTCTTATAAAGCTGTTAAACAATTCACGGCATATTTCATTTTCGGATATAGATCGGTATTCAATTTTAGTCATTATTGATCTCGGCAAAATTTCTCAAAATATCAAGCCCCACTTCCCCGCTCTTTTCAGGGTGAAACTGCGCTCCGTATACCGTTCCGCCGTTTCCAACCAAAGCAGGCACTTTTCCGCCGTAATCCACATAAGCGTACACATTATTACTCGTGCACACGGCAGCGTAAGAGTGAACAAAATAAACATACTGCCCTTCAGGAATACCTTTTAACAAGGGACATTCCACATTATATTCCAAAGCATTCCAGCCCATTTGCGGAATAGCTAAATTTCCTGTTGGCTTCATAAGCTGAACAGAGCCCTTAATCAGTCCCAAGCCTTGATGTTCGCCAAACTCATAGCTTTTTTCAAACAAAAGCTGCATACCAAGACATATACCCAAAAAAGGCTTTTTTACAGCCTCTTTTTTTATGACGTCAACAAGTCCCGAATTGTTCAGCTTGTCCATAGCGTCGCCGAATGCGCCTACACCGGGGAGAATAAGCCTGTCCGCTTTTACAATCTCCCGCTCCTCCGATGTTATTTTATTTTCATAGCCTAAGTAATTAAGTGCGTTTTGAACGCTGAACAGATTTCCCGCTCCGTAATCGATAATTGCAATCATAACAGTTGTTCCTTAAATAATTTAATATGTTCCATAATATGCCCGATATTTCCCTCTCCCGCATACTCGTTCATATCAAAGAAATTATGCTCAAAGCCGCTCCAAAACAGCGTATTTTCTTCACCATAAACAGCTGCTTCACAGTTGAGCCT
>CAZRRT010000114.1:0-6796 GCA_964602605.1 uncultured Ruminiclostridium sp.
ATTATTGTGATTTAGTCTTGACAAAAGCACCCTCAGCTTGATGAAAAGACGAACAACAGAAGGTTTTCGACAAGTCGGAATTTATCTGAAGCTTGATTTGCAGCTTGATTTACAAATATTATAATCATTTTAAAAAAATACATTTTTTCTCTTGACAAATCAAAATCTATTTGCTATAATATTAAAGCTGACAACAAAAAAAGGTTGACAGGCGGTATCTGAAATGTCAAAGGATTTAAAAAAAGCCGATTATTACGATATATACAGTTCCCTGCTTACTGAAAAGCAAAGGGAAACTATGGAAATGTACTACTTTTCCGATCTTTCTTTAGGCGAAATATCCGAAGAAACGGGAGTTACAAGACAAGCTGCCTTTAACTGCATTAAAAAGTGCGAGGAACGGTTAGAGGAATTGGAACAGGCTTTAGGTCTGCTGAAAAAACGGCAAAAGGCTTTGGATTTGTTGGATAAATTGGATAAAATTGAAAAAAATACCGACGCCGCACAGCTTATAAACGAATTGAGAAATACAATACTGCAATAAACTTTAATTGATATGATTTAACAATAAACAATGTATCGGATTGGAGAAATAAATGGCGTTTGAAGGGTTATCCGAAAAGCTTTCAAGAGTCTTTAAAAACCTTAAAAACCACGGAAAGCTTAGCGAAAAGGACGTTAAGGAGGCTATGCGTGAAGTGCGTATGGCTTTGCTTGAAGCGGACGTAAGCTATAAGGTGGTTAAGGATTTTATTGCCAAGGTCACCGAAAGAGCGGTAGGCTCTGAAGTTATGAACAGCCTTACTCCCGCTCAGCAGGTAATCGATATTGTTCATGACGAGCTGAAAATATTGATGGGCAACACCTCCCAAAAGATAGATTTTCCGTCAAAACCGCCCTGCGTTATTATGATGTGCGGCTTGCAGGGCGCAGGTAAAACCACCCATTCCGCAAAATTGGCAAAGTACCTTAAAGGTATGAACAGACGTCCGATGCTTGCAGCTTGTGATATTTACCGTCCAGCCGCTATTGAACAGCTTAAAATCGTAGGCGAAAAGGCGGGGGCAAAAGTCTTTGAAATGGGACAGACAAACCCTGTCGTTATAGCAAAGGAAAGCGTTAAATTTGCACGTGACAACGGCTATGACGTTGTTATATTGGATACTGCGGGACGCTTGCATATAGATGAACAGCTTATGGACGAGCTGAAGAATATTGTTTCTGAGGTTCACCCTAATGAAATCCTGCTTACCGTCGACTCTATGACAGGTCAGGACGCAGTAAATGTAGCAAAAACATTTAATGAAGCGCTTGAAATCACAGGCGTTGTGCTTACCAAGTTGGACGGCGATACAAGAGGCGGCGCTGCTTTGTCTGTTCTTGCAGTTACGGGAAAGCCCGTTAAATTTGCGGGCGTAGGCGAAAAAATAGACGATCTTGAACCATTCCACCCCGACAGAATGGCTGACAGAATTTTGGGAATGGGGGACGTGCTTTCACTTATAGAAAAGGCGAAATCCACTGTAGATGAAAAAGAAACAATGCGCCTTGCAAAAAAAATGCAGGAAAACAAATTCGATATGAACGACCTGTTGGCGCAATTCGATCAGATAGAGAAAATGGGAAGCATCAGTTCCATAATAAAAATGCTCCCCGGCGCAAATAAGATAAAGGAAGAGGACATCGACGAAAAGAAAATGGTTCACACCAAAGCCATTATCTATTCAATGACAAAGAAAGAACGGGAAAAGCCTTCCATAATCGACGCAAAGAGAAAAAGAAGAATTGCGGCGGGCTGCGGCTTAAAGGTTGAGGACGTGAACGCACTTTTAAAGCAGTTTGATATGATGCAAAAGCTGATGAAGCAGATGAAAGGCGGAAAAGGAAAGAGATTTCCGCGTATTCCCACAGGATTTTAATTATTGAGAGGTGATAGGAATTTACGATTTTCCTGTAAAATTTAACGGAGCAAAGGTATTAAAGCATATTTTTCCGCTTATGCAAAAACAAGTTCAAACGGTAATTGATATTTCCGCAACACTGCCTGAAATTAAAAGAGTTATTGTATTCGGAAGCTCGGTTACTATGAATTGCGGAATTGACAGTGATTTGGATATAGCTGTTGACGCTCCTTATATTTGCGATGAAGATGATTTTTTGAAGCTTGTCCGTCCAATCAGACGAGCTGTTACCGTAGACAGCGATATTCTGCATTATAACAATATAAAAAATACAATTCTGTTAAAGGAAATCGACAGCAAGGGAGTTGAAGTTTATGTCAAACGGGTTTGAAGATTTGTTGTCCTTGTCCGAATGTGATTATCTTGCCTGCAAAGCTATGGAAGAACATTTCCCCGATGAATTTGCGGTAAGAACCGCTCTTTATCATTTACAGCAGGCAACGGAAAAAGTTTTGAAAGCCGTCATATTATTTAACGGAGAATATCCCGCATTCACTCACGATATTGATAAATTGGCGGAACACTGTAAAAAATTAGGTGAAGCTCTGCCCGAGGAATTGGACGATATTTCGGATTCTCTCACTTTATGGGAATCAAAAAGCAGATACGATCCATATATAACCTTTTCAAAAGCAAAATATGACAAAGCGAAAAAAGCTTACGAAGAAATTTTTGCAAGCATAAAGAAAAGAATAAACTAAATCAGCTATACGCACTTAAAGTGTGATATATAATAAAAAAACATTTAAATATTTGGAGGAACAAAAAATGGCAGTAAAAATCAGATTAAGAAGAATGGGTGCAAGAAACAATCCCTTTTACCGTGTAGTTGTTGCTGACAGCCGTTCGCCCCGTGACGGACGCTTTATTGAAGAAATCGGCTACTATGACCCCAAGTCCCAGCCCCCTGTTATCAACATCAACACCGAAAAGGCGGAGGATTGGATCAAAAAAGGCGCACAGCCTACCGACACAGTTAAGAGATTGCTTAAAAAGTAATTTACGTTGATCTACAAGGAGAAATACTATGAAGGAATTGTTAATTGCTATGGTGGAGGAGCTTGTAAACAATAAATCCGCCGTCAGCGTAACAGTGGACGAGCCCGACGGCGAGGGAGTTACTGTTTATCATCTTCACGTTGCTCCCGAGGATATGGGCAGGGTTATTGGAAAACAAGGCAGAATTGCCAGAGCAATAAGGACTGTTATGAGAGCGGGAGCAGTTAAGTACAATCAAAAAATTTCGGTGGAAATCGAATAATATTAACAGCTTGTTAAAATAATAATTATATGTTTTTTAATACTAAATGTAAAGGAGTAAAACAAATGGCAAAATATGTATGTCCCTGCGGATATGTTTATGATGAGGCTGAAGGCGCTCCTGACGAGGGAATCCCCGCAGGAACAAAATTTGAGGATATTCCCGATGATTGGGTTTGCCCTATCTGCGGACTTTCAAAAGACAGCTTTACTAAGGAATAATACCTGATTCATAATTATTTTTTTATTTAAAACCCCGATTTGAGAAAACAATATAATCCTCTTATGGCAGACACTTGAAAAAGATTCTTGTGCTGTGCTAAGGGGGTTATATCAAAAATCAAATCGGGATTTAAATTTTTATGCTTATTGGACGTATATTTTTGCTGTTTTCATAGAATACGCAATTATACTAATAGCTGACTGAAAATAGTATTAAACGGAAGAAATCTCAACCGCATGACTTATTCCGGGAATACTCTCTCCCTGCTGTACTATGGTGGGGGACATTAAAGCGCCTGTTGCCGCAAAAAGCACCTTTTTAAGATTGCCGTTTTTCATTTCATTCAAGATATATCCGCAAAGCACAGAGGCACTGCAGCCACAGCCTGAGCCGCCTGCGTGAACGTCCTGATTATTGGGATCGTACAGCAGTATTCCACAGTCGTTATGTTTTGCGCTGATGTCTACATTGTCTTTTTTAAACAGCTCCAAAAGAATATCTCTGCCAACCTTGCCCAAATCGCCTGTTAATATTAAATCAAAATCATCTATGCTTTGACCGGTGTTGCAAAGATGTCGGGATATTGTGTCATATGCAGCAGCCGCCATTGCCGCTCCCATATTGTTTGCGTCGGTTACTCCCATATCCTTTATTTTTCCAACGGTAAATGCCCTAACATATGGCGGCGCACCGTGGGGCGATACAACTGCGCTTCCCGCCGCCGTCGCCGTCCATTGAGCGGTGGGAGTGCGCTGCCCTCCATAGTTTACGGGAAGTCGAAATTGCCGTTCGGCAGAGCAAAAGTGAGAAGAGGTAACTGCCGCCGCATTGACCGCAAATCCACCGTCCACAAATAGTGAAGCAAGTCCCAATCCCTCCGCCATAGTGGAGCACGCACCGAATAATCCCAAAAAGCAAATTCCCGAATCTCTTGCGCCGTAAGAGGAGCTGACGCATTGATTTAACAGATCTCCCGCAAACAGGAAGTCAATACTGCTTTCGGAAAACCCGCCTTTGGTTAAGGCAGTGTTAAAAGCAATCTGCTGAAGCTTACTCTCACTTTTTTCCCAGCTGCTCTCTCCCAAGGTCACATCTTCCGCTATATAGTCAAAGCACTTTGACAACGGTCCTTCCCCTTCCATTTTCCCCACTGCTGCTGCAAATGATGAAATAGTGGGACAGGTGTCCATTGAAATAGTACCGTCTTTTATAAGTTTTGCCATTCTATTCTTCCCTTTCGTTACTATTGATAATGTTTTATGCCGCTCCCGCCTGTACGATATACAGAATAATTCCGTAAACCACCGACGCCAATATTCCGTATACAATAACCGGTCCTGCAATTATAAACATTTTTGCGGCAGTTCCCAAAATAAAGCCCTCCGTTTTAAACTCCAATGCAGGCGCAACCACTGAATTTGCAAATCCTGTAATGGGTACAAGCGTTCCCGCTCCGCCGTGCTTTGCAATTTTATCGTACAGCTTAAGTCCCGTTAACAATGCGCTGAAAAAAACCAGCGTTATAGAAGTAACAGAACGTGCATTCATTTCGTTTAATCCCCACATAGTATACAAATTAAATAAAGCCTGCCCCAAGCAGCAAATAAGTCCGCCAATAACAAAAGCTTTTGGCAAAGTAATATAAAGCTTGGTATTTGGTGACATTTTTTTGGTTAATTTATCGTATTCCGAATTGGTTATCTCCATTTATAATTCCCTTTCGCAATTTATATAACTTTTTAAACAATATTATTCAATATACCTTTAAAATGAATAAAATAATATCATAAGAGCAAATACGGCAAATCCCGCACAGTATTTTTTGCAAATATCAAGATAAAAATTACAGCTTATCTCCTCTTTTAAAGCATTTAGCCACAATAAGACCAAAAACAACGGCGGCTGTAAGCCCTGCCGCACCTGCCGTAAATCCGCCTGTAAAAGCTCCCAACAAGCCGTCCTCTGCCACCGCCTTTTTTACTCCCTCCGCCAATGTGTAACCAAATCCCGTCAACGGAACGGTTGCACCTGCTCCGGCAAATTTTACCAAAGGCTCATAAACTCCGCAGCCGCCTAAAACAACGCCTGCAATTACATACAGCACTAAAATACGGGCGGGAGTAAGCTTTGTCAAGTCAATCAAAAGCTGACCTATTACGCAAAACCCGCCTCCTATTACAAACGCCCAAACATATTCCATAAAGGTTTCCATTTGTACCTGTTTCCTTTCTGTTATCTTTTAAATCTGACTTTTAATTTTTTTAAGCGCACCCTTTTCCAGCCTTGAAACCTGCGCCTGACTTATCCCGATTTCCTCTGCCACCTCCACTTGGGTTTTGCCTTGAAAAAACCTTAAATTCAATATTTTCTTTTCTCTGTTTCCCAAATTTACTATAGCGTCTTTTAAAGCTATTTCATTAAGCCAATTTATATCATTGTTTTTATCCCCCACCTGATCCATAACATACACAGTATCTCCCGATTCGGAAAATACAGGCTCATACAAAGAAATGGGATCGCTTACCGCCTCCAAAGCCATAACCACATCTTCCTTTTTTACATCCAACTCTTTTGCAATAACATCAACGGTAGGCTCGGCGGCGGATTCTGCCATAAAACGT
Source organism: uncultured Ruminiclostridium sp. (assembly GCA_964602605.1). Classification (GTDB taxonomy): domain Bacteria; phylum Bacillota; class Clostridia; order Oscillospirales; family Ruminococcaceae; genus Ruminiclostridium_E. The sequence continues at coordinate 6,066 of CAZRRT010000114.1, forward strand.
TCTCTTATCTGCATAGCCTTATATGCCAAATCTCTCAGAGAACGGGAAATACGCATTGTGCCGCTGTCCCTTAAATAGCGCCTTACTTCTCCTATAATCATTGGAACAGCGTAAGTGGAAAACCGTACGTCCAAGGATAAATCAAAATTATCAATAGCTTTAATAAGTCCGATAACTCCCACCTGAAACAAATCGTCGGGATTTTCTCCCCTGCCGTTAAATCGCTGTATTACGCTTAAAACTAACCGCAGATTGCCGTTTATAAGTTCCTCTCTGGCATTTTCATCTCCCTGCTTTACCTTTTTCAGAAGCTGAATTTTTTCAGATTCTTTAAGCACTTTTAGTTTTGAGGTATTCACCCCCGATATTTCTACCTTACCGTAATACATATTGCCTCCATAATTTTTCTTGGTAAAAATATTATTGTCAATGAGGGTGTTTGATATTCTAAAAAAAACAATTTATTGTAAAAGTTTTTGACTTATATGTAGGTTCGTAATGATTCGCAAAATTATTATTTTTTCTCTTTTCACTTTTTATAATATAGATTTTCATTTTTGACTTTTTAGGAGTGTTTTCTAAGTGTAACTATTACCTTATACTAACGAGGAAGTTAATCGAAAAAATTATTTGCATAAATGAAAATAAATTATAAAAAACACTTGACAAGAGTATATAATTCTGTTATAATATTAACGTTGCAAATTTGAAATTATATGATCCACTAGCTC
>CAZRRT010000115.1:0-6541 GCA_964602605.1 uncultured Ruminiclostridium sp.
AGGCTATGCCTTTTGCTTACCGCAAAAGGCGGGGGACATCTTTGCAGCGGTTATAAAGGATATTTTTTCTTAACAGCTTTTTCCATAAAGGGCAAAAGAAGTAATATTACAATCACCTGTACCCCGACTGCCGCTCCTCCCGTCCAGCCGCAAGTAGAAACATCGGAATTTATAACAAACAGCATTGGGATTATCGACAAGGGCAAAGTCACAGCTCCCGCTATTAAGAATACTTTTCCGAAAAGCTTTTGAGAATATTCCCAAACCTCCTTATTTCTCATAGTCAGCTTGGTGCGGTAACCGAAGGCGTCGTTTATTTCCTTGGGATAATGTCCTTTTACATACGCAAATCCCAAAGTCAACATCATCAAAGGAGTAATAAGCACGCATATCAGCATAAATATCCAAAATCCCATATCGTTTCACCTGCTATATCTTTTCCACTACCAGCGTATCTCCGCCGATAATATCCACAACTCTCACAGGCGTTCCCGTTTTCAGCATTTCCTGCTCCTCGCTTACTGCGTCAAATTCCATAAACCTTTCGCCGCAGCTTACGTTCACCTTTCCCTTCCCCTTTGCTTTTTCGGGAATTGGGATATATACGGTGCCTGTTTCTCCCAAAAGATTTTTAACGTTAAAATTGCCGTTTTGAGCAAGCTTTGAGGACCATTGTATTATTTTTGCCACAATGAACATTGCTCCAAAGCCTAAAGCCGCCGCCAAGCAAATTGCCGCCCAATCGGGCATTCCGTTTGAGATAGCGGTTATTCCGCTCCAGCCGAAAATGGTGAGAAAGGCAATAACGCTTTGTATGGACAGCAATCTGAAATCCGCCATATCGGTGGGACTGTTTACATCGTGGTGGGTGAAATCCCCGTGACCTCCGTCCACCGAAACATCTCCCGACATATTCCCCGAAAAATCGGCGTCCCCAAAGCTGCCGTCTGCCCCTCCTCCAAAATCGGGGGAGTCAAGTCCGCCGTCGAGTCCCCCATCAAGTCCTGACGTATCGCTGGGATTAAAGCCCTCTGCTCCGTGTCCCATTCCCAAAAGCATAAGAATAGTCTGTATAATAAGAATAAGGGAGGCGGGAACAGCAACACAGTAAAGTATTTGACGGGTAAGACCCAATCCGTTCCACCATAAGCTGAACCATTCCATAAAACATACCTCTTTTCTGTTTATATTTAAATAAAATGGTTTATTAGCATTAAGCATATCAACTGTAAATTTTATTTACTATCATTATAACATAAATTTTTCAGTTGTCAACATCAAAACAGGGCTTTGTTTAAAAATCGTAGTATTGCATAAAATACCTATTCGTATTTGTTAAAAACAGAGAAATACAAAAAAACTATTGCACTAATTTGTATTTTGTGATATTATAGAGTAAATTCTATTTACTGATTTTTAATGAATATTTAGTTGCTTTAACAATAAAACAATCAGAACAAAACAAATCCTGCTGTTATACCGTTTGTCAATCATACTGCAGATAATCGGCAGAAAATTAGCGGTAAATGCTTTAAACAGCAGAGCTTACTAATACTTAAAAAGGAGGTTTCTAAATGAACAGTTCCGAATTGGGAAGAAGAATAAAAGAGGCAAGATTGGCAAAAAAGCTTACTCAAACGGAAGTTGCAGGGGATTTTATCACAAGGAATATGTTAAGTCAGATTGAAAGCGGAACAGCCAACCCCTCTCTTAAAACCTTGGAATATCTTACCTCAGTTCTTGACATTCCGATTCAGGCTCTTTTGCCGGACGGAAAAGACGAAAAAGAAAACACAGCAGAGAACGACAATTCCCTTACTACCCTTTCCAAATGCAAGAAGTATTTAAACGAAGGCAAGTATATCGAAGCGGTTGAAGCCGCCAATACCTTAACGGACAGTCAGCTTTACGACGAAGCCTGCGCCATAACCGCCCGCTCTTACCTTAACTTGGCGGAAAATGCGGAGCAGGCGGGGGATTTAAACAATGCGGCGGATTGGGCATACAAGGCTTACAATATGGCGGACAAGGGAATGTATGCTTCACGAGATATTAAAACCGTTTCCGCTCTTTTAATGAATAAAATTGCGGAGAAGCTTGGAAAGTGAACAATTAAAATAAATATCCGCAAATATCGGCGCTGCGGCGGATAATTTTGTAATTGTCAAATTTGCGGTAATTAAAAACCGGAAGCATAAACAATAAAAATTTTGAGAGTTAACGGCTGAGAACCGAAGCCTTGCTTTATTTGGTTTTCATCTGTTAATTCTCTTTTTTTAAAAATTTTATAATTACCTATTGACAAATGAAAATTATATGATATAATACTAATATCATACTAAGCCGATAGGAAAAAAGTAAATTACTTGCTGCATTCAGTGACAATAAATGAAAAATATGCTTTATTCGTTAACTGTCCTATTATTATAGCTATTTCAATAATATGTTTAGCACAATGTTTTTAATATATTTATTTCGAGGTGCGTAATGAAAAAGAAAGAACTGAGATTTTTGTACAATCGAATGTGTGAAAGCTGTCGAATGTGAATTTTTATTTGAAAACTCTTAAAAATCACTAAAATAATTGTAACAGAACAAAAGACTAATATACTAACATAACTAATATAACAAAAATATAGGGTTAATCCCAAAAAGAAAGGAATTATTATGGCAAACAGAAGAAATCAATGGAAATTTGAAACAAAGCAATTACATATAGGACAGGAACAGGCAGATCCCGTCACCGATTCAAGGGCTGTGCCTATTTACGCAACTACTTCCTATGTGTTCCATAATTCACAGCATGCGGCGGACCGTTTCGGACTGAGAGATGCGGGCAATATTTACGGCAGACTTACCAATCCCACACAGGATATTTTCGAGCAGAGAATCGCAGCGCTTGAAAACGGCGTTGCTGCTTTGGCGGTAGCGTCGGGAGCGGCGTCCATAACCTACACAATTCAGGCTTTGGCTCATGCGGGAGATCATATCGTTGCAGCCAAAACAATTTACGGCGGCACATACAATTTGTTAGCCCACACTCTCCCCGAATACAACATTACCACCACATTTGTAGATCCGGACGAGGAAAATGCTTTTGAAAAGGCAATTCAGGACAACACAAAGGCAATTTTTATTGAAACCTTGGGAAATCCCAACTCCAATCTTATAGATATTGAAGAAGTGGCAAAAATCGCCCATGCTCACAAAATCCCCTTAATAGTAGACTCCACCTTTGCAACTCCCTATCTTGTTCGTCCTATCGAATACGGCGCAGACATTGTTGTACACAGCGCAACAAAATTTATCGGCGGTCACGGCACGGCAATAGGCGGCGTTATTGTGGACAGCGGTAAATTCGATTGGGAGGCAAGCGGAAAATTCCCGCAATTTGTTGAGCCCAATCCCTCCTATCACGGCGTAAGCTTTACAAAGGCAGTTGGCGCAGCGGCTTTTGTCACCTACATAAGGGCGATAATTTTAAGAGATACCGGCGCATGCATCTCTCCCTTCCACGCATTTATTTTCTTGCAGGGACTTGAAACCTTGTCCTTAAGAGTGGAAAGACATACGTCAAACGCTCTTAAAATCGTTGAATTTCTTAACAATCACCCCAAAGTAGCCGCAGTTCACCACCCGTCCCTTGATACAGAGCCCAGCCACAAATTATATAAAAAGTATTTGCCAAACGGCGGCGGCTCGATTTTCACCTTTGAGGTAAAAGGCGGCGTGGAGGAAGCTCACAGATTTATAGATAACTTGGAGATATTCTCTTTGCTTGCCAACGTTGCGGACAGCAAATCTCTTGTTATTCACCCCGCCACCACCACCCACGCACAATGCACCGAGCAGGAATTGGCGGAGCAGGGCATTAAGCCAAATACCGTTAGACTTTCCATAGGCACTGAAAATATTGACGACTTAATTGCGGATCTTGACGACGCTTTAAAGACTGTTTAATCAAATTCGGCTTGCCGCCAAAAATAGAATTTTTACGCAGTCTGCATATTCTCTTCCGTTTTATTTTTAAAATTAAAAACTGTAATTTGCTTTAACAGCTGAATTGCAGTTTTTTATGTTATATTTGAAATTTCATACTTGTATAACTGATATATTGTTCTTAATTTTGAACTGCCTTTATGATGTTTGAAAGTTGGGAAAAATTAAGTTGATTTCAAAGCACGTAAAAGCTTTTGCAATACGGATTTAATCTTGTTCTAACGTTCCCGAAAAGATTTAACGGCTCGTTTTATATTTCGGAATGAAAATCGATTTAGAAAGAAGCCCTTACGCCAATTTCACAACTAACGTCACAAAAAAGCACCCGTCACGAATATCCGCATACACCTCTCCTCCCATAAGCGACATCAGCCTTTTGCAGATAAAAAGCCCAAGCCCGTTGCCCTGCACCTTATCCGCATTGCTTCCCCTATGAAAGCTCTCGAATATCTGCGGCAGCTCCTTCGTTTCAAGAGTGCAGCCCGTATTTGATACCGTAATAAGCTGGCAGCCGTCCATTTTGTCAAAGCTTAGCTCAATTCGTCTGCCGTCGCCGTATTTTATAGCATTTTCCATAAGATTTTGCAGGCATTCCCCGAGCCGATCGGGGTCGCAGGAAAGAATGCAGTCGTCATATTTCCGAATTGCAAGCTCCGTTCCCGACATAGAAAGCAGAGGCGCATATCTCGCTTCTATTCTTGCAATGATAAGGCTGAGAAACTCCTCGCCCGGCGTAACCTCAAAGCTCATAAAGTCCTCGCTTGCCGCCTTTGTGATTTCACTTACAAAACGCTCTATCTCATCTGCACGAGTATTGATACTCTCGGCAGCGGCACGGCGTTTTTCCTCATTCTTGTATAATCCCTTGGCAAGTGCCTTTGCATTCAGCTTAATAGCCGACAAGGGCGTTTTAATGTCGTGGGAAAGAGAGAGCAGCAAAAGCTTTTTATCCCTCTGCATTGTAATCTCTTTTTTGCGGCTGTTTTCAATACTCTCACGCAGCAGGTTCACTCCCCATGTGAATTTGCCGAAAAAGCGGCTTTTTTCTTCTGGTATCGGCACGGCAAGATTGCCCCTTGCAAGCTCCTTGGGAACATCGTTCAGTTTTCCGAACGGCACGATAATATGTCTGTGAATATAATACAATAAACCTATCATCAACAAAAACAGCGCACCCAATACACAGTTTACCGCCGCAATGCCATTTTGCCCGCTTTCTGCAATATACTCGGCACGGTAAAGCGTTCCGCCCGCCTCTATGATAAGATAATGCTCGTCGGAACGGTATAGGTTGTCACCTGTAAACACGCCCGTAATATGGGGGTATTTTTCAAGGTCATAATTTCCCGTTTTCGCTATTTCATCTGCAAGGCGCTTGGCTTCAACACGGTAAATGCCGTCGCTGCCGTCTTTCGCTCCCAAAAGAAAAATATTTAATACAACCGCCGGCAAAAGAAATACGGTTATCGCTGCGACACACAGTTTTTTGTAAGCCTTCATACAAACTTATACCCCACACCCCATACTGTAAGCAAACGCTTTGCATTCTTAGGATCATCGCCGAGCTTTTGGCGAATTCGGTTAATATGCACATGAAGCGTTTGCAGCTCAGAATCGCTGTCGCTGCCCCAAACGGTGTTAAAAAGATACTCTTTTTTCAAAGCTTTGCCCTGATTTTCTATTAAAAGTGCCAACAAGTCAAACTCCCTTGGGGGCAGCTCCACGGGCTTTCCGTCAACAACTGCCGTTTTATCCGCAATATTCAGCGTCACACCGTCCGCCGACAAAATATCACGCTGATAACGCCGTCTGAATATACCCTTGATCTTAGCTATAAGAATATCAATGTCATAGGGCTTTTCAATATAATCATCTGCGCCTAAGTCAAAGCCGTTCAGCTTGTCCTCCTTGCCCGTTCTGGAGCTGACAATCAGTATGGGCGTATCGACGTTTTCCCGAAGCTTGGAGCAAACTGCAAAGCCGTTCATATCGGGAAGATTGACGTCAAGCACCACAAGCCTTGCGCCGTATCGTTCAAAAAGCTGCACAGCACGCTCTCCGCTTTCCGCACTTGATACGGTATAGCCCTCCTCACGCAGAAAATCGGTAAGCAGGTTTGACAGTTCTTTATCGTCTTCAACTATCAGAATATCGGTCATAATTTCACCACCTGTTTTTATTCTACCATATTTATAGCAATATAACAAGAGAGCAGAGCCAATCTTCTACCCCCTTTGCTTCTGCTCCCCGACTTATCGCCTCAAATTACCAGCCCTGTTCCAACAGCCAGCTGTTCAGCTCTCTTTCACGGTCACGAAGCTCCTTGCTGCCGCCGCTAAAATGCCCCATTTCCTTTTCGCCCACGATACCGCCGTCCACAATATACAGCACCCTGCTGCACTTGGCGGCTACCTTTGGGTCGTGAGTAACACACATAATTGTAGTACCGTCACGATTGAGGGACAGCAGCTCGTTCATTACCTCGTCGGAGCTTGAACGGTTGAGAGCGCCTGTTGGCTCGTCGGCAAAAATCATTTTGGGA
>CAZRRT010000116.1:0-6527 GCA_964602605.1 uncultured Ruminiclostridium sp.
TAATATTAACGCCGTCAAGAAGTATTTCTCCCTCATTCGGATCATACAGCCGCATAAGCAGCTTTATCAATGTGGTCTTTCCTGCACCGTTATAACCCACTATGGCAATTTTGCTGCAAGGCTTGATTTTCATATTGATATTATTTAAAATATACCCGTCCTTTTCATTGTAGCCAAAAGAAACATTCCGCAGCTCAATTTCGGAAGGCTTTATCGGCAGAGGCTTATTTGATACGCTGACTATTTTGGTTTCGATTTCAAGAAAATCCTGCATTTTTTGAACATACAGGCTGATTTCCTGCATTTTGGGGTAGACGCTTGAAAACTGACGCATACGGTTTTTCATACGGTTTGCCGTTCCCCGCATAACCGCAACATTGCTGTATGAAATTCTGTGAAGAACCGCAGCTGAATAAACAAGGTAAATCATATACACAACATCGATAAGAAAGCTGTTGCAGATATAATCCCTCATAATCTCCAAGCAAAATCGCTTTTTCGCATTCTTTTTGTCAATGCTCAAAATCTTGTCATTGGTTTCGTCAAAATCCTTTAAAAGCTCGTCCGAAACATTTGTGTTAAGTCTTACCTCCTTTGCATAATCGTTGAGATAAAACACACGGTTTATATAGCCTAACTTTCTTTCATAAGGATTTTTTTCGTTTTTAATTTTAAAGTTCAGCTTGTTTAACGCTTTTCCCGCCCAAAGTGAAGCTGTAAAGGACAATGCTACAAAGAGAAACGAAACGGGGTCGCTGCCTGCAAAAAACGCTCCCGAAAGCAAAATTGAGGTAGCGCCGGTAAACAAATTGGTAAGCACGGTGAAAATCCGTCCGATTTGATTTTCCACCTCTGAAACGGACAGTATATAGTTGTTGTAAAATTCGGGATTGTCATAACATTCAATGTCGATTTCCTTTGCTTTGCGGAAAAGCATTTCCTTGATTTCCTGCTTAATTTTCGGCTGTGCCTTCTGCTGCAGCTTTTGAAAAACAAAAGCGTTGAACAAAAGCCCCAAAACCACAAAGGCAAACAGACTGCAAAGAAAAATTGCCGCCGTTTTAAAAGGCTTTCCGTATTCCGCACACTCCAATACAAAGTTTAATCCAAAGGTAAATTCAAGGAATACAACAATTTCGTTTCTGACAGCTTCAACCATATACAGAATCACATATAACGGTGCTGCCTTGAAGCAAAGCTTTAAAAGCCAAAGATTATGGGAGACTGTTTTCTTAAAATTTTTCATACTGTCGCCTCCTGATAGCTTTCGTCGGCAAGGTAATTCTGTGCCTGCTTTGTGAACATTTCACAATACTTACCCTTTAAATTCATAAGCTGACGGTGAGTACCCTGCTCAATAATCGTGCCGTTTTCAAGCATAAACACCTGATCGGCGTCCTTAACGGAGGACAGGCGGTGAGATATGAAAAATGTTATGTGACCTTTGCTCTCATTCATAATTCCCTTATACAGCTCATATTCGGCAATAGGATCAAGCGCAGAGGAGGGTTCGTCAAAAACCTTTACGGAAGCATTCTGCGCAAAAGCTCTTGCAACAACGATTTTCTGTTGCTCACCTCCGGAAAGAACCGCACCGCCGCTGTCAAATTCCTTAGTCATCATTGTGTCAATGCCCTTAGGTAAGCTTTGCACCTTGTCCCAAACTCCCGCACATTTCAACGCACGCTCTGCCGTTTCATTGGGATTGGCAAAGGACTCACCCATAAGCACATTGTCCTTAACCGACATAGCCATAACCTTATAGTCCTGAAATGCTGCCGAAAACTCTCTGCGGTAAGCTTTAAGGTTATATTCCTTAATATTTATGCCGTTGACAAGTATTTCTCCGCTTGTAGGATCATACAGTCTGAACAGCAGCTTTATGATAGTGGACTTTCCCGCTCCATTATGTCCCACCAATGCGCAAACCTTATCGCCTTCAATTTTAAAGCTGAGGTTGTTTATAACAGGCTCATTTTCCTTGTATTCAAAGCATACATTTTTAAACTCAACAGAGCGAATTTTATCAGGTGCTTTACCGTCCTGATTCTCGGGAATTTTCTCCTTATACTCCACAAAGGTGCGAAAATATTCAAGAAACTGACCGTTTTTCATTGCCTCGCTGATATTATTGAATATTCCGATCAAAATCCACGATGAGGTTGACATAGCCGTAAACATAATTGCAAGCTCCGCAAGTCCCATTGTCTGCGATACAATGGTACGGTATGCAGAATAAAGCATAATGCCTTCAAAAACGAGAGCAAAGGTGGTTACGTTCTGCGCCCAGGTATATATAACGGCTTTTTTGGCATACTTATCGGCTACCTCCTGATTTCCCTTGATTGCGTCACGGTAGCGCTTCATCATAAGATCGTGAATGCTTGAAAAGCGTATTTCCTTTGCATATTCGGCAAGGTGCATTACACGGTTGACATATTCGGCTATGCGGTTGTTTTTAACATTGTCCTCATATCTGCCGCCCCATATTTTGCTCATAAGACTGCCAAAAACGAAATTTCCTATAATTGGCGAAATAACAAATAAAACGGAGTACGGATCAACGGAAAACATTGACCAAAATGCCGCCGCTGCAGCAAACACCCCGAAAACTACCGAAAAGAAATATTCCACCGAGCTTGTCATTTTCTGCGCCGAACCGTCAAGGGCCATAGTATAGCGGTTATAAAACTCAGCATTCTCAAAACAGCGCAGCTCAACATTTCTTGCCTTTGCATAAAGCCTGCGATAAAGAACCCGATAAATTTTGTTATCGGTAAATGGTCTTATTACGGAATTAAGATAGCTTTGATAAACCGAAAGCGACAGAAATACCGCAAAACAAGCCCCGATAAAAAGCATTATTGTACCGAATGGCGCTTCATTTTCAATAGCTCCTATCACATAGCGCAGAAAGAAAATGCTCATAAATATCCATTCCGTGTAACCGAGAACAGAGTCTATCGCAGTATGTATAACCCGCCTTTTGCTTATGCTCCATATGGTTTTAACGGCATAAGCGTTGTTTGAAAAAATTTTTATCTTGCTTTTTTTGCTCACTAATCTTCTCCTCTCTCTTGATACGGCTATGAATACATCTCGTTAAAAAAGCAGCTGTAGCTTCCCGTGTGGCAGGCAGCTCCCGTCTGCTCCACATTTAAAAGCAAAGTATCATTGTCGCAGTCGCTGTAAATAGAAATCACCTTTTGCAAATGACCGCTGGTTGCGCCTTTGTTCCACAGCTCCTGCCTTGACCTGCTCCAATACCATGTGTAGCCCGTTTCAAGAGTTCTTTTAAGGCTTTCCCTGTTCATATAAGCAAGCATAAGCACTGTCTTTGTGTTTATGTCAAAGGCAATAGCGGGAATTAAGTCGCTTTTTTCAAAGTATTTGTCAAGATCATTTATATTGATTTTTATTTTGCTCATAATATTACTCCAAATGATTTAGTTTTTTCCTATGGATTTCAGAAAGCTTTTCAGCTTTTTATATATGGCGCTGCTTTTTTGGCTGTCACGGTATTCTTTATCCAAAGCTCTGTTTATTGAAACCTTTGTTTTATACTTATTGATTATTTCCAATAATTTGTCGGTATATTCTTCCTCGTCGATACATTTCAGCAGCTCCTGCTTGGTGACCTTTTTTGGCTTTGATTGTTCTTTGGAGGCGGCTTTGGATTTTACCTCTTGGACTTTTGCCGATTTAACCTCTGCGGGTTCTTCACTTACCTGAGCTGCCGCTGCTGCCGTTTTTTTCAGCTGCTGCTTTTGTTCGTCGGCTTTCATATCGTTTTTATTGTTTTGTTTATTATTAGAGTTTTTGGGAGCATTGTTTTGCTGAACAGGCTGTTTTAATGCGGCAAAATCGGGAATTCTTTTTACTGAGATTCCTCTTGAATTCCAAAAGCTTATAACCGAATTAAAACCGGTGTCTTTTGAAACAATATAATAACCGCATTTCTGTCCCTCGTTTTTTGCAATCACATATCCCAAATAAGCGGACAGCTGAAAGTCAAGAGCGTTTTTGCTTCCCGCTCCCACCTTGATTATTTCCAACTTCAGTTCACGGTTATGTATAAGCTGATATAAAACATTAAGGGGAATATTTTTGCAGACGTCGGTATACATCAAGCAAATAACATCGTCCTTTTCATAGTTTTCAATTCCTGAAAAACCGTTATAATGCACATTTTCATAATCAATAAAAAAATAATTCATTGTTTTGCTCCTAAATATTACAAATTTTTCATATAGTAATCCACATCGATAACCGTTCCGTCGGGATATTTTTCTTTTGATGATTTAATATATTCGGTAAATCCAAAATGCTTGTACATACTTTTGTTTTTTTCTTCCGAGGGTTCAACTCCCAAAGTAGCTTTTACATATCCTCTTTTTTTCAAATCATTAAGCATATATTTCAAAAGAACAGAAAAATAGCCCTTGCCCCGATACTCCTTAACCGTTCTGAATGCGGATAAGTAAACGGTATCTGATCCCACTAATTTGTCGCTGTTCTGAACCCTTTTCGGATCTATCATAGCCGTAGCCTCGCATATTATTTTACCGTCAAGTATTCCGTAATACGGGATTATCTCGCCATTTTCAAACATTTCAATATGTCCCTTTTTCCATACAACCCAATTACCTTGATTAGCAGGATCATTGGCGATTTCATAATCCCATTTTGTGTTCATTTCCTCTAATGAAGGGATTTTGCATATGTAACGGTTTTTAAAAAGATATTTATTCAAATCCACCTTATAGTCCGTTACTTTTATGCCGTCATTCTCCAATAGCTGTTTTTGGCGTTCTATTCCGCCGAAAGCATAGTGCTGCGACAGCCTTCCGTTTCTGTCAACAACCTTATAACAGGGGTACTTATCCTTATCGGGGTTATTGTGAAGAACATTTCCCACAGCTCTTGACAGCTTTTTATCGCCCAAATATTCTGCTATCTGACCGTAGGTAATCACCTTGCCTTTGGGAATAGTTTGCAAGATTTCGTAAACCTTGTTTTTTATTGAACGATTATTGCTCAATTTTTAACCTCGTTTCCACCTTTTAACAGTTCATTTATCAAAGCTTGTATTTTTTTAGAAAAGTCATCAAAATCAGCAATGTTTTTATCAAAAGGAATATGTACAAAGCACATTTTTGTTTTCAGAGAATTTGATGAAATATACTCCAAGCCCCGATAATAAAGATTGTTGCAGAAGGAAGTTCCGGCGTTATCCAAACATTTTGCTGTTAAACCGATTTCTTTACAGATTTGTAACGCTTTATCAATATTGATGTCGGTAGAATATTTTCCGCCGTTTTTATCTCTTGCTGTGCTTTCAAAATGTATTTTATCCTTTATTAACGGACGCTGCCCAAAGGACAAAATCAAACTGTATCTATTCTTTTTCAGCTGCTTAACAAGCTGTTCCACAGATTTTTCTTTGTGATTTTCAAAAATTAGCTTATTGTAATCATCAAGTCTGTATACTAATTCTTCCGATGAAGTGTTTTTAAATGCTGTAAGCAATAAATCAGACATATCTTTTCTCCTTATATTTCCGATAAGTATAATGTCAATTTCAATATAATAATTACAAGATTTTACGGGCAACTATTTTGTTTGACGAATGCAGATGCTTAGGAACACCCGGATGTTCATCTTCAAAGGTATATGATTTAAACTGCAAAATTTCCCAGTCATTATACAGCTCTTTTATCTCATTATCCTTAGCCAATCCCACTGCAATCGAAGCAATATCTTCCGAGACAGGTACAGTATCGGTAAATAATTGCATAATGTGAATACCTCCTATATTGGTATTTTCTTTCGCTTTGTTTATAAAAGCTTTCCAATCCGGTTTTTTCACAAAATGCAGTGTTCCGAAGGACATAATCAAATCGTAATTCCGTTCAAACCGATATGTTGTCAAATCGGAGGTAAAGGCATTTAAATGTACGTTCTCCTTAATGCATCGCCGTTTTAATTTTGCTATTGCGCTTTCCGAAATATCAAAGGCTTCTACATTACTAAAGCCCTGTTTTGCGAAATAAAAAGCATTTTGACCCTCGCCGCAGCCTATATCAATTATTTTTGACTGCTTACTTAGCAAGTGCTCAAATTCTTTGATTGTTGCATTAGGTTCAGAGGAAAACGCATTAATATGTTCACTCTGATAAGCTTTTTCCCAAAATGGTATAAATTCTTTGTTCATTAAAACCACCCCTTTCACCAAGCTTATCATTTATATTCGTCTAATAATCAACTATCCGAATAAATTATATCTTAAGCATTTTTGTAAAAATCACCTTTTCACCGTCAGACACACCGCCGTAAACTTCACTTGTACCCTGTCCAAGCTTCAGATAATGCTCTATAACAAATTTGGCGGAAAAGGGCATTTCAAGCTTCAACAGCTCCGAATAATCAAACCACCTGCTTGTCCCTTCATTAGATACAAGCTCTTCATTAGCATCACTGTTTAACTCTGCAAAAAAGAAATAATTCTGCCTTATCTCCTCATTGAC
>CAZRRT010000117.1:0-6469 GCA_964602605.1 uncultured Ruminiclostridium sp.
TCAGCTTGTCTTGTATTATATCCACCGCCTTGGACTGAAAATCAGCTCTTACCATTTCCACCGAACGGCTGTGCAGCTTTCCCGACGGGGCGTTGCCTTTTTCAAGCAAATATCTTCTAACCAAGCTTTCCCATGCGCAATCGCCGTAAAAAGCAAGAGCGGCAGGACTGTATTCCTTGGCTTCTTCTTTTGTCAAAATTCTCATAGCTTGCTATCTAACATAATCAAATTCAAAATCATATATGGAAACCGTGTCCCCCTCTTGTATTCCCTGCTTCTCCAATTCGTCTATAATCCCGCTTGAACGCAGAACACGCTGTAAATACTGAATACTTTCGTAGTCCTCCATATTTACCGAATTGAGAATGGGAATAAGAAATTCGCCCGTTACCTCAAAAATATCCTCATCCAACTTCTCTACCTTAAATGTATGCTTTTGTTTTTCAACTTGTTCAAGTTCAAGCAGCGACAAAGGCTGGGGTTCATATTTCAGTATGGGGGGCAGCTTGTCAAGCTCTGCCGCAACCGCTTCAATAAGCTCTTTTGTTCCTGCGCCCGTTGCAGCTGAAATAACAAAGAAAGGAAGTCCCTTATTTTCAATATAGCTTTTAAATTCCTCTATCTGCTCTTTTGAGGCAATATCGGATTTATTGGCAGCTACAATTTGCGGTCTTTCCGATAATTCCGGGGAGAAGTTGAAAAGCTCCCTGTTTATCTTTTCAAAATCCTCTTTTGGATCTCGTCCCTCTGTTCCCGAAACGTCAATCACGTGAACAATAAGTCTGCACCTTTCCACGTGCCGCAGGAAAGCGTGACCCAAGCCGACGCCCTCGCTTGCGCCTTCGATAAGACCCGGAATATCCGCCATAACAAAGGATTTTTCTCCAACCTTAACCACGCCCAAAACAGGGGTTATGGTAGTAAATGGATAGTTTGCGATTTCGGGCTTTGCTGCGCTTACCACGCTGATAAGGCTTGATTTTCCCACATTGGGAAATCCAACCAAGCCAACGTCTGCAAGCAGCTTTAATTCAAGTGTAACGTCTAATTTTTCACCCGGAAAACCCGGCTTTGCAAATCTGGGTATCTGTCTTGTGGGAGTGGCAAAATTCATATTGCCCTTTCCTCCCGCTCCTCCTTTTGCTATAACAACAGGCTCATCTCCCGATATGTCGGCGATAATTCTTCCTGTGCTGCTGTCCTTTATAACCGTTCCTCTGGGAACTGATATAACTGTGTCGGGAGCAGATTTACCGCTGCAGCGTTTGCCCCTGCCGTTTTCTCCGTTTTGGGCGGTATATTTTCTTTTATATCTGAAATCTATTAAAGTGGAAAGATTATTGTCCGCTTTAAACAGTATAGAGCCGCCTCTGCCGCCGTTTCCGCCGTCAGGACCTCCTGCCGCCACATATTTTTCACGATAAAAGCTGACTGCGCCGTTTCCGCCGTCCCCCGCTTTAAGCGAAATTTTGACTATATCTACAAACATAGACTTATACCTTTATAAATTTATATATTAAATTATATACTATATATTATACCTTATATTATATCTTGTTGCCCAAAAAACGTTCGTAAAATCATTAAATGTGAAAATTATTGTGTAAATATTTTTATCGGTATGATTAGTATTAGCTTAAGTTATAATTTAATTCTTGTGTAGTATTCTTTTTCATCTTGATGGTGAATATATGCGCCGTTTTTCAGCTGTACTTTAAGAGATGCGGGATTGTCTTTGTGAACCGACAAATAAATTTCATCTTCTTTTATTATTTGCTTTGCTTTTTCAACAGTCTGCCTTAGTCCCTCTGTTGCATAGCCTTTTCCTCTGAACTCTTTTCTTATGGAGTAGCCTATATGTCCTGCGCCGTTTGCAAGAGCCTCATTAAGAAAATGACGTATTCTGAACAATCCCGCTATCCTATCCCCGTCCCAAAGGAAAAACTCGGTGGAAGGAACATAGCCTTCTTTTAAGCCTATTCCATTTGAATAATTTATATATCGAGGAAGGACGTCATTTTTAAACTCTTCCGGTGTACAGCCGCAATCGGGATTAGTAAATCCGTTTTCGTATTCGGGAATATTTTTGATTAAATCGTATTCTTTTTCTATATCATCAAAATTTGCTTCTTTTAAAAACATTTAATCAACCCCCTAAAACTGTCCATACAAAAAACTTTAATACATCACAACACCAAATAAAAAGGACGGAAAACCCGCCCTAAATTATTATTTAGTCAGCGTAAACACTAACCTGCTTGCGATCCTTGTCATAACGCTCAAATTTTACTTTACCGTCTATTGTGGCGAACAAGGTATCATCAGAACCCTTTTTAACGTTGTTGCCGGGGTGAATTTTTGTTCCTCTCTGTCTAACAAGAATGTTTCCCGCAAGAACGAACTGACCGTCGAAACGCTTAACGCCCAATCTCTTTGACTGGCTGTCACGTCCGTTTTTGGTAGAACCCATACCTTTTTTATGAGCAAAAAACTGTAAATTTAATTTCAACATAATAATCTTCCTTTCCGAGCAGCAATAATTTTAATCATTATCACTTATGTCTTTTACAACTACCTGAATACCGCCGTATTCTTGGGACAGCAGCTTTAAATGACTTTCAAGCGAAAATATCAAAGCTCTTGCATTTTTATCCGTTTCGGGATTGACAAGCCTTAAACCAACCTTGTTTTCTTCAATTTTAACATTACAGTCACTTAAGAAAAAATCAGATATGGTATTTACGGTAAGCATTACAGCGGAGCTTACGCCTGCACATACTATGTCCTGTCCATAGCGTCCTCCTGCATGTCCCGAAATGATAAATCCGCAATAAAGTCCCTTTTTGCGGTAAAACCTTGCAATTACCATTATGCTTTTATGGATTCGATTTTAACCTGACTGTAGGGCTGTCTGTGTCCCAATGCTCTCTTGGAGCTTTTCTTGGGCTTGTAGGTGAAAACGTTGATTTTCTTGCCCTTGCCGTTCTTCAAAAGAGAAGCTGTAACAGTTGCTCCGTTTACATAAGGAGTGCCAACAACTGCGCCGTCCTCCTTGCCTACCATTACTACCTTGTCGAAATTAACTTCACCGCTTTCAACTCCAAGCTTTTCAACGAAAATCACGTCGCCCTCGGATACACGGTACTGTTTTCCGCCGGTTTCAATTACTGCGTACATATTTTTAACCTTCTTTCTTATACTCGCTGTGTTAAAGAAAAGCTGTTTAAAGAAATTCTTTTGGGGGAAGTGAACCCCTATTCCTATTCGGAAAAGGCGGTGGGTATCTTGCAGAATATTTACAAAAACCCGCACTTAAAAAAGCCCTACACAAGCGGCTTAATTATTTTAGCATAATTTTCTTTATATGTCAATAGGTTTTTGAAAAATTTTTATTATTGAATCTGTGTTGTAAACTCTCAAAGTAAATTCCACAGTGGAATTTGAAGTGGAATTTACATTGAAATATTATACATTCTTTCGGTTTTTCGTGTCATTCTTGACTTCTGTTTTTTCCCTGCATAAAATGCCAATTTTTCCTACTGTGGAATCTACGATTTTATTTTACTGATTTATATCTGTGAGAACTCTGTCCTTTATCTTAACTGCCGGCACGCCGCCAACAACTGTATACGGTTCAACGTCCTTTGTTACCACCGATCCCGCTGCCACAACCGCTCCTTCTCCAATGGTTACGCCTTGAAGAATGGTGCTGTTTCCGCATATCCAAACGTGGTCGCCTACTGTAATATCCGCCGCAGTATCGTCCAAGCTTAATTTTGACGTGTCGTGACCTGCTGCAAACATATAAACGTTTGGTCCCAATGCAACGTGATTTCCGATTTTAATCCTAACATCTTTAAATTTATGAGATGAAAACAACTGACAGTTTCTGTTTATGGAAACGTCGTCACCCAATTCTATATGATTCATATACCTCATATATACGCCGTAATCTATATGTCCTCTTTTTCCCTTTTTCTTCAGACAGATTTTAAACACAAGACTTCTTATAAATGGAGGCATTATATCCATTATAAGCCAGCCTAATTTGGTTATGTATGAGTATGCTAAAAATAATATGTGCTTATATATATTGGGTTTGTTGGTTTTCATTTGAAGAGTCTCCTAAAATTTCAAGGTGTAAACTACAATACCGCCGATAATCAAAAACATTCCGAGTAATTGTTTTTTTGTTAATTTCTCTTTGAAGAAGATATAGCTTAATATTGCCACAAAAATATATCCTGAGGCTTCCAAAATCGGCGACATTGAAAGCGGCACAACCTTTAATCCATACAAACTAATCAAAGTACAACAGAAAAACAATCCATAACCGATTATTACCAAAGGATTCAAGTATTCCTTAATTTTTGACGGATAATTTTTTTGCGCACTTTTTTTTAGCATTATTTGAGAGAACGATGAAATCAATGTGCCTATTATCATTATTCCCGAATAAATCGCAAGCTCGCTCATTTTTCTTTCTCACCGCCTGTCACCATCAGTAATACTCCCGCTAAAACTATTGCCGCACCTATTATATTTGCAAGAGAAATATGCTCCTTAAAAATCACCGCTCCCCACACCATTCCCCAAACAAGGGTTACGGCTCTGTTGGCGTATGCAATGTTTAACGGAATCTTTTTAATTATCTGCTGCCACAAAAGCGCATATACCGCTAATATAAACAACACCAAGCCATAAAAAAGAATAAATTCAAAGGAGAGAAACGGCTTTCCCGAGGCGGTTTTGGAGCATATTCCGCCTAAGGAATAGAAAAGCAATATCAGGTTTAATATCAGGTAGGGTTTAAGCTTTTTCATATTCCTTGCTCTTTTCTTTGTCAATATTTACCGTTTCTCTTATAACATACTGGGGCGAGTTGTTTATACATATATAAATTCTGCCTATGTATTCGCCGATCATACCAAGCATCATCATAATCATGCCGCCTATAAACAGTATCACAGCCATTGTTGAGCTGTAACCTGCCTGCATATCTGGATTCAATAACTTGTGAATTATTGTGATTATTCCAAAAACAAATCCAATTAATGCACATATTGCGCCTAATACTGTTGAAATTCTGAGAGGTTTTACGGAAAAAGCAGTAAAACCATTAAGCCATAATTTCAATGATTTAATAAATGTATAATGACCAACTCCTGCAGCGCGTTCGCGTTCTTCCATTTCAACATTTGCTATTTTGGAAGTGGTTCGCAAAACAAGCCCTAAGTTGTATGGATAGGGATTTTTATACGAGATCATTTCATCCATAACAAAGCGTTTGTACGCAGAAAAATTGCTTATGAATAGATCTTTTGGCTTTCCGATCAAGCTGTTTGCCATAACCGAATTTATTGCACTGCCAAAATTCTTAAGTGCGGATTGGGTTTTCTTTGGATATTTTGCATAGCATACATCATATCCGTTTTCAAGCGGTTTGATCAAATCCCATAATCTGTCAAGAGGACATTGACCGTCGTCATCAAGGTTTACAATAATTTCACCCGAAACAAACGAATATCCTGCCAACTGTGCGGCATGTTTTCCGCTGTTCTTTGCCAAATCAACCACTTTAAGCTTTGAATCGCCGATCGATATTTTTTTCAGTACATCAAGCACCCTGTCGGGTGAACAATCGTTTACTGCTATAATTTCATAATCCAAATCCGGACGTTCCAGCATCTTGCTCTTTATTTCGCTAATAACGCCCTCTACGGTTAATTCACTGTGATAGCAAGGTATAACAAAAGACAAGTTCATTTTTTTATCCTCAATTTTATTCCCAAATAATATCCTTATATTCTCCATTTAGTGCTTTCACTTTGAGATGAAAAATTTTTTCCTCTAAAATTCTTTGCCCACTGTCTAGCGGAATCAGCAACAATGGAAAACGTTTAATTGAGCAGTGTTGATTTAATTACAGATTAAAAAAAATCTACACTTTTCTTATCTTGCAAGCAAACAGAACGTGCAGGAACATAAACACCATATGGTACAGTATCTTTACTTATATAACATCCTGCTCCAATTAGTGTATAATCTGCAATCTTTAATCCGTCTTTGGCTGTGCAATTATTCCCAAAAAAACAATTATTCCCAATGCTCATTCTGCCTGCAAGTGATACTGAAATGGTAAAATAGTTAAAATTACCAACAACTGCATTATGAGCAAGATGAGAACATGCTCTGAAAACATTACCGTTTCCTATTTCACATCCGGGTCCAATTGTTACATTTTCTAAAATCATTGTACCAATTCCCATAGATTTTGCATTAACAACTGCTGTTGGATGAATATAGCTTAATATTTCATATCCTTTGTTCAACGCTTCGTTAAACAATCTTTCTCTAAGTGTACACATTTTAAAGTAACCTATACAAATATATATTCCATATTCATTAGGTGGATAGACATTTTCAACGTCCTCAAAATTCACTAATGGCAAACCCATATAACTATCTG
>CAZRRT010000118.1:0-6467 GCA_964602605.1 uncultured Ruminiclostridium sp.
CGGATACCTTAATAAGGCGGAAAATATAAGGCTGTTCCGCACCGATATGCGCAGCTCGCTTTTACTGTCACTTGAACGGGAAACCGACGAAACGGAAAACACAGGCGTATATGAAAAGGCGGATATTTTCACAAAAGCCACAATATCACCGTTAAAAACGGTGGAAAAGGCAGACAGCCCACAGGAAGCACTTGCAATTTCCCTCAACCTGAAAAATGCGGTTAATATACCGTATATGGCAAGGCTTTGCGGAGAAAGTGAAGAAAAAGTCATATCTGATTTGGGAGATCTTATATACCAAAATCCGCAAAAATACAACGGCTCTCCGTACAGCGGCTGGGAAACGGCGGAGGAATATTTAAGCGGATATGTAAAGGATAAGCTTCAAACGGCTATGATGTTTGCAGAGCAATACCCCGAGCTTTTTGAAAGAAACGCTGCCGCCCTTCGTGAACATCAACCAACAGATATACCTATTTCCGACATTGACTTTTCCGTAGGTGCGGTATATATACCCGAGGATATGTATAGGGATTTTGTTTATGAAACATTTGATACGCCGTCTTGGCAAAGAGCAACAAGCGGATTTAACATAAGCTCTACTATTGATGTTGAATACAGCAGCCTGCTTAATCAGTGGAAAATAACCAACAAAGGGGCAGTAGGTAATGTTAATATCGAGCAGGTTTACGGTACGCACAGAATGAACGCTTATGAAATTATGGAAAGCTCACTTAACCAAAAGCGAGTTACTGTTAAAGATCCTGTTGAATATCGCAAGCAGAATGGAGAAAAGGCAGTAAAATATGTTGTCAATATTAAGGAGACTCAGATAGCAAGGGATAGACAGACAAAAATCGAAAACGCCTTTAAGGATTGGGTTTTAAAGGATTCAGGGCGTGTGGAAAGAATAGAGCGGATCTACAACGACCGCTTTAACAATATCGTTGTAAGAAAGTATGACGGCAGTCACATAAAAGTTCCGGGACTTAACCCTCTTATCGAATTGCGTCCCCACCAGCTGAACGCCGTTGCACGAATAGCATCGGGCAGCAGCGTTATGCTTGCGCACGAGGTGGGCGCAGGAAAAACGGCAGCTATGGCGGCGGCAGGAATGTATATGCGCAGTATAGGCGCAGTAAAAAAGCCGTTGTATGTTGTGCCAAAGCCCATTGTAGCGCAGTGGGGACGTGAGTTTGCAAGATTTTTCCCGTTGGCAAAGGTGCTTGTAACTGATGAAAAGGATTTTGAAAAGAAAAACAGAAGAAGATTTTTAGCAAAAATTGCCACAGGAGATTTTGACGCAGTTATTATGTCCCATAGCCAATTTGAAAAAATCCCTTTATCCTTGGAACGTCAAGAGCAAATTTTTAATGAAAAGAAAACGCAGCTTATGATTGCAAAAGAAAAGGCAAGGGCAAGCGACGGCAAAAAAGCTTTTACCGTCAAGCAATATGCAAGCGCAATAAAAGCTCTTGATAAAAGGCTTATTAAGCTTAGAGCCGATTTTAAGAAGGATAATTTCATAACCTTTGAGCAGTTGGGCTGCGATTACTTGTTTGTAGATGAAGCCCATATTTACAAGAACTTATACACTGCCACAAAGCACAGCAATATTGCGGGAATAAATTCCAACGCCGACAGCCAAAGAGCATTTGATATGGATATGAAAGTGTCCTATTTGCAGGAAATCAATGAAGGAGGCGGGGTAACCTTTGCCACAGGCACGCCTATCAGCAATTCAATCTCCGAATGCTATGTTTTTCAGCACTTTTTGCAGAGTCCAATGCTGAAAAAAGAGGGGATAAACAGTTTTGACGAATGGGTGTCTGTTTTTGGCAATATTTCATTGGCTCTTGAAGTTAAACCCACCGGCAGCGGTTGGAGAATGAGGGAGCGGTTTTCTGAGTTCAAAAACCTGCCCGAGCTTTGCAATATGCTGTCACAGTGCTTTGACTTGGTTAAGACAAAGGATATTAAGGATATTTCCTTACCTAAGATCTCAGGAGAAAAACCCGAAATAGCTGTTTGTGAACAATCGGAGGATCAGGCTGTGCAGATTGCAGAGGGAATGGAGAGAGCGCAGAATATTGAAGATAAAAAGGTAACCTCAAAAGAGGACAATATGCTTGCCGTATGCTCATTTATGTCAAAGGTATCTCTCGACCCACGTATAAACAACCCCGAAGCTGAGGATTGGGACGGTTTAAAGGTCAACCAATGCGCCCAAAGCATTGTAAACATACATCAACAGTATCCTTATTCGGCTCAGGTCGTATTTTGTGATTTAAGCACTCCAACAGGCGACGGCTTTAATGTATATCAGGCTTTAAAGGACAGATTGCTGAAATCGGGCGAATTCAAGCCCGAGGAAATAGCCTTTGTCCACGACGCAGCCAATGACAAGCAGCGTCTTAAAATGTTCGATAAGGTAAATAACGGGCAGATAAAGGTTATAATCGGATCTACCTCAAAGCTGGGAACAGGCGTTAATATGCAGAGAAAACTGATTGCCGCACATCATCTTGACGCACCTTATGTTCCCAAGGACATTGAGCAGCGAAACGGCAGAATTGTAAGACAGGGAAACGAAAACTCGGAGGTAATTATCCGCTGTTACAGCACAAAAGGCACATTTGACAGCTACCGTTGGCAGCTCCTTGAAAAGAAGCAGCGGCTGATAGCACAGGTTTTGTCAGGCAAGCCTCCCGCAAGAAACTGCAAGGATATTGATGAAACCGCTCTGACCTTTGCCGAAATGAAAGCCGCAACCGCCGACAATCCCTTGATAGCCGAAAAAATGCAGGTGGATAACGAGGTGGATCGCTTAAAACTGCTTGAAAGCGATTGGCTCTCTCAACAGTCGAGATATAAATATGATTTTACCGAACATTTTCCTTCCGTTATTCAAAAACAAAGGGTTCTTATTGAAAAGTTGGATCGGGATATAAAGCTTCTTGAAGAAAACCCGATAACCAAAGGCAGCTTTGTTATGACAGTAAACGGTAGAATTTACACAGAGCGCACAGAGGCAGGAAATGCCTTAGTGGCAGAGTTTAACGAATATTTAGGCTACGGAGAGTGGAGAGAGGGCGAAGCAAGTAAACCAGTGGGTAAATACAGAGGCTTTGATATATCCTTCTCTTATACAATACAATCATCTGCTGTTAGGCTCACAGGCACAAGCGGACTGATTTTTGAAAGCGACTTTACTTTATCGGCAGTCGGCACTTGTATAAAAATCGAGAACCTTTCAAACGGTATCACGGGGAGAAAGCAATCAGCATTAACGAGCATAAGGGAAGCCGAAAAAGGAATTGAAACGGCTAAAGCACAGTACGGAAAGCCCTTTGAATATGCGGAGGAGCTGAACAGCTTGCTGCTGAAGCAGGCGGAGATTAACGGTAAGCTTGAATTTGGGCAGGAGCAGGATACGGTTTACGATGATTGTGAAGAGGGTGATGAAATAGAGGAAATCTAACCATTAGTTTTGTTTTATGCCCTAAAATAAGTAAAATCTTATTTTAGGGTTGTTTTACATAGCCGCATTAAACATCTCTTCCTCTCTGAATTCGTACAAAATTCTTGACAAAATCGTTCAATTATGGTATATTAAAAACACATAAGCATAGACTTATATAGGAGGTGTTATTATGTCTGTTACTGCGACCGAACTCAAAATGAACCTTGGCAAATACCTTAAAATTGCCGAAACCGAAGATGTATTTATTACCAAAAACGGTAAAATTATTGCAAAACTGACAAATCCTAATGCTGACAGAAGAGCGCTTGTGGATTCGCTTATTGGCATTATTCCTGCTGATATTACGCTTGAAGAAGCAAGGGAAGAAAGGTTAAGTAAAATATGAAAGCAATTATCGACACTTGTATTGTGCTTGATGTACTTCAAAATCGAGAACCATTTTTTGATAATTCGCTACGTGTTTTACATTCTGTTTCAGATAAGGCTTGTGTCGGTATTCTTACCGCTAAATCTATAACGGATATTTATTACATTATCCGTCGAAGTCCGAATAATGATTCGATCGCTCGTGATAGCATTCGCAAGCTGTATATGGTTTTTACAGTGGTTGATACACTTGCCAATGACTGCGAACTTGCCTTATATTCCGAAACAAGCGATTATGAGGACGCTGTAATGATTGAAACAGCAAAGCGTATAGGTGCAGATTGTATTGTTACTCGAAATCAAAAAGACTACACGAAAAGCGAGATACCTGTGTACTCTCCCGATGAATTTCTTGAAAAAATCGAAAATGAATAAGCCAAAGGCTCTGTTAATTGCGACAGAGCCTTTTTATATCACCAAAAAGATTTGCTTGCCGTTTTTGGTAGCATCGAAAATAAAGACATCTTACGGAAAAAAGATGTCTTAATTATTTTTAGGAGGAAATAATGAATACAAATGGATTTATAAAATTGCCAAACAGTATATGTTCTCTGCAAGGTCTTGCCTGCAGAACATATCTGTATCTTACATATATCTGCACGGTGCAAAAGACCGACACCGTACAAGTCAAGCAGGAAACCATAAGGCGACATATAGGAGCTGCTTTTCTGCCCACGGTAAATAAAACGATACACAAATTACAGGATTTAACGCTGATTTCCATTGAAAACAACTATAACCCTCTTACGGGTCATTATATGCGCAGCTCATACAAGGTAAATAATTTTAATCCGCAAAAGGACTATTTTTTACTCCCGGCAGAATATGCAACGGTTGATATGCCGCCTATGGCTTATCAGCTTATGCTGACATTATATATGCTGTCCTTTAAAGATTCCTACTCTTTTCCTTCATACACGGAAATAACCGAAATAACAGGAATGAGTTCGGCGTCTATATCCAAGTCGATTAGAATTTTGGAAGAAAAAGGCATAATAAAAAAAGAGAATTACATAAAAAAGGACGGCAGCAAGGGGCATAACCGTTATTTTATCATTAAGAAGATCCAACGTATTTTACAGTCTGACAAGGCGACAAAACTGTTAAAATGGATAAGGGAGCAAAGACGGGTTTACTTTGAGGTATGGCAGATTATTAAAGAGGTAATCAGGGGCAACGCTTTGCTCCTTGAGGAGATCTGCGCTTTGACGGATAATGACGATGAGGGCAACTCAAACAGTGGCAGCGATGAAGAATATACAGAAGACAATGAAGTATTCAAGCAAGAAGATTTATATTCTGCTGCCAAAGGGCTTATTGCTTGTCATTATTCAGATAAAGATTACATAATTAAGCCATATAAGCCGAAAAAACGTGGCATTTTTGATAAGGTTAAGGAAAAAATCGGCTGTATTGGCGTCAAGTTTAAGGAGGGCTTTTGCTCTCTTTTTTATAATTTAAAGGGGTGCTTTTTAAAAATTATAAAATTATATTTTAACTAAACCTGATTACGGGGAAGTTTGAAAAGAAGAAATTTTGTACTTGCTCTATATGTTGTGGTAGTTATGTGGTATGGGTATTTTACTTTTTTTACCAATGAAACAGTTGTTTTGAACCTAACATTTGACTTTACTAAACTGCTGCGATGTGAGATTTTTTCCTTTTGTCAATTCCTTTTCAAAATTCCAATTACACGGTTATGCAGATAGGCTGCGGCATAGCTCTGATTATGTTGTTATCGGATTGAACGGAGCGGTTACGGCGGCTGTCAAAGCGGAAAATATGCATAAGCAGTAACTTTTTGGAGAAAACAGAAAGAATATAAATAAACACTTGCCCTTTGTTTAATATGATGAGCAGTGTTTTATTTTATGAAAGAAAGAGTAAGATAAATGTTGCAATTAGGGTTAATTTGTGGTATTATTAAGCTATTAAATGAAAAAAGTCGGGTGATAACATTGAATACAGAATTTGATCTTGAAATAGCAGTGACGGAAATTATTCAGCAATTCGGAATACCCGCCAATATCAAAGGTTATCGGTATTTAAGGCACGCCTTGATGTTGTGTGTGGAAAACAGCAAGATGATAACTTCAGCTACTAAACTTCTTTATCCTGCTGTTGCTGCGAAATTTAATACCACTCCCACCCTTGCAGCTTCAAACATAAGCCGAGCAATAAGAATGGTTTGGGATAAGGGAAATGAGGAAATGCTGTGTCAATACTTTGGCAAAACGGTTCTCACAAGAAAAAAGAAACCCACAAATACGGAATTTATTGCTAATGTTGCTGAAATGTTGAAGCTTAGAATTAAAATGGGAAAACTATAGACGGGGATTTTGGCTATTATTGATTGTTTTGATTTTTGTTTAATTTGCACAAATTTTGAAAGTCAAAAAGGTTATTCTTCAATGTCACTCGGTTCAAAATTGGGGCGAAGGGTGATACTAATTTGTTACTAATTGTCCCATTTTCCCCAAGATTTACACCGCATTATATATTGAACAATCTTGAATACATCAGGGTTTTCTGGTATTGCAAATTGGTCAAATTTATG